>JAFIEX010000204.1 GCA_020832365.1 Crocinitomicaceae bacterium
ACAACTTTCTCAATGTATTTGGAGTTCATAACACCAAGCGCCCCCATGTAAGTCATTTGAAACGCTATAACATCGCCTACCTTATAGTTTTTTTCCGATTTACTTGTATTAATCACTAGCATATCAGAGCTAGCACCTTCTATAGTTAATTGATCGTCATCCAGCCTTAAAAACTCAGGGGAAACATCCAATAAGCCTATATCAATAATGGCACGGAAAGTCATTTTCCCATATTCAGATGCATCAACTTCAAACTTTTCACCAGAGGGGTTTTCAGCCAATTCACCAGTAGGAACAACAGGTTTTTCTGTCAACTCTATTATCTCAGCATATAGCTTAAAGACCTCATTTTCCATTCCTTGAATTGTCGAATTATCGAATAAATTAACGCCAAAAAACAAAGTTTCTCCAATTCTAAAATGGTTAACACCTTGGGGCCTTCTATTGCTCAATAACAAAGGAATAACAACAGATGTACCACCTGAAACCCAAGGAATACTCCTATTAAATTTTGCTTCAATCAATTGTTTGTAAAGCGATAATTGAATTAACTTATCTTCATTGGGCATTACGCCATTCAAACAATTAAGGTTAGCACCTAAGCCAATAATACTAATATTTGGCAACTCAAAAACCTGCTCATAAAAGCTAATTAATTCCGCTCCCATTACACCTTCTCTCAGGTCGCCCAACTCAATCATAATAATGATTTTATGGAATTTATTCTGTCGTTGAGCTTCATCAGACAACATTTTTATCGTGTGCAACTCTGTGTTTAAGCTAACATCTGCAAATTGAATTACGCTTTTAATACTTCTTTTTGCTGGTGGTTTTATATAGACAGTTTGCACATCAGAACAAATCGATTTTACCATCTTCAAATTGCTTATTCTCGAGTCATGAATTTCGCGAATTCCAAGGGCTATTAATTCTTGAATAAAAGATCTATTTCCGCATAACAGCTTCGAAACTACTCCCCATTCAATATTTCTTTCTTTAAATAACCGTGACAAATACAAGTAATTCTTTTCAAGTTTTTTCCGATCCAGTGTTACGTAAGCCATGTTTTTTATAATTTAATTGTTTTGTATTAATCTCGGAATATGGTGTGGAAGACGAGTTAGGAGTTCATAATTCAACTGATTACTCAACTCACCAAAAGAGGCCACTGATATGTTTATTTCCCCTTCTTGACCACCAATTAAATAAACTGTATCTCCGTTCTTCACATCCTCAACCTCACTTATGTCAATCATCAACGTGTTCATATTTACAAGTCCAACCACTGGTAGTCTTACTCCATTTACCACCACTCTTCCATAATTACTTAGATTTCTTGAATAGCCATCTGCATAACCCACAGGGATGATTCCTATACGCATATTTTTGGCAGCTAAAAAAGAAGTCCCATAACCTATAAATTCTCCTTGATTAACCTGCTTAATGCTCATTATCTTCGTTTTCCATGCAATAAGCCTTTTCAAGGGATCAGAATTAATCTTCTTTGAAGTTAAATACTGAATAAATGTCTCTTGACTTGGCCAAAATCCATATTGTAAAATCCCAACTCTTACCAAATTCATTCTCGACTTTGGGTAGCTTAACAATGCCGCTGAACATGCAGTATGCCAATATTTTGGTTCCCAACCTTTCGCTAAAATTTGTGACTTATATTGATTAAATCTTCTGAGTTGCTGTTTAATTCTTGCATCATTCGCTATACTCTCTGCCCCAGCTAGATGCGTGCATACACCCAGGATTTCCAAATCACCATTATTGGCCTCAATAATTTCTAGTGCCTCAAGCATATTTGCTTCATCTATACCTGTTCGGTTTAGACCTGTTTCAACCTCTAGATGAACCTTCGCTGGCACGCCTAATTCTTTGGAATAACCAATAGCTTCTTTAAGCCGATCTACATCAAAAATAAAAAATGAGATTTGATTAGCTATGGCCCATTTTAAAGCTGAGCCTTCCACATACCCCATAATCATAAATTCCGTATGTTCATTTGCGACAGCATGTGCCCTATAAGCTTCCTGCACAGAGTAAACAGCAAAATGATTTATCCCTGCGGAAATGGCTAAAGGAACAAAAGCCTCAATTCCATGACCATAAGCGTTACCTTTAATCACAGAAACTATTTCTACATCCTTTCTTAAGATTGACCTCATGAAATTCAAGTTTATTTCTAATGCGGCTTTACTTATCGTTATTTGGGAACTGCTTTGCATAATGCTGGGATATTGTTTGAATAAATATTTGCACACCAATAGAAATTAGGTCATCTGGGAAAGTATAATCTGGATGATGCAACGGAGCCGCTGTTTCTCCAGCACCAAGCCCAAACATGAGACCCTTATGATGTGTTAAAAAGCATCCATAATCTTCAGACCATAAATTTGGCAACTCCATTTCCTGGAATTTAATTTGATGATTTTTGCAAGCCTCTTTTAGTGCAATCAGTACATTCTGGTTATTCTCAACAGCATCGAATTTTTCATGGTATTCGATTTGAATTTTTAAATGATGCTCTTTTGCAATTGAAATGGCTAGTTCCTCTATTTTTTTCTGGAGTTCTAGCATTCGCGCATTATCTAAAGTCCTAATCGTAAACCCAAGCATGCTATCAGCTGGACTCATTCCAAAATTCAAATCACCCAACTTCACACATATTGGTGTTACCAGCTGAAAATCTTTGGTGTCATGGTTTGTCAATGCAGGTAATTGCTGTAACATCTGTGCAACTGCACCTGCTGGATTAATTCCATTATCTGGTTCAGCAGCATGGGATGTTATACCTTCCAATTTAATAACCACACCAACAGAAGCCGCAGAGAAAACACCTGCTTTACAAAAAACTGTTCCTAACGGTTTACCAGGTAAATTATGTAATGCTAGAAAAATGGCATTTTTAGGCAAGGACCACCGTTTATCGTTGAGCATTCTGTTCGCGCCTTCGCCTGTCTCTTCAGCGGGTTGGAATAACACATAAACATCCGCATAATCTAGAGGAGTGCTTGCAAAATATTGCGCTACTCCCAGAGCAATCGTCATGTGTCCATCATGACCACAGAGGTGCTTTTGCCCATCTGCTCCATATGGTAACGCATCCAATTCTGCACGAATTACATAGGTTGACTTGGAAGCTGTTTTTGCTTTAAATTTCGCAACGATACCATGTCCGCCAATCTTATTTATTATGTTATTTGGAGACAAGCGTTCTAGCTCACTTTGAATGAATGCCGAGGTACTTATTTCATGATTCGATAATTCGGCTAAATCGTGTAATTCCTTTCGAACTTTGCGTAAATCAGGAAGATTTATTTTTGCCATCTCATCTCGAGGTATTTATTTGTAAAACCCAAACGCTCGTACAATTTTCTAGCTGGATTATCTGGTTCAACGTGCAAGGCAATTCCACCAGACACACTCGCTTTAGCCGCTTCCATTAATCTTTGACCAATTCCTTTACCTCTGGCTTTTTCATGTACTGCAATGTAAACCAAAATATTTTCTGGAATATATTCTTGCATACCTGTCTCGTTCATGACAACAGCTCCAATAATTTCATCTTCCTCTTTAGCTAACAAAATAAGCCCTGCTGTATTACCGTTTTTATTTTGCACAAAATCAATACATTTGGTAATTGCTTCTTTACTATCACCGTAGATATCAAGATGCTCAAAAAAGAATTGAACTAATTCCGCTTGTTCTTTAGTCTTTAGCTGGTCAGATTTAGTATACTTTTCAATTATAATCATGTTCTTTTTTCAAAAAATACTAAAAATCGAGCTTTTCATCACGTATTTAAAGTTATTTTAACAAATAAAAAACTAACTAAACACTTCACACTAGTAGGCAACAACATGCTTAGCTTAAACACTAGCCATTTAGCTTTTAAAAAAAATGGGTGCCTCCATAGAAGCACCCACTTAATGGTTGATTTTATGAGAAAATTATTTAACCATTATTTTTTTAGAAATTAAAATATTATTTGCTTCATCTAAACCTTGAAAGAGGTAAACGCCATTTTCCAATCCACTCACATCTATTTTACCAGAAGTTGCATTCACTTTAGAACTAATAACACTTGCTCCTTTCAAATCAATTATTTGAACAGAAGCAATATTCAAGTTGTCTGTTTCAAAAAACAGCAAATCAGCTACTGGATTAGGGAATACACGGGTTACCCAATTATTTTCTAGAATAGAAAGCGGCTCATCCTTTAAAGTGATTACATTAGAGCCTTCAAAAACATTACCAAAACCATTTGCGCCTTGTACATAAACCCAAACTCTGAAATCGACGTCATTTGTTATTAAGATACTATCAATCGCATTGCCTGCTGTATTGATTTGCCAATAATTATCTGTTGCTGAAAAAACATGTGTTTTATTCGTTCCATCTGGAGTTAGCGTTGCTGAAGCATACTCAGCTATAAAAGCAGCAGCACCTTGCAACATGCCAGGATTTAGGTTTGGTCTGAAAACAATTAAATGATAAGCTGCAATACCTGTTTCATCACTTGGCACATCAAAGGTCACTTGTAAATCCGTACCATTTCCATTATTTCCGATATCAGAGGCAACAACATTAGAGACATTTGGCGGGGTAATCACCGTTTGACCAAGTTGAATATTATCCACGTCCATTATTGATCCAGGCTGAATTGCTGGTGCTGGCTGTCCTTGCCAATTTTCGATTACTTCTCGCAAACTAGAGCAAATGATGATCTCATAAGCTGTGATAGGCTCCAATGAGACATAATTAATAGTTGCAGTATAACTCTGAAATGAAGGTTGGCTTCCCGAAACAGTCGCGATTCCTTGACCTACAAGATTACCAGATGCGTCCAAAGCATTGACAATAAATACACCTAAGTCCGTTCCAATCCATTCCCCTTTAGCATCGAATGAAACATCGATATACTGATTCGGATCATTGAATTTTTGATAAACAATTGCGCCATAAGCTTGGTCAGGAAATTGATTCGGGTCAAATGAGTTGCTCATATCAAAAGAGGTCAATCTCACATAATGATCACCGTCAGTAGGAACATCACTCATCTGAGTGATAGGAATTACAAGAGTTCCTTGACCATCCGTCACATCACCAATATCCGTTAATTCATTCATGGAAATACCTGTTCCAAACAAATCCCAAACCTCTGGGTTGCCGTCATTATCCCAATCTTCAAAACTTAAATTAGTTTGCGCAACTGTGAGCGTAGTAAAAAAAAGTGCTAGTAATAAATAAAAATATCTCATGGTATATAAATAAAAAAACACCCACTAA
>JAFIEX010000205.1 GCA_020832365.1 Crocinitomicaceae bacterium
TGGGTTGACTGATTAGTATCGCTGCATTTGAAAAAAAGAAATAACTACAAAAGAATAAGGTCTGAATAGCAGCACTCAGACCTTCTCTAATTTTTTTTTTTACATCAATTTTAACCATCAATTAATGAAGCGACAGACTTGCCTTGTTTTTTAAGTTGCATGAGTACAGAAAAAGCTGCGTCAATATCGTCTGAATTTACTACAACGGAAAATTCATTTGCCGTAGATACGATTTCCACAATATTAATTCCTTCCCAAGCCAAGTGCTTTAAGATATAATAGTAAATTCCTGAAATCTCAGTATTAGAAGAAGGGAGTTTAATAGTTATAGAGGCCAAATCCTTATTGTGGGACTTGAGTTTCTCTTTTTTGAAAACTTCTTTAAGGCTTTCTACAACACTTGCACTTGTGATAATTGTTGATTCATTTACACCATTACAAAATGTGTAAAAAACATCTTGTTTTTCATTGATTCTTTTCATCAATTCTGCTTGTTTCAGTGTAAGCGTAGTAGAATTTTCAAAGGTAAAGTCTTCTAAATCGCTTCTGACTAAAAAATCACCAAGAGTTCCCATGAATTGTTTAATTTTCAAGTTTATCTTGTGATAATATCCAGGCGACATTCGCTTGATTGCCATAACTATGGCACCTTCTTTCACTTTTTTCTTAGAGATTTCTTCAATTTCTGGCTTGAATTTTCTGGCTAAAGCAGAAACATTAATTAAATCTTCTGTTAGCGCCTCTCTCAAAAATGGAGATCGGTTGATGATTTCTTCAGTAATTCTTCCAATGGACATTTTAATCTAATTTTGATCAAAATTATGTAAAATTTATTTGACTTTGCGAAATAAATTAAATATCGAAGTAATTTTTAACATTCATATCTTTCACATAGTCGTTTAGGATATCTTGGTTTTCTTGCACCTCAATCCATTGTACCTGATTGAATGAAACTAAAATCCAAAGCTCTACAAAGAAGCCGTTGTAAGAATAGAGGTAGCGCCTGTGCGAGTTTGTTAATAAAGCACCTATGTATTCTCCACTTTTCTGCAATGCGGTGTATCTTTCACCTAACTTTAATTTCTTGAATTCTTTTTTGGAGTGTAAATACATGACTGCATAATTTAATCAGTTTAGTTGTATATCCTTGGGGAACTTTGTGAAAATCTCATAATTTTTGCCTTCTCTTTTCATAAAGTACTCCCAAAGATTTGGAATAGTACTATCCATAATTTCCAGAGGATTCAAAACTGGTGCAACAATCCATGCATGCTCTTTAATTTCATCTTCTAGCTGATTTTTACTCCAACCAGAATATCCCAAGAAGAAACGCACTTGGTTTTCCGAAACTTTATTGTCTTCAATAAGAGATAGTAACTGGTCATAGTCTCCCCCCATAAATATTCCGTCTTCAACTTCCATAGCACCATCTATCATTTTACCTAAGGTGTGGAGAAAAAAGATATTTTGTGTTTCAACAGGCCCCCCAACACTAACAGCATTATTCGTTTTTGGAAAATTCTTCGCTATTTCCCAAAGATTAATATCTATATAATTATTAATTACAAATCCAAAGCTGCCGTCCGCATTGTGATCACATAAATAGACTACAGAGCGCCCGAAGTAATCATCTTGCCCAAATGGGTCAGCTAGTAAAGCCCGACCTCTGCGTGCTTTTCTTCTATTTTTGAATTTTATATCCATACCTTGCGAATATAACAAATGAATCTGTATTTTGGTTGTTAGCCAAAGCAGAAATGTTGTTTGAACGCACATTTGTTAGAGAATATTCCAAAAAAGGAATCATCTTTTTATTCAATATATCTGCTAAATTATTATATTTATGCTAAAATAATATATATCATGAAAGTTTGTCCTCAATGTCAATCAAATAAAGTGGTAAAAAGCGGTGTTGTTAATAATAAACAGCGCTACAAATGCAATGACTGCGGGTATCATTTTACAGTAAATAAAATCGGTAAACAAATCGATATGTACTATGTGACCAAGGCTTTACAGCTATATCTAGAAGGGCTAACTTATCGCGAAATCGAGCGTATTTTAGGTGTTTCTCACGTTAGTGTTATGAATTGGGTTAAAAAATATAACATTCATAAAGTGAAAAATACCGACTACCATCCAACTTACAAGATTCTAAACCAATCAGAATTATCGAAATACTTCGGCGAACCATCTAATACAAAGGGAGCTGGTGTTGTTGTTACCGAACTTGGTGATAAATACATGGTAATTAAGTGGGAAAGGTTTAAGTAGGTTTTTAGATACGCTTCGCTTTAGGATTTTAGGACACGCTTTGCTTTTGGGTGCTAATTTCAGGATATTTGTTTACCAATTATCTATATCATTTTTCTATTGCAAAGAATTTCTTCTCAAGTTCGTAAGGTTGATTCATTGAGAGTTAACTTTTTAAAATCTTGAATATGAGGAATTACTTCATTCTATTTTCGCTCTTTTTGACTGTTACTTTTCAGTTATTTTCGCAAGGGAACCCTTATTACAAAGGAGGCTTTAAAGTTACTTTTGATTCAACGGAGCAAAAATATATTCGCTTTATTGCTTGGACACAATTTCAAGTAAACATGGATGATGCTCCAGCGCAAGATGAAAGCTTAGTAACTATGCAGCTCAGAAGAGCTCGATTTTTAGCCTATGGACAGTTGATTGAAAATTTTTTGGTGATCACACACTTTGGAATCAATAGTTTGAATGGAGATAATATGCAGCCTGTTGGAGCAACAAGAACACCACAGCTTTTTATGCATGACGCTTGGGTGCAATATAATGTTCATCCGGATCATGTTGTCGGTGGGGGATTACATTATTGGAATGGTCTGTCTCGATTGAACAGTCAAGGAACGTTGAACTTCTTAACCATGGATAACCATCGACCTACTTGGTCAACATTGGGTTTATCGGATCAATTTCAGCGCCACATTGGTATCTTTGGAAAAGGTACTTTTGGAAAGCTTCAGTATCAGGTTTCTTTTAATGAAGCCATGACCAATTCTTTGGATGCAAGACCAACGATGCAAAATCAGGCAGTTTATCAAGGCAGGAAATTGTTGGGGCATCGACAAGCTGGTAGGACTTATGGTGGATATTTTATATATAACTTGCTCAATGTTGAATCTAATTTTTTACCGTATCGCGTTGGCTCTTATTTAGGAGCTGAGAAATTGTTAAATATCGGAGCAGGATTTTTTGCGCATCCAAATGGTGCCGTTCGTCTAGACGACAGTAATGAATTAATTGGTGAGGACGTTAATCTTTTCGCATTAGATGTGTTTTATGACCATCCAGTTGGAGAAAATGGCGCTTCAGTTACAGCTTATGGTTTAGCACAACACAACAATTATGGCACCAATTATAATTTTGGACCTTATGCCTCTGGATGGATGTTTTATGGCCATGTTGGTTATATGTTGCCTGGTGATTTTGAGCATGTGCGTTACCAACCGTATGTTTCTGTTGGGAATCAATCCTTGGATTTTGATGGGTTGACCAGAAATAATTTTGGTGCAGGGTTAAACGTTATGATTAGCGGACACAATGCTAAACTAACTTTAGAATATCAAAATATTACTTTTTTAGATAGAGCAGATCACCGTTTGAGCTTACAAGCGATGATTTATTTATAAACCAAAACAAAAAAAGCTATGAACAACAAAAATGAAAACGCAAAAGCGTATTGGCGAGAAAATTTACGCTATTTAGTGATATTACTCTCAATATGGTTTTTAGTCTCTTTTGGGGCTGGAATACTTTTCAAGGATTTTCTCAATCAATTTAGAATGGGTGGTTTTAAGCTCGGGTTTTGGTTTGCGGAACAAGGGTCTATTTATGTGTTTGTGATACTGATTTTTGTATATGTGCGACTCATGAACAAGTTAGATAAAAAATATGGTTACGACGAAGATTAAAAATTAGAAATTATGGATGCACAAACTTTAACATATATTATCGTAGGGCTAACATTCGCCTTATATATTGGAATAGCCATTTGGTCAAGAGCTGGATCTACAAAAGACTTTTACGTAGCAGGTGGAGGCGTTGGCCCAATCGCAAATGGTATGGCAACAGCCGCAGATTGGATGTCAGCCGCCTCCTTTATTTCCATGGCAGGAATCATCGCTTTTATGGGGTATGATGGGGCGGTTTTTCTCATGGGATGGACAGGTGGATATGTACTTTTAGCATTGTTGCTTGCTCCCTATTTGCGAAAATTCGGAAAATTCACGGTGCCAGATTTTATTGGGGATAGGTACTACAGTAATTCAGCACGATCAGTAGCGGTAATCTGTGCCTTGATTATTTCATTTACCTATGTAGCTGGACAAATGCGTGGCGTGGGAGTTGTTTTTTATGGCTTCTTGGAGGTAGAGATCGACACTGGAGTTTATATTGGAATGATTATCGTGCTGTTTTATGCCGTATTGGGTGGGATGAAAGGAATTACTTACACCCAAGTTGCTCAGTATTGCGTTTTGATTTTTGCCTTTATGGTTCCTGCCATTTTTGTTTCAATTCAAATGACCAATAACCCTATTCCAATGCTCGGTATGGGGGACGTGTTAGCTAGTAATCCAGATATTTATTTAATGGATCGCTTAGATGGACTCTCTGAAGAACTTGGGTTTGCACCTTACACAGAAGGTTCAAAAAGTATGTTTGATGTCATTGCAATCACCTTAGCTTTGATGGTTGGAACAGCAGGATTACCGCATGTCATTGTACGCTTCTTCACTGTTAAAAGGGTGAAGGATGCTCGTAAATCTGCTGGTTTTGCCTTATTGTTTATCGCTATTTTATATGTAACAGCTCCAGCAGTAGCAGTTTTTGCACGTGTGAATTTAATGGAGACAGTGAACCAAGCAGAATATAAAGAAATGCCAGAATGGTTTACCAATTGGGAGTCCTTAGGCTTAATCGGTTGGGTTGATAAGAATCAAGATGGTAAAATTCAGTTTTATGGTGATGGTCCAGCAATGGAGGGGGATGGTAATAAACCAGTTTTTGATGGAGATAATAGGGGAGAGCATGGGGAGCGAGTTGTTACCAACCCTTCTGAAGCGGTGAATGAATTGTATGTGGACAACGACATCATGGTGATGGCCAATCCTGAAATTGCTGGTTTACCGAATTGGGTTATTGCCCTGGTTGCCGCTGGTTGTTTGGCTGCCGCATTATCAACAGCTGCTGGTTTATTATTGGTAATTTCTTCTTCGGTGTCTCACGATTTAATCAAGAAAATGATTAAGCCAGATATTTC
>JAFIEX010000206.1 GCA_020832365.1 Crocinitomicaceae bacterium
CCCCCCTGCCTAGCTGGTAATTTCCCGCCTTCTTCTACTTCTTCCTCTGCTTCTTCCTCCTCTTTAAATGATAAAGTAACCTTTACATCCCAATTTGCTCTGACTTTTGTTGCGTCCTTGAACCACCTTACCATTTCTGCTTCTAGTCCTTTAAAAATATCTCCTGTTGTCCACATACCATCTCTATTGGTATCAAAAACATAGCGAAACTTATATTCTCCAGGTTGTAAATGTGGAATGTGTAATACAGCGTCACCATCAACAATAAATTTTTCCATTGATTTACCCTGCGCATTTAACAACTCTAAATAGCCATATTCAGGAACGGTGTCAAATTCAATTTCTAGATTCCCCACCTTATTGGCTTGTTGCATCACGTACTTGAAAGCAATGGTGTCTGGTTGGTTAAAGTTATGACCATTGATACTGCCAGGAGGCAATATTACTGCTATTGAATCTAATTTTCTATCATGATGAAATTGCACAGCAATCGGTGAAACTAAATCATAAACAATTGGTAAATCGCTAAAAATGGTGTCTTTTTCATTCTTGCCTTGTAAAATAATGTTTTTGTCATCGATTGCTGCAATTGCTTCATTTAATTGAATGGTTAGCGTGTCTCTAAACAACAAAACGCCTTTATCTAAATTGGTTTGATAATCGTATTTGAGTGCTTCACGAAACATGAATTTCTTTTGAATAGTATCGGTTTTGCCTTTATAAGTATAGGCTAGCCTTAACCTGTCGGACCGGCCTAATTTTCCATAAAAAATTGTAAGGGAATCTCTTCTTTCAGTCCATTCATAGGCTATCGGATCATGAGAGATAAAGTCTATTTCTGGTAAAGTATCTAGTTGACCATTAAATCCTATACACCATGTGGCTGGGGGAAGCACTTCATTGCTACGTACTTTTAATTGCATTGGAGGCCCTGCTGGCATCAATCTTAATTCAGGGATGATGGTCACGGCGGTATCTGGTGATATGGCAGCCCTCAGCGTTCCTCGACGTTCTCGGCTATCCATGAAATTATTTTTATTCAAATCATCAAATGCATAAACATAGAACTTACCTTCTTTTAAATACTGAAAGGTTGCGATACCGCTGTCATCAGTAACAGAAATATACCGTGGTAACACGCGCGAAGTGTCGTCAATCAAAGGAGCCTCATAAAGCCCAACCGTAACGTTTTTAACAGGCTTATTATCGAAGGCATCAACCACTTTTACAGCCGCTTCTAGGGAGTCGAGTATATCCCCAGTTGCAAAAACATAAATCATTATGGAGTCGTTGCCTTCGGTTATATCCTTAACAGCGCGCTTCAGGTAAATAGCGTAGGTTGTGCTGTCTTTCCATTCACCTCGTATGGGTGTAAGCACCAAGCTTTTTCCTTTAATTTTTGGTTCAAGTCGCACATCTGTTGGAACGACTCGGATGTTTTCGGCTGGTTTGTTTAAGGTAATAAATTCATCAAAAGGAATTATAATCTTACTAGGCTTAATGTTTTTAGATGCCATTGGAGGATAAACTTTGTCCTCAATAGGTTTAGGCGCCGCATTATCAATCGGACCACCAGTAATTAACCCTACTTCTCCACATCCGAAAAAAGTGAATAAAAGCGCAATAGTTGCAATTATTGGATAATATGCGTGCCTATCCAATCGCATAGTTGTTTTAATTTTTGTTCATCCGTAACATCAAAGGTTTCATAAGTCTCGCTGTCTACATCTAAGACACCAAGTACCTCTCCTAATGGGGATAATATAGGAGCGACAACTTCAGACTTAGCTAAAGCACTGCATGCGATATGACCAGGGAAAGCGTTGACATCAGGGATGTTCAACACCTTTTTTTTCTCCCATGCTGTTCCGCACACACCTTTTCCCTTTGCTATTCTCGTGCAGGCAATAGGCCCTTGAAATGGTCCAAGCACTAGATTTTTCTGCTCCTTATCAACAAGGTAAAAGCCTATCCAAAACCAGCCAAAGGTTGTTTTCAGAGCAGCACAAATATTACTCAAATTAGCCACCTGACTGGTTTCATCTTCGCAGAGGCTAGCAATTTGTTTTAACAACAAGTCGTATTGCTCTTCCTTTGAAGCAGTTGGATCGGTGAATAATTCTTCTGCCATGTTAACGTTTTCTCGGAGTTTTTACGCGACCTCTATGCATTTGTGCCATGCGCATTTGGTTTTTAGTGGCCACCATGCTCAGCTGCTTTTTCATCATATCCAGCTGTTCTTTTAATAAACCATCTTTATCTAGCTTTTTTGCTTCACTAACCAAGGTTTGTGCCTCTTTTTTTCTGCCTGACTGCATACAAATCCCCGCAAGCTGCATTTTGGCAACCGCCTGATCTTGTTTTGTTCTTAATCCTATTTGCAAGGCTTTACGAATCAATTGTTCACACTTGGCAAAACCTAAATTATTTTGTAGCCCTAACATTCCTTTAAGATAAAGCACATAAGCATGTTGTTTTTTAGGTAAAAACTGAGGAGCCTTGATGCGCTCAAGTGCCTTCCAAGCCTTTTCTTGCCTACCCATGCGCATGTGGTACAATGCCACGATGACATTTTCATTTCTGAAAAAGCTCAAAATAACTAAAGCAGTGATGAAAATAAAAGTAATACCCCATCCCCAATATCCTGTATAAAACAAGTAAAAGTTGTATCCAATGGCTAAAGCAGCAATCGCTATTCTAATTATAAATCCTATCATTTTAATCTTTTATGGTTGCAATACATTTTAATTCAATAGCAATAGGTGTTGGTAAGGAGTTAATTTCCACAGTTGTTCTGCAAGGCTGATTATCCTTGAAATACTCGGCGTAAATTTTATTGTAAGTATGAAAATCTCTTTTCATGTTCACCAAAAACACGGTAACATCAACCAACTCTTCCCAGCTAGAGCCCGAGGCTTCAAGAATGTTTCGTACGTTATCAAAAACAGACCTACATTGTGCCTCAAAGTCGAATTCCAAAAAATTGCCATTTTTATCCAAACTTAAGCCAGGGACTTGTGAGTCTGTAGCATCTGAGCCAGCAGTTCTTGGCCCAACTCCTGAAAGAAAAAGTAAATTACCTACCTTCCTTGCATGAGGATATAATCCCACTGGTTTTGGTGCTTTATTCGTGCTTATTTTTGACTGATCTAACATTGTCTAATTTTAATGCAAAGATAATCTTTCTTTTTATATGGGCGTATTATCTGCAAAGCTGCACCAAGACAATTCAATTTATAACCCTAAGAAGTTCAAGAGGCAGTTTTCACGACAGACAAATTAATAATTTCATGCTGCTTGTTTTATTTATTAATTGCCAAGTTGTAATTCAAGTATATTTGGTAAAGGGCATTGTTTTCATATCTCCGAAGCTCGCAAAATCCAGAAGAAAAACGATTTTATTTTTGGTATAATAAAAAAATTGCCCTAAGTTTGAGAATCACACAACTTAAATCGCCTGAGTAAAATAAATGTTTTATGCTGTTTGAAGTTTCGGGTAAAAAAGTTTTTGAATTAAACGATTTGGAAGGAGGCACAAATATAACCTCTTTAGAGTTAAATAATCTGGAGTCCGGAATCTACCTCATAAACGTCTTTACTGTTTCCGAGCGTAAAATAATCCGATTGATTATTCATTAAAATTATAGAAATCATGAAATATTTTATAAGTATAATAACAACAATTGTGTTATTGGCAGCATGTACAAAACACAGTAACAAAGAAGTAATCGTAACAGGGCGACTCATGCAAAGCTGCAACTCACCAGCGGCTAACATGGATGGAATAATTCGTCTTCCTGGTGGTGGTTTTCTCAATAAACCTTCCACTTCTTTAGAATTTACAACAGATGAAAACGGGTATTTTAAAGTCACGCATGACAAATCATTTTCTCAATTTTCTGTTAGAACCTCTGCCAATCATAGTGTTTTGGATGTTACTTCTTTAGGAGGTGATGAAAAAGAGTTGGGGGAGGTGTATATCAACCCTTTTCCAACAAACTTTATTATAAACTTAGATGTGAAAAATCCTTACACTGAAAATGATACTTTATTTATGCGAGATTTTTCAAGCTCAAACCCACTAGCTGAAAAGTTTATTTTAGGACCATTTGAGAGTGGGGTTTTAGATAGTGTAGTTAATTCCTTTTATACCAAATTCCCTGTGAAATTATCAGATATTAATAGTCATGGAGGTCCTAGAGATGCAGTTGGTGTTTACATCAAAAATTCTTCAGGAAATTACTCCAACTTAATGTCTTCATATTTTTATCATGTACCAATTTGTAGTGACGAATTCGCCGAGGTCACATTAGTAATAGAATAAAAAAACAAACAACATGCGGAAAACGCAAGTGAAAAAACATCACTTGCGTTTTTCAATTTGGTAGAAGGTTTTCTTTGATGTTATTTTGAAAATAAAGGACTCATAAAAGACAATGAAACGCATCGTGAATTTAGTTAACGTTTTTACTAGTTCAGAGCGCAAATTAATCCGATTGATTATTCATTAAAAATAGAAATCATGAACTATTTTATAAGTATAATAACAACAATTGTGTTATTGGCAGCATGTACAAAGCACAGTAACAAGGAAATAACGGTAACAGGGCGACTCATGCAAAGTTGCGACTCGCCAGCAGCTAACATGGATGGAATAATTCGCCTTCCTGGTGGAGGAATCCTTTCTAAACCGTCCACTTCTTTAGAATTTACAACAGATGAAAATGGTTATTTTAAAGTTACGCATGACAAATCATTTTCTCAATTTTCTGTTAGAACCTCTGCCAATCATAGTGTTTTGGATGTTACTTCTTTAGGAGGTGATGAAAAAGAATTGGGAGAGGTTTATGTTTTTCCGCCAAGTGTAAGTTATTATTTAACACTTAAAGTTGATAGCGCTTACTCAGAATTTGACACACTACATTACAGAAATGCTGGCTTTCCTCATGACGGACGAGAACCTTGGTTAACAAAAATAGGACCATTTACTGATGGTGTCATTGACACAGTTTCGTTTGCGTTGAATCCTGGTGCTTTACCAATGCAACATAATCCACCTGACCATTTGCATGGTCCAAGAATATTATTGAGTTATCACGTTAATGAATACGACTCGTGGAATGATAACGAGAAAAAGGTTTATATCCCCACCCCACATTGTCAAGAAGAATACCAAACAGTTACCCTAGTCATAGATTAGTAAACACATCAAAATATGCGAATTCCACAAGTAATAGACC
>JAFIEX010000207.1 GCA_020832365.1 Crocinitomicaceae bacterium
CATATGCTTTCATATTTTTAATTTTTGAACTACAAATATGGTAAAAAAATAAAAACGCAGGAGTTTAATGAAAAAAGAGGGTGCCAACGTTGACCCCCTCTTTTTTATTAACTTATGCTTATGCTATTCTGCTCCAACTACAAATTGCAGTTCAGCGCTAATTTTAACGGTATCACTAACCAGAACTCCACCTGTTTCAAGTGCTGCGTTCCAGTTTAATCCCCAGTCTTTTCTGTTGATTTGTCCATCAAGTGAGAACCCCGCTTTTTTATTTCCCCATGGGTCAACTGCAATTCCTCCAAACGCTACTTCTAAAGTAATTTCTTTAGTCACATCAATAATCGTGAGATTTCCGGTTAAACGATAATTTTCACTATCTACTTTTTCGAATTTTGTTCCTTCAAAAGTAAGGTTTTCGAATTGCTCAACGTTAAAAAAATCTTCGCTCTTCAAGTGGTTGTCTCTGTCTTCATTGTTGGTGAAAACTGAATTTGCCGCAACATTAGCGGTAACTTTTGCGCTTGAAAAATCATCTCCTTGTGCTACAATTGTTCCTTCAAAATTACGAAATTCACCTTTTACATTCGTAATCATTAAATGCTTTACTTTGAAGAGTAGTTCACTGTGTGTAGGGTCTAGTACCCATTTTGTTGTATTTGCCATTTTTTTAATTTTTAGTTAGGACAAATTTCCGAATAGCAAATCTGTATTTCGTTCACATAGGTTAAGAAAATCGCAGGAAAGCTGCCTTAACTTTTTTTATAAATTTAGCGCTGTTTGAAGGTGTCAATAGTCCTAAATTATTACTTTAAAACGTCTTTTTTAATTCTACTAAGTGATTGTGGTTTGATTCCCAAATAGGATGCGATGAGGTATTGCGGTATTCGTTGCAATAAATGAGGTGTTTTTTTCAGAAAAGCTTTATACCTATCCGCTGCACTTTCTGTTTGAGACTTTACTAGACGATACTGGAGGGCAACAAAGGCATTTTGAATTAAAATACGAAAGAATCTATCAAAAATAGGGTAGTCGTCACAAAGTTTCTCAAAGTCTTTTCTTTTAATAACTAAAAAGTTTGTATCTTCTATGGTTTCGGCATTGTATATGCCTAGGTTTCCTGAAAAAAAGCTATATAAATCACCTATCCAATGTTCTTCAATGGAGAACTGAAAGGTATGTTTGTCACCTTTGTCGTCGACGTCGAAGGCATAACAGGCACCTTTTGTAATGAAATGTACCTCGTCTGAATATTGACCCTCTTGAATAAAAAGTTTGTTTTTCTTTAAAATCTTAGGAGACATTTTGGAGCATATTGCATGGAACTCTTCATCATTGATTTTTAAATTGATTGTATTTTCAATGTTGTTGCGAAGTATTGCATATCCATGATTTTTCATATTCATTTCTAATGACATAGGCTGAATTTAGCAAAAATTTAATAGCAAGGTTGAAGAATTGAAAATTATTGTTCATGATTCTTCATAAAAAATTATGCTAAACCATAAAGAGGGATGATTAGTCTAAGCGATAGTTTTGTTTAAAAATTAAATTTCATATTTCTTCTATCGAGCAGCGCAAAGCTTATTTTGCCTGTTGTCCTTGGTGAGATTTGATTGCCATCCGAGAAAACAGCGTATAGTCCAATACGCAGCCTTCGCCTTGAAAATTTAAAAATACGTTCTAATCCGAAGAAAAATTCGTAATGCTGCCAGTTGTGTTCTGGAACATAGAGATAACCTCCTCCAAGAACTGACGAAATTCTGGTTTGTTTCATAAAGGGAATTTTATTCATCAATGCCCCATTAAAATGATGGATAAAGTGTGCTTCAAAATACCAGTCTAAGGTTGGTAGAGATGTGTCTAAATCTTGAAAAGTAAATAGTGGATTGGAAAACCAAATCGGATCAGATCTTCTGTGAAATTTATAATCAAATTCTTGAAGTCTTTTTGCATTTAAAAATTTACCAGATGTAGCGTGATAAGAGGAGGTGCCTAGCGTTCCAATTTTAAAGTCCTGTCGAATGCCAAGTCGTAAGAAGTCATGGTTGATTTCACTTCTTAACAAGTGTTCAATTCCTTTCTCATAATAAAGGTAGAAGGTGGGCCAATTAGAGCCTAAAATTACTTTCCTGTAGGGCTCGCGCATGTATTTTTGAAACGGTGTGTAGCTAATGGTCATATCTGTGATTAACGCATTATAGGGCTCAAAAACAGGTGGCATATTGTTGTCGATAGCTTCGTCAAGCCAAGTGATGAAATTTGTTCCTTCTTTTACAGGTCGTCTCCAAGCTAGCGAAATATTGTTTTGCATAGTGAAGCCATTAAATAATTCAAACTGATGATAAATTCCACCTTCAGTGGCCTCAATAAAGTTCTCTCTTAATAGAATTTGAGAAAAAGCATCAAATGTCCGAATCAGGTCGTAATCGTGTTTGAAGTTGATACCTGCTGTTGCGAAGTTGAAAGGATTGTATTTGTAACGTATGCGCGTGTTACCTTTAATATCAGCATTTAAAAGCCCTACATCTATTCTTGAATAACTGTCAAAGGTTCTTTCGTCTTCCCATTTTTTGAAGAAATCAAAATCTGGGCCTATCCTTGGCCCGGCAATATAAACGGGTCTTGTCATAGCGGCAATGGAGCTGATGGTCCACTGGGTTCTTTTGGCGCGATTACGGTGATCTATACCAAACCAAACAACTTTCCAAAAATTAACTTGGTTAAATACACTATCAATTGAGTCTAGGTAAGTTGTTTTTGTAAATAAATTTTCAATGGAGTCTCTCTTTTTGATAAAATCCATTTCTTCTCGTGTTAGCGGCGTCATTCTGGAGCTTGTCCAATAAGTAGAATCCCTATTATAGGCCTCTTTAGTGGTTATTGCAACTTCATTTCCGAAGTATTTTTTCGGGAAATTGGGATGAAATTCGTAATTGGAATAATTGGCGATTGTACTAGATTCAAAGCTTTCATTTTTGTATTTCACGCCGTAATTGAGCTCTTGGTATGCTAATACACATAAGGTGTCAGAAGAAATATCGAAATGCTGGATAATCTGAAAATAATCGTACAAATAGAGATTACCCTTAACAATGGTGAGATCAATTTTTTCCACCAAATAAGTTTCGTCTTGAACATAAACAAACCCTTCTAGTGTAGAAACTGCGGTATTTCTGGGTGTAATTTTTATTTTGTTTAGGGTTGGTTGATTTTCGCGCTCTATTTTTTCTACAAGTCGGTATTTATAGGAAAGAATTCCAGCGTTACTGATTGGTGATTGAATGGGAGATTCGCTCAAATCATTCAAATAGAGCATGTTTTTGAAGAAGTTGATATTGGATTTAGCTGTTGTAGTGTAGTAAATTCTGCTAATATCACCTCTTTTTTCAAAAGCATTGCGGAACTCTTTGACATAATTTGGTGGTGCAAAATTTCTTTCTAGTTCAATCTCAACCATGCTCGTATTGTTTAGGTCTCCTAGTTTTTTTCTTTTGAGTTCTTCTTCATCCTTGAAATCGTCATCCTCGTCTTTTTTCTTGCTTTTGCTGAAATCCGTTCTTTTTTCTTTTCCACGGATATAGACATTGCATTTGTACGGATATTGATTAAAATCTAAGGCGTCTTTTTGTTCCACAACCTTTAAAATGATGTCTCTACCTGGATTACTTTTTTTTACGGAAAACGCGAATTCTTCGAGTTCTTTAATGTCTAAAGGAAAAAGCTGAATATTTCTGATGTTCTCGCCTTCTTTTACAGCCACAAAAACTTCCCTTGGCTCATAACCCATTGCTTGAAAAACAAGATGGTATTCCCCGTCCTGTAAACGCATTATATAGTTTCCTTCTACGTCCGCCCTTGTCCTTAATTCGGGTAAATCTTTGACATAAACTTCAGCCATAGGTAAACCTAAACCTGTTTCGTCAATTATTTTTCCACGCAATATATCAACACCTTGATCCTGGGCCAAAACTTGAAGACCAAAAATTAGGAATAGTAATGCATATAAAAAACTTTTCATTGCGAAAGCCTAGGTTTTTTGATGAAAAGAGAAACCAATACGTTTAATTTTCGACTTGTTATTTAAGTCCAACAGGATTTCTTTGCTGATCTCTTCATCATTGGAAAGATTGATTAGTTTAAAATCATCGAGTATTTCATCATAACCAATAAGAAAATAAGTGTTGGCTAAATAATTGATTTGAATAATGTCTTCACTAAATAAATGTTGGTTGTTCCTATCTTGCGCACCAATATAAAAATCCTTATACCAGTAGCTAATTGGTTCTCCTGTCCATTGGTATCCATCTTTCGAAAAGTAATGTCGGTTACCAAATTCTTTTTCATAACCAACTATTTCATCCTCTTTTCTCAGTCGGCAGAAATACATTTAATCCTCTTTGTTATTTTCGTTGTTTCTAAGAAACTCTTGATGCTTTTCCATTCGTTTCATCATGTATCGTCTAATGAAGAAAAAACCCAGTGCCAATGCTCCAAAAATATAATTAAAGGCCCAACGTTCTGCTCCTTCTTCTATTACTTTCCAAGTAACTAAAACGAAAATAAAGGTAGCCATTGCTAACCAAAAAAACTGCATGATTTTGTTGTATGTATTCATTTTTTTTAAATTATTCTTTTAAATAAACTTCTGCTTTGGGTTTGTAAAAATGCGCAGTATCGAAGAGCGGTGTTGTCCAAGCACCAACACCATCCAAAATCATATCTGGCGAAATAATTCTTACGTCTTTATCGGTGTATATTGAATCACTTTTTTTATTCCAATATAGTACTTCTGTTTTAAGTGTTCTCTCTTTTTCGACATTAAAAAGTTCTACGGAGTCACGCACAACGATATCACCTGAATCATCTTCAATTTCTCCGTATTTAGAAGTGAGTACAGAGGCGATTTCTCCATTGGCATCGAAAAAGTTTACACGAAGGCCGTTTTTGAACTTTGTGACTCTTACTGGTTCAGCATATGTTTCTGTAATACCTGCGAAAATTTCAATTTTTGCAAAGCCAGAATCTGTGAAAACAATATGGAAATCTTCACTTGTTTCTTCTGGACTATCTGGGTTGTGTGTTACACGTTTGACTTTTTCCAAGTCATTAGCACATGAAAAAAAGATTCCCACTAAGCAAATGCCAGCAGGAATCATAATGAGTTGATATATTAAACGCACAATCAATATAGCACAATCTTGAAAGTT
>JAFIEX010000208.1 GCA_020832365.1 Crocinitomicaceae bacterium
TGTCGGTACAGAAATTTATGCAACTGGAGGTGGAGTTGTGGAATTAGTAAAAAACAATGCATGGGGTTATGGCAAAGAGGTTGTCATAAACCATGGTTTTGGTTTGAAAACGAGATATGCCCACTTACATGAGTTTAAAGTAAAAGAAGGGGATAAGGTTCGTAGAGGTGATTTGATTGGGTTAATGGGGAATACTGGGAAATCTACAGGACCACATTTGCATTACGAAGTTGAGAAAGATGGACAAAAAGTTAACCCTATTAATTATTTTCACTCAGATTTAACACCAGAGCAATACGAAGAAATTATTCAGATTTCAAATAACGCTATGCGCCCAATGGATTAATTATTTATATCGAGTGTAATAGCTGCGAGTCGTTCACTTACTAATTTGTCTATAGGGAATTGAAAATTTTCAGCTGAAATTGTTCGTAAATCAATCCAGTCAGGTTGTTCTGGATTGTTGTTTTTCTGTAATATTCTGATTTGCTCCTTCATTTTTTCATTTTCTTCTGGGCGCACGAAAAAATAGAAGCTTATAATTTGATCATCTGCGCAAAATGCAGACTGTTGGTAAAAATCATTGACATAAAACAGTGTTTCTACATCAATTTTAATATTGAGCTCCTCCTTGAATTCTCGGACGAGACAATCTTTTAAACCCTCACCCTTTTCAAGACCACCTCCAGGAAATTTTGTGAAATGCAAATCACGATAAGATTCATGTGTGACTAATACATGGTTATCCGATATTAAAATTCCGTAAACTCTTAAATTAAAGGCCATATGCTATTTTTCTAGAATGGATTTTATATCTGGTTTAAAGTAATTTCTACCCTTTAAAACTTTGCCATCTTTGCGGTAGATAGGTTTACCATTTTCGTCCAATTTACTCATGTTTGATCGTTGAATTTCCTCAAAAATTTCTTCAATTTTATGCTGTAAACCATGTTTTAATATTGTGCCGCAAAGAATATAAAGTTGGTCTCCTAATGCATCTGCTATTTCAACAATATCTCCATTTTTAGCGGCTTCTAAATATTCCTCGTTCTCTTCACGCATGAGTTTATACCTTAATAATACTTGTTCCAAGGTAATATCACTTGTTGGGCTATAGTTATTTACTATGCCGAATGCATCATGAAAAGTTTCTACATTTTGCAATTGTTGTTTCATTTTGTTGATTTTGTTAATAAAAAAAGCCTCGGTTAATACCGAGGCTTCAAATATAATCTATGTTATCTACATTTTGATAAACTTACCAGTTTCAATTTTGTCTGCGGTATGCGCTTTGATAATGTAAGTCCCTTTTGGTAAATCTGATGCTGTAAATGTAATGTCATTTCTTCCAACAAATAAGTTGTTTTGATGAATACTTTTTACTTTGCTACCAGATAAATCATAGAAATGAATCGTAACATCACCTTCTTGCTTCATATTAATCACCACAGTGCTTTGATCAACAGCTGGATTGGGATAAATTAGCAGCATTTCTTTTTTCTTCTTAGATGTGTTCGATACAATCTTATCATTTTCTACAGTTGATAACACAGCATCAGTAGACCAAATACCTCTTCCGTGCGTACCAACAAATATCTCACCTGGTCTTCTATTGCCCTCTTCCCAAGTTCTCCAAGATTGCTTAATATGATAACAAGGAACACCTACGAAAGTAGGATGAGTAACATCAGTCCAGGTGGCGCCACCATTTTCAGACATGCTTACGCCTACGTTGGTCGCAGCGAAAAGAAGGTCGCTGTCGTCACGATCGATAATTACATCATAAAACGCCAATCCACCTTGAGAACCCACTTGTGTTAATGTCGGAGTCATGGATGTGGCATTTGATGAACGGAATACATTACCATTGAATCCTTGTGTAGCTACTAAAATGTTTGGATTTCGTGGGTCTATTCCTATACCTGTGCAATTAGCAATTGTTCCTACCTGAACTTTACTTGTAGCTGTTGCACCATGATCTATCGATACTTTACTCAAGAAGCCTGGGTCAGAAGTATAAACACTGCCTAATCCATCTATTCTGTGAATAGGACCAGCGTTATTAATTGATGTAGAACCAATAAATGGCCCGCCACTAACGAACATGTGTTGTAAATCTTCACTAAACTCAATATCCATTGCTGCTCCACCAAGATTAGCAGCTATACGAACCCATCTAGGATTTGGATTAGATAACCTCAAGGCATCTCTTGTGCCCCATAATTCACCGCCATTTCTGTTCAATGCCAATACAAACCAAGACTGGAAAGGATCAGCCACTCGTAATGTATCCCAAGGGATAGAGAAGAGTACAGTATCCATTCCCATATCGATGGACTGAGATGGATTATTAGGGTTAACTCCAACATGGAAATTATAAGGAGTTACGCTGCCAACTACAACAGTATCTAAACCTAGGATGCCTTGAATTAACAAAGTATCACCAATTAAAGGAGGATAAACTTGTGCTGCATTTCCAAAGTAGCTAAATGGCATTGTTCCTAAGTCATAAGTTAAACCTGTATTTGCACCGACTACAAGATATTCTATCCTTGTAGAATCCGGATAAAATAATAAGGTGTCGGAGAAGAAGATAGGGTTGGGTGTTTGATACATGATCGTGTGTCCAACAGCCATACTTGGAATCATAACAGTATCACCAATGTTATATGATTTTTGTGGAATAAAAGTTAAACTATCTTCAGAATTAGGATCAAAATATTCGGCTAATACAAAAGTTGTATGGAATGGATGGTGTCCACCTCCGTCTCCACCAGTTGGATCAATTCCTTGAGGTGCTGGGAATTGCGGCACAAAAGGATTAAAAGTTACACCACCATCAGTAGATCTATGTAAGGTATTGAACTGACTACTAGTTATCATGAAGTTAGGATTGAAGAATCCAATTTCTGCAGAAAAACCGTCACCACCTGTCATTCTTCTAAATTCTTGCCATGTTGTGTTTTTATGGTTGTTGTATAGGGAGCCATTATCTTGCGTTCCACCAATTACACTTCCGTGTCTATCATAAGCAATTCTGAAGAATTGAGTAATGTTATAACCTCTATTGGCTTCAAAATAAGTGTTTCCGTAATCTTCTGAAATTTGAATACCACCGTCGTTACCTACATACATACGATCTGTTTCATCCCAATGAATGTCATGCTGATCAGCATGAACATATACTGGGCTTGTTGGTGAAACAAACCATAAAGAAATTTGACTCCATCCGCCTGTTGGTGGATTATCTATTACTTGAACCCACTCATGTAAGTCGATACCCCCAACGATTGCTCTGTTTGTATTACTAGGGTCAAAAGAAACAATATTATTCCATGTTCCTTGATTTCTAAAATCAATTACACCATTGCCAATATTAGGGCCAGTTGCTGGGGTATGTCTGTGCCAAGTCTCTCCTGAATTTAATGATATCCATTGTCCTTGGTTGTTGGAGTTACCTCCATTAACTGTAGATGCATATATGGAGTAAGTTCCGTCTGACTTTCGTTTTGAAATAGCATATTCAATTCTAGCAACACCTCCAGGGCTTATTTGACCAGTTTGATTTCCAGATCTATCAACAAATGATTGACCGCCATCTGTAGAAACAAAGGTTCTATTTACATTGTTTGCTAAAACCATTACATTTCCATCGTCAGAGATCTCAATAACATTAGCGCCAGTGCCTGAATATCCAGAAACAGCTTCTACTGTGCCGCCATAAATATACTTTCTTAAAGGTGCTCCTGAATTCGCTGTGAAGAATACTTCTGCATTAGTTCTCGTGGATACAATGCGATTGATACGCGTAATGTTTCCAGTGCCGGGAACTAACTCCCAGGTTTCACCATCATCCGGAGTCACGTATAATCCGTTACCTTGCCATGCAGAACCTTCTTGTAAAGATCCAGTAGCAACATATAAATTACCATCTTTATCCTGCGCTATGGAAGAAATAAATTGATTACCCGGGAAGTTTAAAACCCTACTCCAAGTGTTTCCTCTATTTCTTGAAACATACAAACCTCCTGTTACCCCTCCTGACCAAACATTATTGATGTTTTTGTAATCAACATGAACGGCTCTAGTTCTACCTCCTATATTGTCTGGCCCATGCTCCATCCATTCTACAGTTGTAGTTTTTGGTTTTACAGCATGATTTGACAAAATAAAGGCTAGTTTCTCTTCGGTAATTAATTCACCGGTTTCGGTGTCAATCATTTTACTGTTGAGCCATTGTTGGTAGTGAGAAGCACTAGGAGCTGCCTCAAGGCTGCCTTTGTCTTGATAGTACTTGGATTCGTTAGTACTGTTGATGTTGGGACTTAATAAAAATCCCGTAACAACTGCAACACCGCCTAAGGCTCCAATTAATAAGTTACTTTTTTTCATAGTATTTAACTTCATAACGGTTTCATGAATAAAGCCGCCAATTTACAAATTATTAATTTAAATTTATTAAAACTTTTATCAAACTTTTCTTTAACTACAAAAATAAATACAAAATGACAAATTGTTTTATGTTCAAAAAGCATTATTGCGCATTAATATACATGTCAAAAATCACATGTCAAAAATATGTTTCTCGGCATGATATGATGATCGCACAAGCGGACCACTCTCCACATATCTAAAGCCCAATTCAATCCCTTTATCTTTGTAGAAGTCAAATCTTTCAGGAGTAATGAATTCCGCTACTGGGAGGTGTTTAGGTGTCGGCTGAAGATACTGCCCCAGGGTTAAAATGTCACACCCAACACTTCTTAAATCATGCATGGTTTCAATGATTTCTTCATGCGTTTCACCTAGTCCTAACATAACACCAGATTTGGTTCTCATACCACCTTTTTTTAATCGAAAAAGCACTTCTAAACTTCTATCATATTTAGCTTGTATGCGTACTTGTTTTGTTAGTCTTCTTACGGTTTCCAAGTTGTGAGAAACAATTTCTGGAGCGATAGCGATAATTCTCTCAAGGTTTTCCCAGTTGCCAGCAAAGTCAGGGATGAGTGTCTCTAGCGTTGTGCCAGGCGACTGCTGGCGAACAGCTTTTACGGTTTGTACCCAAATATTTGATCCGCCATCTTCTAAATCATCTCGATCAACGGAGGTAATTACAGCATGTTTTACCCCCATTAGCTTAACAGAACGAGCAACTCTTCCAGGCTCAAACTCATCTA
>JAFIEX010000209.1 GCA_020832365.1 Crocinitomicaceae bacterium
ATTTATTCTATAACTTAGTTGACGGTAATGTCGCATTTGCTGGTTGAATCTTCCGCCACTTGGTATTAAATCGAAAAGCGTTTTAGCAGCTCGAATTTTTGTATATTCGCAGGGAATTTACAGCTCATTATCACTGTAAATTAAAACAAATTAGAAAGAACAAGAGATTTGCGAAAACAACGATATGACAGAATTATTTTCATCTTTCCAAGCTGTTTCAGAAAGTGATTTTTTGGCACAATTAAAAAAAGATTTAAAAGGAACACCGCCTGAAGAAGCTTTGCATTATTTTAATCAATTTGAAGAATTATCTTACAAAGGCTACCACCACAGAGAGCGAGCGAATATTGCACAAGAAACTCCAGGAGTTGGTGATTACAAAAGAGGCTTTATCAAACAAAACAAAGCCAATGATTGGTACAATGCTAAAAGTTTTAATTGCACAGGAAGTCCTAAATTAATCAATGAAAAAATCATGGATACGTTAATGCGTGATACTAATGCATTGATTATCTATTTAAATGAGTTCAATCTAGAAGACTGCGAATTATTGGTTGATCAAATTGGCTTCGAATTCATTACAACTTATTTTTTCGCCTCAACAAGCGCACAAATCAAATGGATTAATAATTTACAACAAATCCATCCTACTGCGCACATTTATTATTACACCAATAATGAACTGAGTGCAAACCAAAATACAAATACGCTCATTGACGCTTCGGCAGTAAGTGCATGCGGTGGAAATGCCAAACAAGAAATAGCTTATGCTTTAAAAAATGGGCATGATATCCTGTGGAAAAAAATCGAAGCCGGAATGACTGTTGATGATGCATGCGGTAAAATTCATTTTCAACTTGGAACAAGCAGCGATTTTTTTATTACGATTGCTAAAATCAGAGCATTCAGACAATTATGGTCAACTATCGTAGCGCACTATCAACCTGAACACACTTGTTCTAAAATAGCTTATATCATAGGCAAAGCAATTCCATTGAATTATTCTTTGATTGACCAAAATACCAACCTTTTAAGACAAACAGTAGCTGGTATGGCAGGTGCGATTGCAGGTATTAACACTTTGCACATCCCCTCTTATAGTAACTACATGGAAATAGAAAACCCAGATAGAGCAGAGCGAATTGCGAGTAACATTAGTCTGATTCTTAAAGAAGAGTCCTACATAGACATTGTTTGTGATGCAGCTGGAGGCGCTATGGCTTCAGAAGAATTAACTGATGTGATTGCTGCTGAAAGCTGGACTTTATTTCAATCGATTCAAGATCACCCTGACACCCTTTTAACTGCAATTGAGCAAACAGCAGAAAAAAGAATTAAAGCTTATATATCTGGTGATAAAAAAGTAATTGGCAGCAACGTTTTTCGACCTTCTAATTTAGACAAGGGTAGTTGGCTGCAAGCGAAAAACAATGCCATCGGTAAAGAATTAATCCTCGAACGAGACACGCCAAAAAATTAAGACATGCAAAAGATTGATTTTTCCAAGATTCCATATCCTGCTAATAAGAAAAACGAAAACCATACGATTCGCGCAACTGAGGACTTTGAAACCGCTGAGAAAATAAAATTAAAATCTTTTTACGATAAAGGTGATTTAAAGCAATTGGAGCACACGAAATTCGTTGCTGGAATAGCGCCCTATCTAGGTGGCCCGTACAGTACCATGTACACCGTTCGGCCTTGGACAATTAGACAATACGCTGGATTTTCCACCGCAGAAGAATCTAACGCTTTTTACAAGAGAAACTTAAAAGCTGGACAGAAAGGATTATCTGTAGCCTTCGATTTAGCAACACACCGTGGTTACGACTCCGACCATGAAAGAGTTGTTGGTGATGTTGGAAAAGCAGGGGTAGCGATCGATTCTATATTGGACATGAAGATTTTATTCCAAGATATACCCTTGGATAAGATGTCTGTATCCATGACTATGAATGGCGCAGTGATTCCCATTATGGCCTTTTTTATCGTTGCAGCAGAGGAGCAAGGTGTTGATAAATCAGCGCTTTCAGGCACCATACAAAATGATATTCTGAAAGAATTCATGGTGCGAAACACTTACATTTATCCCCCAAAACCATCCATGCGTATAATTGCAGATATTTTTGCCTATACTGCTCAACATATGCCGAAATTTAATTCCATTTCCATCTCAGGTTACCACATGCAAGAAGCGGGAGCAACCGCAGCAATTGAGCTAGCTTATACCTTGGCAGATGGGTTAGAATACATTAGAGCTGGGATTGCATCAGGAATGGATATTGATGAATTTGCACCAAGATTAAGCTTTTTCTGGGCGATTGGCATGAATCATTTTATGGAAATTGCAAAAATGCGTGCCGGTAGATTACTTTGGGCTAAATTGGTGCAAGAGTTTGAACCTAAAAATAGCAAATCCATGGCTCTGAGAACGCATTGTCAGACCTCAGGTTGGAGCTTAACAGAGCAAGACCCGTTCAACAACGTAGCAAGAACTTGTATTGAAGCAATGGCAGCTGCTTTTGGAGGAACTCAGTCTTTGCATACCAACGCATTAGATGAAGCCATTGCCCTACCCACGGATTTTTCTGCAAGAATTGCTAGAAATACGCAATTATTTATCCAAGAAGAAACTGGAATTACCGAATTCATTGACCCTTGGGCAGGCAGTTATTACGTGGAAAAGCTAACAGGAGAATTAGTCGATGAGGCATGGAAGTTAATTCAAGAGGTGGAAGAACTTGGGGGTATGGCGAAGGCCATTGAAACAGGCGTGCCAAAAATGCGCATTGAAGAGGCAGCAGCAAGAAAGCAAGCTCGAATTGATGCTGGTAAGGACATCATTGTTGGTGTCAATCGCTATCAACTCGAAAAAGAGGAGCCAATTGAAATTTTAGAAGTAGATAACACCAAAGTACGTGAATCGCAAATTGAAAGATTAAATCAACTTCGCGCTGAAAGGGATGAAAAAGCATGTCAAGAAGCGCTAAAAAATCTTGAACTTATTACTGAATCTGGTGAAGGAAATCTCTTAGCAGCAGCAGTTGAATGTGCACGAAAAAGAGCTTCACTAGGTGAAATTTCTTCGGCAATGGAAAAGTCCTTCGGGCGTTACAAAGCAACCATACGTTCAATTAGCGGCGTTTATTCAGCAGAAGCAATGGAAGATAAAGATTTTGAAAAAGCAAAAAGTTTAGTAGTCGAATTTGAAGCTTTAGAAGGAAGAAGACCAAGAATTATGGTAGCTAAAATGGGGCAAGATGGACACGATAGAGGGGCTAAAGTCATCGCCACTTCTTTTGCCGATATCGGTTTTGATGTGGATATTGGTCCGCTTTTTCAAACACCAAAAGAAGCTGCTAAGCAGGCAGTTGAAAATGACGTTCATATAGTTGGTGTTTCTTCTCTAGCAGCAGGACACAAAACACTTGTTCCGCAAGTCATTCAAGAACTGGAAAGCTTAGGCAGAGGAGATATCATGGTCGTAGCTGGCGGCGTTATTCCGCAACAAGATTACGACTTCTTGTATCAAGCGGGGGTATTCGGAGTTTTTGGTCCTGGAACTAAAATCGCCAAAGCCGCCATACAGTTACTTGAGCTATTAATTGATTCCGCTAAAGACGAATAATGTCGAGATCACATCGGTTAGACTCCACTTACAAGAGCATGATGATCATTGCACTTGTGCTAGTTGCCGTACTTTTGGCAGGTAATCTAATCATGCCTGTTTTATTTTCAGGAATCGTTACCATTTTAATCAGTCCTATTGCTTCTTTTTTTGAAAGCAAGAAAATTTCTAGAGGCTTATCAGCACTTTTAACCGTTCTATTAATTAGTGGGATTTTCTTTTACATCATCTTTGCGCTCATCATTCAAAGCCAAGAGATTGTCAAAGAACTACCAGCTCTTATTCTTGAAAAAGGAGATTTCATCAACTTACAAGAAATAGACTGGAGGAGCTCGGCTGTAATTAATTACGTGGAGGAGCACCTCGCTACCCTCGAAGAATTAATAGAACAAGGAAAAGCATTTGGCGTAACAGCACTCAAGCAATCTTTAACGGGAATTAGAGATACACTAACATTTTTAATACTTTGCCCGATTTACATTTTCTTTATGTTGATGAGTCGTGCACAACTTCATCGCGCAATATTGGCTTTTCAAATTGGTGAAAATGGCTCAGATGAAAAAGAAAAAGAAGCCAATCAACTTGTAAATGATTTAAAACACAGTCTTTCTCAATACCTAAAGGGGTTGATAACCATCATGACTATTTCTGGAACTTTCACTTTTTTGGGGCTTTATTTTATTGGTTTAGACTATGCCTTATTTTTAGGTGTACTCACAGCCTTACTTACACCTATCCCCTACATTGGTGTTACGATTAGCGCTCTTATCCCCATACTCTTGGCTCTACTTACCAAAGACAGCTTATGGTATGTTGCAGGCGTATTGATTGTTTTTGCCATCGTGCAATTCAGTGAAAACTATATTCTAACTCCTAGAATCATGGGAAATAATGTCAACGTTAATCCACTAATGATTGTGATTGGACTGATTGTTTTTGGCTCGTTGACAGGCGCTATCGGCATGGTACTCACTGTTCCTCTTTTGGCGATGACTAAAGTAATTGTAGATTTTTACCCGCATTTAAAACCGTGGAAAAAGCTCTTGGAGGATAAAATCTCAGACAACTAAATGCTGTGCGTTCGTACTCAGATTCTCAAAATAAAAACACGATTTAGAAGTTTTTACCATAATTTATTTTGATTTCTATTGATATTTTACAAATTTTGATGAATATTGCAATGATTTGAGCTGTATGCAGAACAAGTTGTTAAAGTTTTGTTAACGGCAGTTTTAGGCATGAATATTGAATTTAAAACACAAAAAAGACCATGAAAAAAGTATTTACAGTTTTAACAGCCATGATAATAGCAGTTACTGCTATTGCTCAGGATGATGATTACGATAACTTATTAATTTATAAAGCCGACCAGTATTGGGAAAAACTGATCCGAGAGGCAGTAAAATTAACCACAAAGACCAAAAGTAAGAATGATGCGTTGGCATATTATTAGCTCACTTATGGTCTTTACAAATTTTCTTTTATTGGTG
>JAFIEX010000210.1 GCA_020832365.1 Crocinitomicaceae bacterium
CCCATCAAAGTAAAATGCGACTGCCAGCCTGTTTCTTGAATATTGATCAAATTATATCCATAAAAAAGATGAGGGTTTCCCATCAACTCAACACCTAAGGCACTATTCCAGTTAGATGTGAATGGATGTGCCATAACTGATAATTGAAAATGATCCTCAGCCTCTCTTTTTCTCTTTGGTCTTGAAATACTTGACAATGTTATCCCTTCATTTTTATCAATAATTTGTTTCATAGAAATCTGTCCTGGAAAGGTGTTCACTATCACAATAGAAGAGCTCGCTCCAACAGAAGGAAACGACAAACTTTGATTGATACTCGTATTCCATAAATAAAGTTGTCCCAATGCCAAAAGTTGGTCCATGTCAGGTAAATGTTGGTTTGATAATTTCTTGTTTTTTTTAACCTCCCCATCTTCCAAATAAAAAATAGGAATGGCTAAAACACTGTTCTTAAAAAGCTGATTTTTCTCAAGTCTTTCAGCAACTGATGCCATATCAAAAGCATAACATCTTCCTTCTGAATAATCTTGTCTAATATGACATCTTCCAAATTGACCAAATAGTTTAGCAGTGCTATCTTTTTCGACAATTCTCAGAATACGCTGTTCTAAATGTCTTTCTCTTTTAATATGCGTTTGTATGCTCAACCCTTCACCATGATACCATTCCAAGGTTGCATGTAATTCTTGAATAATATCTTCAAAATCAGTATAATCATCTTTTAAACTATTTCGGAAGCTTGCTGAATCCCTATAAAAATCCTGAATTAAATTACGTATAGTGAGCTCAAAAAGTTTGCTTCTATATGATTTGAAGCCCGCTTTAATATCAAAGTCTTCATCTACTCTTCGACCTGTTGCTAAAAAACCCATTGGATCGGAGGATGAACGAGCGGAATTGATTACGGTTAAGTCCTCGTAAAAAGTTTTCAATTCGTTTGTCTGTTTTGATCTTTCGATAATGTATTGCAAGGATTTAGTTGAGAAAAAAGGATAACGCGTATAATCTACACCGTGAATCTGAATTTTATCTTCCTCAGGCAGTTGACGATTGAAACGTTCTAAGACCATTAACAATTCAAACATAGGATTAAGGTCGTCCTCTACTCCTTCATTTAAAATCGTCATCAGTTCCTCATCACCCGTTCGAATGTATTCATTCGCCAAATAACCAATCCCTCTTCCTAATTCTAATAAATGATGTCTGAAGCCATGCTCATGGAGAAAAAGTATCATCTTTATCTTGATGATTTGGTTGGAATTAACAAACCTATGGTTTTCTCCAGTTAAAACTAGTCTATAATGTTCAATGCTATCTGCTAACTTTTCAAATCCAATCACTTGAAAGCTGGTGTCCGCTGGAATTGTGCTCAATTTGTTTTGGGCATATGTATTCCAAGAGAAGTTACACAAAAAAGCAAGTATAAAAAAAGAAATATGCTTCATTATTAACGAGTAATATCCGTAACGAAAGTGATACAATGGACTAAAATAACATTTTTTTACCATAAGGGTTCAATAATTAGAAATCTACACCATCGCCCCCCGAAGAGCTGCCTGACGGCCTATTTCTTGACTTATTTTCCTCCATTCTCCCAAAACGGTAAGAAAGGTTTAAAAAAAGTCTTCTGGTTTCCCATTTATACATAGATTCCTGTATAAAAGGGCCATCCGAAACTTGCAAGTAAAACCCTTGTTGGTCAAAAACATCTGTTAAGCGAATACCAACGGAGAGTTTTTGGTCAAAAAACTTCCGAGCTAAAGCCAAATCAAGTCCTGCATAACGTTGAAAAAATCCTTGCACGGTAAAAGTCGGTGCGATGTATTGCATATTTACCTGTGCTGTTGTTTTACCATCTGGGAAATTAAACTGACCGGCATATTTTACGTTATAACTGAATCCACTGTTTCTGAGATTTACTCCGTTTACATTGGCATTCAATCGCGTTTCAAAACCATTGAAGGAAAAGATATTTTTCCACCATTTGAAGGGGGAATAAATAGCTATTAATTCAGAACCAAAATCATAACTTTCAGCAATATTAGCAAAAGTTGTAACGGAAACGTTATTAGGAAAGAACTGCCGAACACGTTGAATTTTATCAACCGTTTGACGAAAATATAGCGATCCTGAAATGGTTAGGTTTTTCCATTTCTTTTGGTAACCTGCTTCTAAAGAGTTAATATATTCTGGTTGAACAGCTGGGTTACCTTGCCTCAAGTTTAAAGGGTCACTAAAAACTGGAAAAGGATTCAAATGCCATGTGTTTGGGCGATTAATTCTTCTTGAATAACTTAAAGACCACTCCCCTTTTTTTTCTTCTTCTCCATAAATAATGTGAGCTGATGGAAATGCGCTGAAATAATTATTTTCAAAATCCTCATTAGTAGTGAGCAGTCGAGGCTGTGTAAATGCTTGTTCTAAGCGCATACCCACTTGATATTTGAAGCCATTAATTTGATGCGCAGCGATACCATAGACAGCAAGAATTTGTTCATCAAAAACAAAATCATTAATAACATCGAAATTCGGTTCAATTTCACCTGTTTGTTGATTCAATGATTCAAGGTAGTTGGATCGAAATTGGGAACGAATAATGGCTTTTGCTCCTGTCTCATACCTGAAGTCATCTGTTTGATTTCTTTGAACATCTATACTTCCAGTAAATGTGCTTTCCTCACTTATACCAGTTTGAAATTGATAAAAAAATTCTTCAGGTAAGGGCTGTCCTGATGGCAGGAAAAAATACTCTTCATACCTACCTAAAGCATCTGATATCCCAAAAGACTGCGTGGCGATTGCAATTAAATCGCCTTTTCCATCTTCAAAATCCAACTTATAGTCTGCGTTCAAATCAACGCTTTGCCGATTTCGTGGGTCGTATGTAGTTCTTCTCCAATAACGATTAAGCGTATCATTAAAGCTGTTTAAATTGAACTGATCTCCTGTTCTCCATCTATCATTGTATGTTCCGCTTGCCGATAATCCTAGTGCTTGTCGGGATGAAATTTTATAATCTAAACCAATTTTTCCTGTATGAGAGCGACGATTATCCATCCCCGCACGGTCTTGAAAAAGCGTAATGAGCGTGTCATTAACTAACCCATTTCTAATATTCATATTATCACGAAATCCTTCTTGATAACGAAAGCTATAATTTGTAAAAAAATTCCAATCGTTATTTCTAGCGTTGAAATTTAAACTCTTGTTATACAAATTTCCCGTTGCTGCACTCAGATCAATACTTGTATTTGTTCCTCTCAATCTGTTTTTTTTCAATACGATATTGATAATTCCTGCTGTACCATCAGGATCATATTTAGCAGAGGGATTCGTTATCAATTCCACTCTTTCAATTGCACTTGCGGGGATGGCGTCCAATGCGCCCTCAGCACCACCAGACATTGCACTCGGCCTTCCATCTATCAGTATCATGACGTTTCCGCTGACTCGTAAAGAAATATTTCCATCGTTATCCACTTCAACAGAAGGAATATTGTTTAATATATCTGTAGCTGAACCGCCTTGAGAAACCATGTCTTCCTCAGTAGCATAAACTCTTTTATCAAAACTTGTTCTAATCACCTCCTTTTCGGCACGCACAACCACTTCATCGAAGGCCTGAGCAGATTCTGATTGAATAAAAAATTTACCGAGGTCAAAACGATTTTTTCGCTCATCAATGTCAATCGCGTGAATAATAAAGTCTTCAAATCCAAAAGCAGTAATTATTCCGTAATAATTACCATTTGAAATATCCTCAATTACCACTATTCCTTTTTCATCTGAAAAACCACCTATGAATACTGCACTGTCTGGGATGGAATAAATTTTTAAATTAGCATATTCAACAGGTACATTAGTTCTTGCATCATAAATTTCCGCTCTCAATTTATTCTGACTAAAACTAGGGAAAGCATAAAGAAGCAGCAAAGGAAAAAAACAACTAACAATTAAGTATCTAGCATCAAAAATATTATTTTTAAAACTTTGATTTATAAACTCACTCATGCTACTCTCCCCTCAATTTATCCAACAATATATTCAATTGCTCAGCTTCTTCATGTGATAGAAGGTTGGATGCATTGATATCATCAAAAACTTGATCTAATTGCTCTAAAGTCATTAATCCGTGCGCTGTAATTTGCAACTTAATTACACGCTTATCTTTCTTTGCTCTATCTCTAGTCACCATTTGTTTTTGAATTAATTTATCAACTAACCTTGTTACATTTGGTGATTTCTCTAACATTCTATCACGCACTAAATTTATACTCAGGGGTTCATTTGCTCCACGAAGTATTCTTAAGATATTAAATTGCGGAAGTGTTAATCCAAAATTGGACAACTGATTATTATGGTAATTTCCGATCCAATTGGACGTAAATCGAATATTAATAATCGCCTTTTGGATAGGGCTTTTAAATTTTGCTTTGACATGATTTTCTAAACTCATGAAACAAAAATACTTACCATGGTAGTAATAACAATCTTAATTTTGTTAAAATTTAAAATTGTCTTCTAAAAGGCAATTTCTATTGAAAAAAATTAAAGCTTATTTAACGCTTCAACCCATTCATCTGCTTTTTGTTCTGCTCTGTTTTCTATCGCTTTAAATGTTGCTTTATCTTTTGCTGCGTTAATCTCACTAACAGCAGTATTCAAATAAACAATTGCATCATTGATTAATTTTTCTGATGCTTCTTTTTTTGTTTCATCGAATAACTGTATGGTAAAACATTCTTCAACTACTTCAAAAACCATCTGCTTGATTGCTTTTTTTAGATCTTTCTTACTTGACATATTATAAATTTAGCTGCGAAGATAGTTATTTCTATTGGTATATTAGATTTATAAGGAAATTATGTAAACAGGTCTTTTTGCTACTTCAAAGGTGATTAGCAGGTTGTGTTTTTTAGAAACAAGCTAAGATTAATGAAAGTTTTCAAAAATACTACTCCACCTTTTAATACACCTTGTTGAAGGAAATCGTTATTTCATTTTTGCATACTATACATAAAACTCAATAAAGCAAGCTATTTTTTATATTTCAACCTCAAGCTATTGCTCACAACACTCACGCTACTTAAA
>JAFIEX010000211.1 GCA_020832365.1 Crocinitomicaceae bacterium
GGCGATATCCTCTGCTGTCACCTCTCTTGTATTTATCATCTTATTCAATTTAAAATCTCTCTCTTTTTTCAAACTTATGGCTACTTTTGTAAACATTAAGCCATTTTTGTGGTTGCAAAAATAGAAAATTAAAAGATGAAGTCTCTCAGCTATTTGAACAAATATTTTATTCGCTATAAATGGCTACTGTTCTTAGGCATAATTTTTCTTATTGGTGCCAACTTATTTAATGTGATTATCCCCTTAATAGTGAGTGATGCTGTAGACGATATGGAACAATCTATTTCTGGTGACAATTGGATGCATGTTGCATTTTATTTAGGTGGAATGTACATCTTGTTTTCGCTTATAAAAGGTGTTTTTGTTTTCTTTCAAAGACAAACGATTATTAAAATGTCTCGACACATCGAGTTTGATTTAAAAAACGAGATTTATACCCAATACCAGCGTCTGAACTACAATTTTTATAAAGCCAATGCAACGGGTGACCTCATGAACCGCATATCTGAGGATGTAAGTAAAGTAAGGATGTATTTAGGGCCTGGCGTAATGTACACCATCAACCTTGTCTTTTTATTCATTTTTGTGATTTACAGCATGATGAAAATAAATGTGGAACTAACTCTTTATGCACTTACACCGCTTCCTTTAATGTCTTTTATGGTTTATAAGGTTTCTAGCAGAATGAACAGACAAAGTGAGCAAGTGCAGCGCTCACAATCAGAGATTTCTACCATTGTACAAGAAACATTTTCAGGAATTGCTGTTTTGAAAACTTATGCCGGAGAACCAAAAGCCAAAAGTAAATTTAATCTGGCATCAAATCAATACTTGCAACGTAACATGAACCTCGTGATTACCAACTCGCTCTTCATGCCTACTATTACTTTTTTAATAGGGTTGAGCACCATAATCACGATCTATGTTGGCGGATTACTCTCTTATGAAGCGCAAAGTACTGTTACCAATGGGAATATCGTTGCATTTGTTATTTACGTTAATATGTTGACCTGGCCCTTTGCAAGTGTTGGCTGGGTTACTTCTCTCGTTCAAAGAGCCGCAGCGAGTCAAGAACGCATCAATGAATTTTTAAAAGCATCCCCTGAAATAGTTAACCCGTCTGATGAACCATTTAACTTCCAGGGCAGTATTCGCTTTGAAAATGTGTCTTATCGTTTTCCAAATTCAGGAATTCAAGCGATAGAAAATCTTTCTTTTGAAATTAAACCAGGCGAAACATTGGCAATTTTAGGAAGAACCGGGTCAGGAAAAAGTACAATTATTCATTTGTTATTGCGCCAGTTTGATCCTGACGAAGGTATGATCTACATTGATGAAGCACCATTAAACAATATCAATTTGTCAGCATTTCGCAACCAAACTGGTGTTGTTCCGCAAGAGGTTTTTCTATTTTCTGATACAATTGAGAATAATGTAAAGTTTGGTGTTGCAGAAAACGAAAGCGCCAATAGAGTGCAAGTAGAGGAAGCATTAATTAAAGCACATGTTTACCATAATGTAACCAATTTCAAAAAAGGATTGGATACCATTTTAGGGGAACGGGGTGTAAACATTTCAGGTGGACAAAAACAACGTGTAAGCATAGCGAGAGCCTTAATTCGCAACCCTAAACTATTGATTTTAGACGATTGTTTATCCGCTGTAGATACCGAAACAGAGGAAACCATTTTGAATAATCTGAAAAATCAAATTGATAAAAATACGTCCTTGATTGTTAGTCATCGTGTATCTTCTATTCGACACGCTGACCGAATCATCGTATTAGATAATGGCAAAAAAATTGAAGAAGGAAAGCATGATGAACTTTTAGCCTTGGGCGGTGTTTATGCTGATGTCTATAATAAGCAATTATTAGAAGAACAAAAGAAAAAATCGCTGTAACAATTGAAATCTTCCAATATTCATATCAAAGGAGCCCGCATGCACAACCTCAAAAACATAGAGGTTAAAATACCGCATGGAAAAATGACTGTGATTACAGGCTTGTCCGGATCTGGGAAATCGACGCTTGCTTTCGACACGCTTTACGCAGAGGGACAGAGAAGGTATATTGAGAGTTTGTCCTCTTATGCCCGACAATTTTTGGGTAAACTAGACAAACCAGATGTGGATTTTATTCATGGAATATCGCCTGCTATAGCCATTGAACAAAAAGTAATTTCAACAAACCCCCGTTCTACTGTTGGAACAGTAACTGAAATCTATGATTATTTGAAATTACTTTATGCGCGTGTAGGAAGAACCTACTCACCCATTTCAGGAAATGAGGTAAAAAAACACCAAGTATCTGATGTTGTTGCTGCGCTTTTAGCCATGGAGAGAGGAACTAAGTTAATGATCACTGCCCCGATCTCCAATTATACCAAATATGGATTAATAAAACAACTAACGCTATATAAAGAACAAGGATACAGCAGAGTATTATGGAATAATAAGCCTTATAGTATTACGGAATTAATTGAAGAGAACCCTACAAAAGATGGTCATTTATCTCTGGTCATCGATAGGATTGTATGCGATGCGGAGAACGAAGAAAATACTGCAAGAATTGCGGATTCTGTTCAATTGGCATTTTTAGAAAGTGATGGATTTTGTCGCATTCAATTTCCAAACAATCTTCCTCAGCTTCATTTTTCTAATCGATTTGAATTAGACGGAATGTCATTTGTTGAACCATCTTTACATTTTTTCACCTTCAACAACCCTTTTGGTGCTTGCGGTACTTGTGAAGGCTTCGGTTCAATTTTAGGAATCGATCCAGAGTTGGTTCTACCAGACAAAAACCTTTCTGTTTATCAAGGTGCGGTTATGCCTTGGAAGGGTGAAAAAATGAGTAAGTATTTAGAACGCTTTATTCAAGCTACTGCACATATTGACTTCCCCATTCATCGTCCAATCAAGGAGCTTTCTGAAGAAGAATTCGATTTACTTTGGAACGGAAAAAAAGGAATACGAGGGATCCGCCATTTCTTCGAAGATTTGGAAGCAAAAATGTATAAAATTTATAACCGCGTTTTATTGGCAAAATACCGAGGAAAAACAATTTGTCCAGATTGCAAAGGAACCCGATTAAGAAAAGATGCAAATTATGTAAAAGTGGGTGGCTATTCTATTTCAGAAATTGTATTGAACACAGTAGAACAAAATCTTGAGATATTTAACAATTTAGTTCTCAACGAACATGACACTAAATTAGCTGCTCGCATTTTACAAGAAATCACTAATCGACTGAATTGGCTCAATGAAGTTGGCTTGGGTTATCTTTCTTTAAATCGTCGCGCAAATAGTTTATCTGGTGGGGAATCGCAACGAATCAATTTAGCTACCTCATTAGGTAGTAGCCTAGTTGGATCTATGTATATTTTGGATGAGCCATCTATTGGTCTGCATCCCAAAGACACACACCGTTTGATAGCCGTGCTGGAATCATTAAAGAAGCTTGGTAATACTGTTATTATCGTCGAACACGAGGAAGCCATCATGCAAGCAGCAGATGAAATATTAGACATTGGACCAGCAGCAGGAGTTCATGGCGGACAAATCGTTTTCCAAGGCAACCATTCCGCTTTGTTAAATGCTGAAAATAGCTTAACCGCTGCTTATCTGACAGGTAAAAAAAACATACCTGTGCCAGTGAAAAGAAGAACAATCAAGGAAAAAATAATTGTTGAAGGAGCTAGAGAAAACAACCTTAAAAATATTACTGTTGCTTTTCCACTCAATCAATTGGTATGTGTTACTGGCGTAAGTGGATCCGGTAAATCTACATTGGTCAAACAAATCCTACTGCCGGCAATGAAACACCATTTAGGTATCCATGGAGAGAGAATGGGAAAAGTCGATCGTGTTACTGGTTCCCTTAATCAAATAGCAGCTGTTGAGTTCATTGACCAAAACCCGATTGGAAGATCTTCACGGAGTAACCCTGTAACCTATGTCAAGGCTTTTGATGAAATTAGAGAACTATTTGCCCGTACAAAACAAGCAAAATCACTTGGATTAAAAGCAGGATACTTTAGTTTTAACGTACCCGGTGGTCGCTGTGAAGATTGTGAAGGCGAAGGTCGAATTACAGTGTCCATGCAATTCATGGCAGATGTGCATTTAACCTGTGACACTTGTGATGGTAAAAGGTATAAAGAAGAGGCTTTGGCTATCACCTATAAGGGAAAAAACATTTCCGAGATATTGGAGATGAATATTGCCGAAGCTTTAGATTTTTTTCAAGATAACACTTTACTAGAGCAGAAAATCAGGGCTAAAATACAACCGCTATACGATGTCGGATTAGATTACTTATCTCTTGGTCAGCCATCCTCTACCCTTTCTGGAGGTGAAGCACAACGCATCAAACTAGCTTCTTTTTTACAAAATCAAAAACACACAACTCCTACCCTATTTATTTTTGACGAGCCCACAACAGGTTTACATTTTCATGATATCAGTAAACTCCTAATTGCATTCGAAAGACTGGTTCAAAAAGGCCACTCTTTAGTCGTAATTGAACATGATATGGATGTTGTAAAATGTGCAGATACTGTCATTGACCTTGGACCTAGTGGAGGTGATGCTGGTGGACATATCGTATTCATTGGCTCTCCTGAGGAACTATCTAAGAGCAAAGAAAGCTTTACAGCTCAGTTTTTAAAGGAGAAATTAAACTAATATTTTTTTCGTTTTAAAAAATGTTTTCGGAGACAAAGACTTTGAAGTCTGGAAAAATATTGTCTTTACCCAGAACACCTATTCATATTCAATGCAGTTAGCTACACAATCATTAAAATCGCTCTACATTTCAGTTTATGGCTAAACTAGCTTTTTGACTTTTACTTTGCGATTAGAATATTTTAGGAAAACTTTAAGCGTATCTCAATTGCGCTCAAATTCACTATGGTTTAACACTGTAATCTTAAATAGAAAATCACGAAATTCAATGCTGCCATCGACAAGCTTTATAAAGCTTAATTGAAATAACCAATAGAGCTAATTCCTAAAAACATTTAAGCGACAATCGTAAAATTTTTATTATTTTTCCGAAACATTGACGATGATACTGCGTGAGAGAAAC
>JAFIEX010000212.1 GCA_020832365.1 Crocinitomicaceae bacterium
GTCCGCTGCGAAATCTGCTATTGGTAAGGGATTTTTGAAAATGGTGTCCGTGGTTGCGCTACTCCATCTTCCATTGTTGTCCTGAAACTGAAAATGAATTGTGTAAGTCCCTTGTGGAATGTGCGTCAACGGTAAATCATCGATTAAAATAAATTGCTGTGATGATGGATTGATTGCGACAGTTTGGGCGTTGCTCTGTTGATTGCCTAACCAATATTTATAAGCTGTAATCTCGGTGTTTCCTGATACTTGTGCAGGCAACTTATGAATAAATTGACTTGTGGTGCTACTCCATAAGTTACTATTGTCTTGAAAACGGATATGGAACACATGCAGTCCATTTGAAAGATTAGAAAGTGGAATTAATTCTTGAACATTGATAACCTGCTGTGGGCTTTGTTGAATCGTCTGCACATTTGCATAATCATCATTCAACCAATATTCATAAGCGACGATCTCTTTAGTAGCTCCGGTTATTGTGCTAGGCGTTTTATAGAAAAATTGGCTCGTGGTGCTACTCCAGAGTTGTTTATCATCCAAAAAACGTATATGAAATGCATGTAGGCCGTCGGCTAAATGCGCTACATTAAGAAGTTCTTGAATCGAAATATTTTGTTGTGGGGTAACATTAACTTTGGTCGCAGCAGCATAATCATCATTGTACCAATATTCGTAAGCCAATATTTCACCTTGGTAATTGACAATGCTTGATTGTTTATAAAAAAACTGACTGGCAGTAGCACTCCAAAAACCGGCATCGTCTTTGAAACGAATATGAAATGTGTGAATACCTGTAGGTAGATTTTGCATCGCTAAAAGTTCTTGCACATTGACTTGCTGCGCAGATGAAATTGGCACTTGAACAGCTTGTGCGTAGTCGTCATTCATCCAGTATTCGTATGCTATGATGTTTTTTTGAACCCCACTAGAAGCAGGTAAATGTTGAAAGAATTGACTCAGTGTTGGACTGAAAAAACCTTGGTTATCCTTTGCACGAAAATTGAAAATATGAACACCATAATTCAAGTGGTTGGCTGGAATTACCTCGTTGATCGCCAAAAAATTAGTTGGGCTAACAGCTACCTGATTTTTTTGTTGAAAATCATTGTTCCACCAATATTCATAGCTAACTATTTCCGTTTGTGCAGACACAATAGATGGCCAAACCAATAAAAAGCTGAGGAAGAAAAATAATTTTTTCATGGCTATTCGTTTTGTGCTTCAACCGATATTTCTATCGAAAGCTCGCCGTTTGTATTTGTTTGAGGCGCAATCTGCTTGAATAAAAACCGAGGGTTTTGGGCAGCATTAGATGCCTTCGCAGCTTGAATCCCGCCGTAGCGTCCTACTTCATTTCCTGAAGTGCCAATAAACGCCGTTGGGTCTAACAGTTCATAATTTTGCACATAATCAAAAGTGTTTCCTCCAAAATCGTGAAAAATTGTAGGGATATCTATACTGAAGTAGTTTCCACTCCAAGCGTTCGTCTGATTTGCGCTATGGTCATGTGTAAAAACATTGTTTAAAAAAGTGTTGTTTTGGACATTGTTCATGGTGTAACCAGACCCAATTGTATGGATGATGTTGTTTTCAAAAAGACAATCGGTAATGTTAACTAATTGATAATGATAAGACCAATTGTTTGGGTTGTGAAATCCCCTACCAACTATAATATTGTTGGCCAACCATGCATTATTGGAAAAGTTTTGTAAAACAGATGCACTGTAAGCTTTTACAATATTATTGTGGAAAACAAGGTTAGAGGTGTTTTGCATATTCAAGGTGCCAGCGAAAATATTTTCCCTCCATTTCAATCCATCACTAAAGTTACCAGAGGTTCCTGTAACACTTACATTTCCCTGTATGAAGCATCGCTGTATTGCAACACTATCAATTTTAATGTTCGCTGTAAAGGAGACATTTCCCAAAATTTGTAAACCTTCCAAATGTAAGTTGTCAGCCCCTGCTTGTATGGTTATGCTGCTAGGTAAAATGGTGTTTCCAGTAACCAGCGCAGAGTCCGGATGATGACCAGCGCCAAATATTTTCAAGCCTTTATCAAACTGGGTAGGACTTGAAAGCTGCCCCCCAGGCAAATAGATTGTGTCGCCTGTAGATGCAGCGTTGTAAGCAGTAATAAAAGGTTGACTGCCCCCAAATACAGTTACTGATCCTTGACTATGGAGCACAACTTTTTTTTGGGCATTTAGGTTGCTAAATATAAAGGAAGTGGCAAATATGAAACAGATAAAATTCTTCATAGTAAAATAATTAATTGTTTTGCCCAGCTACTTGAATTTGAATTTCCAATTCTCCTTGATTATTGGTTGTTGGCGCGATGTTTTTGTTAATAATATGCGGATTGATTGGAACATATTTTGGTTTTACAGGGAAAATCCCGCCAAAAATGCCCATTTCTGTTCCGTCAGTTCCAAGATATAAACTAGGGTCTTGCAGGTTATAGTCATGGGAAAAACTAAAACTATTTCCTTGCTGGTTAACAAAAATATCTTGCTGTGGCACTCCCAAAATGTTATTCATTTCTATGTCTGATCCACTAAAATTGGGGGCTGTTGCGCAAAATAAATTATTGGATATAATGTTTCCTGAGCCATTGAAAGCGCGACTATTTATGGTGTTGACAAAAACATTGTTCTTAATGGTATTATTGTCGCATATATGAAAAACGAAGGATGTTGAAAAACTACTAGACCCTTGGTACAAGGAGATGTTGTTTTCAAAATTGTTTCCTTTGGATTGTACAATTCTACTTGTAAAAATGCAGTTGGCAAAAGTAGAATTTGTTAGAAAACCGATATTAACATCACCAATTATAACAGATTCTATAAACCCGAAATTACTGCTTAAATTAGCGCTTCCACTACCACCAATTGAAACTAAGCCCTGAATATAAGTTCTTTTTACAGTTATACCTGTCATTTGCAGGTTACTAGTAACTGTCAAACTCCCTAAAATTTGTACTCCTTCTATGTGCGTATGGTTAGCATCTGCATTGATGAAATTAATTCCACCATTAATAACGCTTGGAAAGGTTGCCTGCGTAGAGTCAGGATGCATACCTGCTCCGTAAATGTACAACCTTTTAGAAAAACTATTTGGCGGAGTGACAACTCCTCCTGGCAGGTAAATTGTATCTCCATTATTGGCTGCATTATATGCATCTATAAAAGGATTAACAGAGGAAAAAACACTAACGCCACTGCTGCTGTGTAATGCCACTACTCTCTGCGCTTTTACTTGAGCAGCTAATAATATGCACAAAAATGCAAGGGTAATTATTTTAATCATATTTCAGCGTTTATTCGCCAAAAGTAAAGCGAGCTAAATCCAGAAAAAATGACAATCGTTAGTTTAAATAATGATTTTCACACATGTTTTTGGTTAAATCCCAAAAATCAGCATGCCTACAGTAAAGTAGATGAACAAACCTACTACATCATTCATGGTTGTAATAAAAGGACCTGTTGCAACTGCAGGGTCTATCCCATATTTGTGGAGTACTAGCGGAATTAAGGTACCGAGTATAGCAGCAAAAAAAATAACAATAAACAAAGCAAGGCTAACAGTAATGCCTAACATTGGTGTTTCAAGTAGCCAAGTAACTAGAAATATTACTACAGCACAAATAAAACCATTTAACATGCCTAGCACAGCTTCTTTTTTTACCCTCGAGAAAATGGTGCTAAATTGATTTGTTCCGTTTGCAATGGATTGAACAACCACCGCACTGGATTGTACGCCAACATTCCCGCCCATCGCAGCCACTAGGGGAATAAAAAATGCCAAAGCAGGGATTTGACCAATCTGAATTTCAAAATTTCCAATCACCTGTGCACCGAGTATGCCACCAAACATACCAATAAACAACCATGGTAAACGGGCTCTAGATAATCTCCATATACTGGCATTGGCTTCAACATTTTCAGAAATACCGGATGCCATCTTAAAATCTTTTTCCGCCTCTTCTCTTATGACATCAACGATATCATCTATGGTGATTCTACCCACTAATTTCTTTTGTAAATCTACAACTGGTATGGAAACAAGGTCATATTTATCCATGATTCTGGCTACTTCTTCATCAGGCGTATTTGTCGTAACAGAAATCACGTTTTCACTGATGTAAATATCTTCAATTCTGGTATTCGCCTCCGCAAATAATAACGATTTCAACGAAAGTAAACCGACCAATTTATTTTCTTCATCTGTAACATAAATGGTGTAAACTTTTTCAACCTCTTCTGCTTGTTTGCGCAATTCAATGATACAGCGTTTTACTTGCCAGCTCAGTTTCACCTGTATGTATTCCGTTTGCATTAATCCACCTGCGGTGTCTTCTGCATAATTCAGCAGATCAACCAACTCCGCTGCTTCCTCATCGTCCATCTCCGCGATGACTTCCAATTGGCGTTGAACGGTTAACTCTCCTAAAATATCTACTGCATCATCCGAATCTAGATTCTCAAGTTGAAGTGCTAACTGTTTGGCATCTAATGTAGCTACAAATGCATCACGCACCTCTTCATCCAACTCCATAAGAACGTCCGCTTGCTTATCTCTCTCTAGTCTTTCGAAGATGTATTTTGCCTCGGCGTTGTTAAGTTCATCTAGAATTTCCGCAATATCAGCTGGGTGCAGACCGAAAACAGCCGAAGTCAAGAAATCATCGTTCTTTAGCTGAACGCTTTTTTCTATTTCTTCTAAAAAGTCTTTGGTTAACTCGAACTGCATGCGAAAAATTTTTGCAAAGTTAGTGTTTAATTTAGCAAACGAAAAACAACTTGCCTGAAGCTTATTGATAATTTAACTTAACAGTTGTAGGTATGCTATGTTTAGTTTTTCTTTTATTTTGGTGTTTTTAGCAGATAAAAACCCATTTTTACCTTTGATTATCAAAATTGCTTGTTATTTTTGCGTGAGGAGAGGCGTGGTGATTACTTGTTATTCACAAGTCTTGTTAGCTCAGCTGTCCTTTTGGGATTTCAGCTGACCTACTTCACAAGGCTCCGTAGCTCAGCTGTCCTTTTTAGGATTTCAGCTGATCTACTCCACAAGGCTCCGTAG
>JAFIEX010000213.1 GCA_020832365.1 Crocinitomicaceae bacterium
GACAAATCAACAGAAAAGACTGGGGATTAAACTGGAACGCAGCACTTGAAACAGCTGGAGTTATGGTTAGTGATACCGTTAAAATTAGCGCTGAACTGCAATTTGTAGTTTGAGCAGCATAGCATAAGTTAAAAAAATGGAGGGTGTCAACGTTGGCACCCTCTTTTTTTATTTATAAACTTTGAAAATAGGATCGAATATCTTCGTAAGCTTCTAAAGCTAGTTTTTTTCTAAGTCTTTTTTTACTTACCCTAACACTATTAATTTCCAAATTTAGAATAATAGCCATTTCTTTAATCTCAATATCAGCATTTATTAATTGAGCTAAACGAACATCCTTTTTTGTCAAGTCTGGATGTCTAGCCATGAGTTTATGTTTAAACTCCTGATCGAATTCAGAAAGTTTATCAAAAACTTCTTTTTTGTCTTGGTCTAATTGATGGGCCATTTTCAGCTTTTTTGTAACAGCATCAATTTCGCTCGAAGAAAATCGATTGTCTGAACCAATTTCTTGCATATTCAGCTCAATTTCATCAAGTATTTTATTTTTTTCTGCATAAAGCTGGGCGTAATTCTGAAGCTCCAATTTTTGATTGCGCAATGTCAATTCCAATAATTGCTTTTCTTTTTCAATTATTTGAGCCGAAACTAATCTCTTTCTAAGATTTTTGCGGTATATAATCAATAAAAACAAAGCCGAAGTTAGCATTAACAAAGCCAGTGTAAAATAAAAGCGCAATTGATTAATGGCACTGTTTTTTTTCTCCATCACCAATTCGTTATTAGTAGCAAGCATTTGGTTTTCTCTTTTAGCATTTTCTAAACTAGCCTCCAACTCCGTAAGTTTGATTATGTTACCATTCTTCTGAGCTTGAATTTCATTATTCAATTCAATTTTGTATTCCTGAAGTCTGATAACATCTTCGAATCTTTTCAAACTTTTATAAGCACTAATTTTAGTATCCAAAGCTTGTAGTTCATAATATTGCTGTTGTATTTGTTGAAACTTAACAAACGCTTTTTGAGCCAGGTTAAGCGCTTTTTCATGCAAACCTAATCTTTCTAAAATGATTGCACGATTCAGGAGTACTAAGCCCATTCCATGTGAATTCTCAATCTTTTTAAAAAGTACTTCCGCACTATCTATACAATTGACAGCTCGGTCAAAATCATTTTCTTCTCGATAACAATATGAAATATTAATCAAATTAATGCCCTTTAGCCGCAAAGCGTATAAATGCTGACTATTCTCAGCGATAGCTATGCTCTTGTATAGATAGCTTCGAGCCATATCAATGTCTATTTTCGATTCTTTTGCCAAAATAGCAAAAGCAATATTTGTATAACTAACCGCTAGCACAATTGAATCTTTTTCTTCCAATAAAGCAAACAAATCTATTGACTTATAAAGCTGCTCCAAAGCTTTTTCCGATTGATTCATTTTAACCAATAAATCCGCGTAGTTCTGTTTAACTGCAATTAAACTTTTATAATCCTCGGTATTTATAAAGTATAAAATAGACTGCTGAAAATGCTCAATAGCTTGATCGAACATCCCCAATTTACCGAAAAAAATTCCGAAATCATTAAAAGAAAAATGATATTGTTTCCAATCATGTGCAATTAAACTTAAATTTTGCAGCTGCTTATTAAAGTAAACAGCGTTTACTATTTGGCCATTATTGTCATAAAAATTAATTGAATCTGATAATTTTTTTTGTAATGATTTATAAAAATTAGTATTTGACGCGCTGAGATAAACATTTGAGGAAATTACAGGCTTGATTTGGCCAAAACCATTTGAAATATTCATCAATAATGCTGCTAGAAAAAGAAAGAAGATAGTAGGTTTAATCATTTTACTAAACATAACTTTACCATATTTTCGATAAGGAATACTTGACTAAATTACTATTTTTCAAATAATTCTGCATCATGTACCCAATTTGTACCCAATAATATTTTATTCAGCCTTCAGATAAGCGCAAATTTGCTAAAACAATTTATTCATGAAATTTAAAACTTTACTACTCACTATTCTAGTGATATTTTCAGTAACGCTATTGTTTCCACAAAACATTGGAATTAACGAAACTGGAGCAACGCCCAACAATTCAGCCATCTTAGATGTAGAAAGCGACAACAAAGGTGTGTTAATTCCTAGGATGAATAATGCGCAAATGAATGCTATAAGCTCTCCTTCAGAAGGACTGCTTATTTTCAATACCAAAACTAAATGTTTTCATTATTTCGACGGAACAGCTTGGGACGCAATGTGCGGAATAAATAACGGTGGGGGCTCTGGTGGATCTGGTGGATCTGGTGGGTTAGGCTGCGGGTATGCAATAGGCGACAACTTCAATGGATGGGGTACTGTGGTAGCTATAGATGCCGCCTACGGAACATGTGGGTTGCTGATTATGAACAATGCCGATGAAAGTAGTTTTTCAGAAACTTGGGGAGCAGCTAATAACCTCTGCAACAACTCAAATGCCGGATCTCAAAACGATTGGCGACTAGCTTCTATCGCTGAACTCGAACTCATTCATACCAATGGGATAACTTTTGGAGGTTCAACCCCCTATTGGTCAAGCACTCCTGCCGGTGGGTCAGATTATTTCGACAGGCGGATGGATAATACGGCAGGACCAACTAGTACTGCCTTAAGTGGTTACTTAAGAAGAGTACGCTGCTTCAGAGAACATTAAAGTTTAACATAGCTAACGCATCACTATTAACAAATGAAGTATAACAACATGAAAATAAAATGTCAATGCAAAGTAAAAAAGTGTTAACAGTCTTTATTTTGTTGCTTTGTAACTCTATCATGGCTCAAAACATTGGAATCAATAATAATGGTGCGCAAGCCGATCCATCAGCAATTTTAGATATAAGTAGCAATGAGAAAGGTTTTTTACCACCAAGAATGACGACAACACAAAGAAACAACATCACAGCTCCTGCAACAGGATTAGTCATTTACAACACTGACATAGACTGCTTGGAAAGTTTTGATGGCACCAATTGGAATACACTTTGCCAACAACCCGGAACAATAAGCGGTTTAGATTGTACCAATTATGTGTTAACAGGGCAATTATTAGCAATTGAAGAAGCTAATGGAATAGCTTTAGTAATTAATTACACAGGAGGTGATGGCGGACCACACAACGGACAGCAAATTTTTTCTACAGGAACCACAGGATATATCGCAACATTAGATGCATCTATTTTTGCTGAAGGAGACGGCACACTTACTTACACGATTTCGGGTATTCCTCAAGTAGCACAATCTCCCACTTTAAACAATGCTGAATTTCTCATTAATATTGGTACACAAAGTTGTACCGTTAGCATACCTTTAACATGTTACTCTGCTGTCAAACCAACTGCAGTAAGAGAAGTTATGAATCCACAAACAGGAAGAATTTGGATGGACAGGAATTTAGGTGCTTCGAGAGTAGCGACTAGCTTGTCAGATATCGCTGCATTTGGAGACTTATACCAATGGGGACGGTTTTCAGACGGGCATCAATGCAGATGGGCAAACATCACTTCAGCAACTAGCTCAACAGACAGACCAAACCATGCAGATTTTATAACTAATCCTAACGTACCACAGGACTGGAGAATTCCTCAAAATGACTTTCTGTGGCAAGGTGCGTCTGGAATAAATAACCCCTGTCCTCATGGTTATAGATTACCTACAGAAACTGAACTGACGCAAGAATTACGCACTTGGACCTCAAATGACTACAATGGTGCATTTGCTTCACCGCTGAAGCTTCCAGCTGGAGGTGTCCGGGGTCCTTCAGGTGCTCTTAATAATACACCTACTAGGGGAGTGATTTGGAGCAGCTCAGTGGACACTGGAGGAAGTATAGGGCTTCGCTTCGACGACACAAGCGCAATCGTATTTATTTCTCCTAGTTTTGCAAGAGCATCAGGAGTTTCGGTGCGTTGTATTAAAGATAATTAACACACGGCATACAACATAAAATTCATAGATTGAAAAAATTAAATCATATATTGCTACATATTTCATTGGTGTTTTTAACGAACTTTACTTATGGTCAAGGAGTTGGCATCAATGAGTCTGGTAACCCAGCAAACCCCTCAGCTATTTTGGACATTGAAAGCCCCGAAAAAGGCTTTAGAGTTCCAAGAATGACAACTGTTGACAGAGGAAATATTACTTCACCAGCCTCCGGACTAATGATTTACAATTTAGACACAGATTGTTTAGAATCATTTGATGGAACAAATTGGCAAAGCTTATGTCAAACACCATTAACTGCTTTGGTCACTTCACTTGATTGCTCCAATAATCAAATGACAGGTCAATTATTAGCAATTGAAGAGGTAACTGGAATAAAAGTAATCATACCATATACAGGAGGCAATGGAGGTGTTTACGATTCACAACAAATTTTATCGACGGGAATAGCTGGCTATCAAGCAACGATTGACGCTGGAAATGTTGCTGCGGGCAATGGAACCATCACCTTAACTATCTCTGGTACGCCATTACCCCCGCAAGTTCAAACAATTGCTGGGACTGCCGCCTCTCCCCTTGGCAACGTAAATTTTGCAATTAATTTAGGAGGACAAAATTGTTCGGTTAATCTACCGATTACTTGTTTTTCTCTATCAAAACCAACAGCGCTTAGAATAATCATGTCTCCTGCAACTGGCAATATTTGGATGGATCGTAATTTGGGGGCATCAAAAATGGCACAATCAGCCGATGACCCAAAAGCATATGGCGATTTATATCAATGGGGAAGATTTAGTGATGGACATCAATGTCGATGGTCAGGAAGCACCACAACTATTAGCACATCAGACAACCCAAACACTGACAATTTTATAATAAGTGGACCATCAGTAGATTGGGATTGGAGGTCACCAGCAAACAATAGTCTATGGCAAGGAGTATTAGGCATAAACAACCCCTGCCCATCCGGATTTAGACTACCTACATCTGCAGAGTTCCTAGCTGAAACAGCCACATGGCCCGCACCTGCCGGGGCTGTAGAAGCATTCAACTCTCCTTTAAAGCTTTC
>JAFIEX010000214.1 GCA_020832365.1 Crocinitomicaceae bacterium
CCAACAGGATAGTCTTTAGTGAAGAGTCTGAGTCTTGAGGATTCACACTTTTTTTGGAATAAACTAGGGCGAGAAGTCTATGCCGATGTATATTTTCAAGGGAAGCATAACAGTAGAAAACAAGATAGTCTTGAGTAGAGCGCGAGAGTCTTGAGGGTTCACACGCTTTTTTTTGGTGCCATTACACTTTAGGGGGTTTTTGCAAAAATCCAATTTACTTTTTTATGTTTCATTGTTACCATAAATTTTCGCAATTGCGTCAATATTTATACTTTTGATTCGTTACCATCATTAAATGATATAAAAATGGGTTGGATTCGTATTTCCAAATTTTATTTTTCGTTGATTTGTTTGTTTTTACACGCATTTATTCTTAAACACCATGGCTTTGCGCAAATACCAACAAGAGGATGGAGAATGCACATTTCACCCTTTGATGGAGTTGGAGTCGCACAAAGAGGAGATGTTGTTTATGCAGCATTAAAAAACGGATTACTTTCGTATAACACAAAAACGAACGAAAAGACATTAAGAACAGCTACAGATTTTCTTTCCGATGTCACGATTTCTGCTTTAGCTCTTGAACCCAAGCACAAAGTTGTATTTATTGGTTATGACAATGGTAATTTAGATTTATTGATCGGTTCAAGGGTTTTCAATATTCCAGCAATTGTTCAAGCGTCTAGTATTAGTGGCTTGAGAAGAATCAATAAAATGCTACCCAATGATGGCGACATGTACCTCGCTACAGCCTTTGGTATTGTAGTGATTAATACAAAAAGAAGAGAAGTGAGAGACACCTATCGTCCTACGGCAGGCGTTAGTGCGATTGTTGATATCGCGTTCTCACAAGACAGTATATTTGCATTGACTAGAAACGGACTTTTCAGAGGAGCACTAAGTAATAATTTTTTGGCAGATCCTGCACAATGGCAGAACACTAATTACTTGTCCAATCATAGCGCGACAGGGGAGTACAATAGTATCGTTTTTTTCAACGATAAGCTTTTTGTAGGTTACAATGATGAAATATATAGTTCAGACACCATCTATGTAATAGAAAATGGGCAGCGAAGCGTTTGGAAGTCAGACATTGAAATTAAAAATATCGAAATTTCTGGTCAAGATTTGTTAGTGTTAATTGATGGAGCAACACTTGTATATGACGATCAGCTAGCTGAAAAAATGAACATTTTTCAATACCTGCACGGAAGTTTCCCAGGGCCTAAAGCAGCTCTGTTTCACGAAGGTTATTATTATATCGCAGACGAAAGGTCAGGACTGGTGAAAGCAGCCAATGCTTTTAATACCAATCGCATTTCATTTGAAGGACCGCAGTTCGCTTCTTCCTTCCGATTAGATTGGAACGCAGGTAAGCTTGCTGTTGCTGGTGGAGCACTAAATGGAAACAACCCCTCTTTTAGTAATGATGGCGGATATTGGTTTACAGATGAAAAATGGACATCTGTGAGTCACAGAAATCAACCCTTGTTACCCCAAACGAATGTATGGGACTTTACCGCTGTTGCAGTCAATCCGACGAATAAAGATGAAGTTGCTTTTGGTACTTATTCAAGAATACCGTTATTGGTGAGCAATGATGGCGCAACAATTACAGACACTTTTACTTTTATCAATTCTTTGATTGCGCCAACTTCTTTAGGAAATGGCTGGAGTTCAATTTCAGGATTGAAATTTGACAACAGATCCAATCTTTGGGTGCTCAACTCACTCACGCAAAACCCGCTAAAAATGAAAACAGCAGCTGGGGAGTGGTATGAATATAGTTTGGGCAACGCTATCGCTAACCGCTACACAAGAGGCATTGTTATCGACAACAACAATGTGAAGTGGTTTGTAGTTAACGGTGTAGGCATAATGGCCTTTGATGATAACAACACACCGGAAGACGCCTCTGACGATAGAAGTCAATTATTGACAACCAACCCAAATAGCGGAGATTTACCTACCAATAACATCGAAGCTATTGCAGTAGATTTAGACAACAACATTTGGGCAGGCACTACAGAAGGGATGAGGGTTTTATATGCTTCAAGAAATGTTTTTGATGGCGCTCCTGGAACTTTCAACTTCCAACGTTTATTGATTGAATTTGGCGAGGCCGTAGAAATCGTTTTGGGAACTACACATATTACTGCAATTGCTGTAGATGGTGCCAATAGAAAATGGTTTGGGACTGCAAATTCAGGAGTTTTTCTTTTCTCTCCTGATGGTTTAACTTTACTGGAAAATTTTACAGCTCAAAATAGTCCGCTATTGTCAAATGCTATTTTAGATATCGCTATTGATCAAAATAACGGGGAAGTGTATTTTGCGACCGATCGAGGTTTGGTTTCCTTTAGAGGAGACGCGTCCAGAGGAGATATCACCTATAGTAATGTAAAGGTTTTCCCAAACCCCGTTCTTCCGACTTACGAAGGAATGGTGACCATTCAAGGGATAGCAGCAAATTCTGAGGTGAGAATTACGGATATGTCTGGAAAACTGGTCTTTAAAACACGTTCAAATGGTGGTACAGCCACGTGGGACGGCAGAACATTAGATGGTCAACGCGCTACTACGGGTGTATATTTAATATTTACCGCAGTTGATAGTCAAAATGTTACGGGAGGAAGACATGTTGGAAAGGTTGTTTTCATCAACTAAAGCACTTATCGGATGCCAAAATATACCGACCAAGCCATTGTTCTAAAACGCATTCCATACAGTGAAACAAGTTTGATTTTGGACATGTATACTGCTTCATTTGGCAGAAAGTCTTTTCTCTTCCAAGGTGGTAAAAAAAAGAAGGGGAACATGTTACAACCCTTCACGCCTATTGGTATAGAAGCTTACAGCAGAAGTGATAGCGCTTTAGATAAAATCACAGCAATTGAATGGTTGGGAAACGGCACGCAGTTATATGGAAACCCAATTAAAGCAAGTATTCTTTTTTTCGTTAATGATGTCGTTGCGGCAAGTCTAAAAGAGGAATCATCAGATGATAAAATGTTTCAGTTTTTATTAGAGGTACATCATCTACTTGGTACTGCAACAAAATTAACAAATTTCCCTATTTGGTTTCTTCAGACATACGTGGAACAGCTAGGTATTCATCCTAATCTCATTTCAATGGATGCGGATGTGTTAGATTTACAAGAAGGGGAATTGCTTTCAACAGTTCCATTTGGTCATCAGTACATAAAAAATGACGCCATTAAAATAATTTGTCGTTGGTCTGAGTTATCTCATTCTGCCATTTTAAATGATAAAATTTCCAAGACAGAAAGAGCTATAATCATGGATGTTTGGTTACAATATATGGCACATCACATCAATGGATTTTCTAAACCTAAATCACTTTCAGTTATACAAACTGTTTTAAGTGAAAGTTAAATGTTTTGCTTAAACATTATTATTTCTACAGCAGAAATGTCACTCCTTTAGTTAACAAATCGGTATTTCAAAATACACCAAAGCGCTCTAAAGCCATCTTTCCAGCCTATTTTTTTTCCTTCTTCATAGGTTCTGCCATAATACGAAATCCCTACCTCATAAATTCTGATTTTCGGAACTTTAGCTAATTTAGCTGTAATTTCTGGCTCAATACCAAAACGATTTTCTCTGATTTTGATGTTTTTTGCAATGGATGACCGAATCAATTTGTAACAGGTTTCCATGTCAGATAGGTTAAGATTAGTCATGACATTACTGCAAAAGGTCAAAAATTTGTTACCAATGGAATGCCAAAAAAACAATATTCTATGGGGATGATGCCCCATAAATCGAGAACCGTAAACAGCATCAGCATTGTCTTTAAAAACAGGCTTCAATAGCAGGTTATATTCTTCTGGGTCATATTCTAAATCAGCATCTTGGATGACTAAATAATCTCCAGTACATTCTTGTATAGCCCTATTGATTGCAGCACCTTTGCCAGCATTGACGGGCTGTGAAAATAAGTGCATATCCAAATTAGGATATTTTGCCATATAGGCTTCTATTTTCTCGACGGTTCGGTCTTTGGAACAATCGTTTACAATAATGATTTCCTTTTTCACCCCATTAACGAGTTCGACTTCCCTTACTCGATCTAAAATAAGGTCGATAGTAGCTTCTTCATTGTAAGCAGGAATAAGAATAGAGAGTTTTTCTACCACTTTATAAATTTAAATGGACATTTCAGGTACAACATCTGGCACGATTAGCTTTCCGGCAGTTGCAGCTATGATCTCATCAACGGAAACCCCAGGTGCTCTTTCAATGAGGTGAAAAGCATTGTCTTTAATCTCTAATACAGCGAGGTCGGTCACTACTTTTTTTACACAACCAACACCTGTTAGTGGAAGAGTACAAGCAGGTAAAATTTTAGATTCTCCCTTTTTGTTGGTATGCATCATTGCCACAATAATGTTTTCAGCGGAGGCAACTAAGTCCATCGCTCCTCCCATTCCTTTGACCATTTTACCAGGTATTTTCCAGTTGGCTATGTCTCCATTTTGGGCCACTTCCATTGCACCAAGTACAGTCAATTGAACATGTCGGCCTCTAATCATGGCAAAAGATGTCGCAGAATCAAAATAAACTGCTCCTGGCCTAGCAGTAATTGTTTGTTTACCTGCATTAATTAAATCGGCGTCTTCCTCGCCTTCAAAAGGGAAAGGACCCATACCCAAAATCCCATTCTCAGACTGAAATTCAACAGAGATTCCCTCAGGAATATAGTTTGCAACTAAAGTTGGAATACCAATACCTAAGTTAACGTACCAGCCATCTTCCAGCTCTTGCGCAATGCGTTTTGCTATACCATTTTTATCTAATGCCATATTTTATAATATTGGAAGGGTAAAAATAATAAAAAATGAGGTTGTATTGATTTGTTTCGCTGATTTCATACAATATTGGGCAAGAGGTGTA
>JAFIEX010000215.1 GCA_020832365.1 Crocinitomicaceae bacterium
TATCCAAAATCTTTTGAGTCTTTTTACTTGGTGGAAGACACGCTGGGTCTTCTTTTTGTGCGTAGATTGCAGAATAAATAAAAACGAGAACCAATACCAAATAAAATTTTGCCATTACTTTTTGATTAAAATCACAGCATGAATCGTGCCTAAATAAAATAATTCAACTCAACTTATTTTGTAACGCATCTTATGCGGTTTTGTTACGTTTCATCAAGATAAATATACTTACCGACTTTCTAAAATGTTTCTTTTACTATATTACTTTAACTACTATGTTTTTTTGTGTGAGTTTTTGCGCATGATTAAAAGTTCTATAAATTGCCGGGTAAAAAATCCTTGTCCTGTCCTCATTAAATTAGCTGATAATAGGATTATTTTTAACTTTTGAAAAGATTTCAGATGAAGAAAATAAGAAATTCTCCTTATTTTTGTGCAACTTTTTAGATTCACTAATCGAAATAGAATATGTCACAAGTAGAGATAAGACTTCCTAAAATGGGGGAGAGCGTTACAGAAGCAACAATAACAAATTGGTTGAAAAACGTTGGAGACGCTGTTGAGTTAGATGAGCCTTTGGTAGAGGTAGCAACAGATAAAGTAGATAATGAACTTCCATCTGAGGCTGCGGGAACCTTAGTTAAAATACTCTTTGAAAAAGATCAAGTGGCTCAAGTTGGTGATGTGATTGCTATAATTTCTGCTGATGGTGATGCTGCTCCAATTTCTGACAAAGGAGCTGCGTCTGAGGCGGCTCCTGCTGTGGAGGCGATTAATCAACAAATACAGGAAGCAGCAACAACGGTTGCAGCTGTTGAGGTGATAGCATCGGTTTCAAAAAATGGACCAAGTGGAAAATTCTATTCACCATTGGTTAGAAATATCGCTGCCACTGAAGGGGTTTCCATGCAGGAATTAGAAGCCATTAATGGAACAGGTCAAAATGGAAGGGTTACTAAAAAGGACATATTAAATTATCTAGACAATAGAGTTGAGGGCGCTGTAAAGACCGCTCCATCTGAGGTAAATGGCACGACTGTTGGAAAAAGAGTTTCAATTGAAAATAAGCCTGCTGAGAGCTCAAGAGCACCGTTAGGTAATCAAATTAAAGCACCTATTGTTCCTGCCATGGAAGGTGATGAAATCATTGAGATGGATCGCATGAGAAAGCTCATTTCTGAGCACATGGTGATGTCTAAACATGTCTCGCCACACGTTACTTCTTTTGTTGAGGCTGATGTAACTAACATATGGAACTGGCGGAACAAAATAAAGGATGAATTCAAGAAGAGAGAAGGAGAAAACTTCACTTTTACCCCCATCTTTGTGGAGGCAGTTGCAAGGGCAATTAAGGATTTTCCTAATATTAATATATCCGTTGATGGGGATAAAATTGTAAAGCGTAAAAACATTAATATAGGAATGGCTACGGCTTTACCTTCTGGTAATTTAATCGTTCCTGTTATTAAAAAAGCGGACCAGTTAAATCTAGTAGGTTTGGCTAAAGCAGTAAATGAATTAGCCAATAGTGCACGAGACAATAAGTTGAAGCCTGAGGACATCCAAGGCGGCACATATACAATTACCAACGTAGGTACTTTTGGAAATGTTATGGGTACCCCAATCATTAACCAACCACAAGTTGCTATTCTTGCGCTAGGAGCAATCAGAAAAGTCCCTGCTGTTATTGAAACACCCGATGGAGATTTTATCGGTATACGCTACAAGATGTTCCTTTCTCATTCCTATGATCACAGAGTTGTGGACGGAGCTTTGGGCGGTATGTTTGTAAAAAGAGTAGCAGATTACTTAGAAAGCTTTGACACTAACACAAAAATCTGATTTATATCATTTTACGTTTTAAATAAAAATAAAAAATCTCACTTAAGTGAGATTTTGTTATTTTTGCAGACTTAATTTATTAAAATAAAAAAAATGCACCTAAAATTTATCTTTACAACCATTTGTTTTTCCTTATTAATTCAGTTTTCTGGAATATCTCAGTTTTCGGATAGAGATATCTTAAAGTTCATAGAAAAAGAATCGGATCAAGATTTAATGGAGAGAAATACTGTTTTTTTACTTTCTGGCGCTTTCCATCATGCTAACATGATCATGGATGAATTCTTGAAAAAAGATCCTGAAAATGCTAACTTTAATTATCGTAGAGGTTTTGCAACTTTTAATTCTAAAGCAGATCCTCAATTGGCGATACCTTATCTTGAAAAAGCCATAACTAATGTGTCGAGAAATTATGATATGACTTCTGCGCGAGAAAAAAGTGCTTCTGTGGATAGTTATTTTTATCTTGGTAGAAGTTATCACAAGCTCTATGAGCTCGACAAAGCTAGAAAGTATTACAAGGAATTTATTAAAAAAGCAGACAGTAAATCATTTTTGCTAAAAGATGCGCGGGTTAATTTAAAGCAATGTGATGTCGCTGAACAATTGTTAGCTTTTCCTAAAAATTATGAAATTATTAATTTAGGTGAAGCAGTAAACTCTTCATATCCTGATTATTCTTCTTTCGTTTCCATTGATGGTAATGCATTATACTTCACTTCAAGAAGAGTTCGAGCAGATTCCTCGAACATTCGTTTTAGAGACCCTGGTGCGAATATGTACAAGGAAGACGTTTATGTGTCCTATAAAGATATCAATGGTGAATTTCAACCAGCGCAATTGATGCCATTTAGTACACCAGGAAGAAATGATGCAACGGTATGCGTTAACCCTGACGAGAGAATGGCTTTCTTATATCGAGATGAAAAAAACGGTGGCAATATTTATTTTTCACAGTATGAGAATAATCGTTTTGGAGATATAAATGTTTTGGATATTCCGGGCGTAAATACAGATAATTGGGAGCCTCATTTTACAATATCGAGTGATGGAAGAACAGCGTTTTTTGTTTCTGACCGTCCAGGTGGATTCGGAGGAAGAGATATATATAGAGTTGTTAGGCTTCCCAATGGTGAATGGAGTAAACCGATGAATCTTGGACCAAAAATTAATACGGAATATGATGAGGATAGTCCATTTTTAGCTTTAGATAATAAAACACTTTACTTCGCTTCTAATGGCTCTACTAGTATGGGGGGATTTGATATTTTTCTAACTGTATTGGATGATGACGGAAATTGGAGCGATCCTATTAACTTGGGATACCCCATGAACTCTGCTGATGATGATATTTATTACTCAACTTCAGCTGATGGTAGAACAGGTTATTTGACATCTATCAGGCCAGACTCTAAAGGAGAAAAAGACATTTATGAAGTTAAAAACGACTTCTTGGGTGTTTCAAACATTGTTGTTTTCAGGGGTGATATTAAAACTAAAAGTGGTGCAAGATTGCCAGAGGATTTAGCTTTTGTTCTCAATTGCGATGAGTGTCCTACGAAGTCAACTATTCAAATTTATCCCAGATTATCTGATGGTAATTTTATTACGACTGTTGATAAGGGAAAAAGTTATTCATTTAATATTACTTTTAAAGGCAAACCTATATTTAGTGACCAATTTGATACGCCAAACACTAATGATTATACTGAAATAGTTAGACGTTATATTGTTGATTTACCCACAAGAGAGGTTAAAGAAGTCATTGAGAAGGTTGCGCAACAAATTGATTCACCTGAACAGTATAGAGAGGAGACCCAACAAGTGACCTTCGGTCAGTTATATTATCAATATAATTTTGATTATAATGTCACTAAACTAGATCTAAATAACTCAAAAATCAATGAGATTTTTGAGCAACTAGCTAAAGATATTAGTCAAGGCAGAAAAAATGTGGTAATTACCATCAATAGTTCCGCTTCTCGCGTTCCTACTACTACCTTTGTTACCAATGAAAACTTGGCAAAGAAGAGGGCAGAAGACGCTAAAAGCCTTATGAAGTCTTTTATTGATAAATATAATCTACCCAAGGAAACTAAAATCGTTGTACAAACTGTAAAGGTTGATGGCCCTGCATATGTTGTTGGATCCGCCAGTGATACAGAAAAGTACAGACCTTACCAATATGTAGAGTTTAAGATAGACTAGTTGCCTATAAAGTAACATGGAAAAGGGGTCTTCGTATTTGAAGGCCTCTTTTTACATTTTTTAAAGGAAAAAACCTTTAAACTTTCTATTGTTAAACAACTGAAAATACTTAGTTTTTTGTTAGCCAACAATATAGTGTGCTAAATTCACTTTGCGTTTTCAAGTGCTCAGTTTCCATTATCCAAAAAAAGCCAAAAGTTCATAGATGTAATTTCTTCAAAATCTTCATTTGTTTCATTGGAATGTGTAACATTTTCTTCATCCTTCATAAAGTGAAATTAGGACTTTTTAACGAGTAAACTTTCTTGTTTTTTTTATCGGTGTCTTTTGTTTAGTAAAGTGTTGTTTTTGATAAGTCAAATCTTAATTGGCAATGTATACTTGGTGTTTATTGTACTTTGAAATCGGTCAAAACGGACAAACAAGTTTTAATTTTTACGTTGGACCCTTACTTTTTTCATATCTTTGACACTCAGATCTAAACAATGATGAGAGACGGCTTCAAATTTATATTGATCTTTAGTGTTTTAGGAATAGTTGCTTTCAATTCGTGCTCGAATGAAACGGAAGATGATGTTCAGCGTTTTTTCGTAAAAGAACGAAATGATTTAAGTTTAGCAGAACAACTGTTGATTTTAGATTCAGCCTTGCATCAAGATCCACAAAATATTGATTTGCTAATAGAAAAAGGTAGAATTTGCAAAGAATTACTTGATTTCAGGTGTGCATTAGATGCTGGGGCAAAAGCATTCCTATTGGATTCTGCAAATCTGGATGCCAGAAAACTATATGCATGGACTTTAATCAATAAGCCAGATGCACCTCTTGGAGATATAGATAGGGCGAGAAGACATTATC
>JAFIEX010000006.1 GCA_020832365.1 Crocinitomicaceae bacterium
TACATTTAAATAATCCAAATACTTAACAAAATCTAACACCCCCCACCGCTACCGCAAGATTACCTATCGGTGCTATAGTTCGACCAACTCACCAAACCGCTTCGTGGTGCATCTCGTTCGCGGGGTGTTTAGATATAATGCCCTTTTAGAGAGAGTACGACGATTTTATTTTCATCTTCAAGAACTTCGTAAACGATACGGTGTTCTTTGTTTATGCGACGCGACCAACAGCCCGAGAGTTCAAATTTAAGTGGTTCAGGTTTTCCAATTCCCTTGTAAGGGTTTTGTTTTATGGATTCAATGATGCTTCGTGTTTTTTAAGGATTGAATTTTGTCCGGATTTCTTAAAAAAAAAGAAGGTCTTCATTAGCTTTAATGGTAAAATCAATTAATCTTTCCATATTTCATCTAGATCAATTTTTACCGTTTTCCCTTCACTTGCTTGTTTTTTGCTTTCTAGAATTTTTTCCACAAATTCAGGATTATAAGGTCTGTCTTTGGATACCTCAAATTTCATTTTAAGTGCCTTTATAAAAGCTTTTAAAGCACTTGCTTGTTCTTTTGTTTGAGGATGTATGATATAGATTTCTTCTGATTTCATGATGTTTAGTTTTATTTTTAATGATAATTCGTTCTTTTATATGATAATTCATTAATTTCAACCCAAAGATACAACTTTTGTTATCCAAAATGAAAAAAATCCTTAGCTTAGTCATTCAGAGGGTTACTGAAACTTGCATATCACAAAACTTTTTCAACAAAAATCTCAATTTTTTTCCCTAATTTTATTTCGACGCAAACCAAATAGCTTGACACAACAACGACATAGCAGAAATAGAGACCTTCGGGAAGACCTCAGGTATAACTACCAATACGCAGACCAAACGAATGAAGATGGTTTGTTGCGCAACCATTTGTATTTAGCACAAATGCTAAAATTTCGACAATGAGCAGACTAATAGTTTTTTTAATTATATCTTGGATTATAGCGCTTAATCAATTGAGCGGACAGACATTTCAGCGGGGATTCAATTATGAAGAAGGATCTATTACCCTGAAAAATCGCACAATTCTTCACGGTGAAGTAGCGAATATTAAACATGGATTTAGGGGTAAAATATTGACTCGTATAAGGATAAAATTACCTGGGAAATGTTTTACTAAAAATTATCATCCACGCAAAATTTTAGGTTTCTCAATGGGAAATCGTCAATTCGTGAGTTGGCGGGTTAAGCGGAATAATAATTTGTTTAGAGAAATTTACACCATTCATGCAGGAAAACAATACCAAATTTTTGAATTACATAAAGAAGGTCATTTGAGTATTTATCTAAAGTATTTTATTGACGAAGATTTACATATTCGATCAGTGCCTTTTTTTCTGAAAAAAGATGAAATTTTATTGGTCCGCGCTACTCAAGGCATATTTGGTTTGAAACAAAATATGTTGTCAGATTACTTTGCTGACTGTCCTCCGTTAATTAAGCTTATTAGAGAGAGAAAAATTACGACACCAGAAGAAGTCGCAATTTTTTACAATAATTACATAGATGAACAACTTCATTCTAAATGATTAGGTTTGCAGTAAAAAAAACTTCTCGAGACGATGAATGAAATCTTGATTATGAATCTCTAAAGACAGATTTGCTTTTAAAAATTGATTTAATCTTTCATCAATTTAATTGTGTTTTAAAACTTGCAACTTTTAAGTTTACAACTAATTTACATTGTTAAAACGCAAACTACGCCCCCCATTGACCATTCCCGAGCTGAGCTTGGGAGAAGTTAAAGCAAAAGAGAATCAATCTGTCGCCACTCCTTAAAGCATTCACCAATAAATTAATTGATGTAATGTTGTACTTTATAAATTTTACACAGCTACATTATGCTCCCTTAAAGCATCATTCAAAGAAGTTTTAAGATCAGTACTAGCTTTTCTTTTGCCAATAATTAATGCGCAAGGCACTTGATAGTCACCTGCAGGGAATTTTTTAGTGTAACTTCCCGGTATAACCACGCTTCTTTCAGGCACCTCACCTTTATATTCAACGGGGTTATCTCCAGTTACATCAATGATTTTTGTTGATTTTGTTAGTACCACATTTGCCCCTAGAACTGCTTCTTTACGAACCCTAACGCCTTCTACGACAATACATCTAGAACCAATAAATGCACCATCTTCAATGATTACTGGTGCGGCTTGTAAAGGCTCTAATACACCTCCAATCCCTACACCCCCAGACAAATGAACATCTTTACCAATTTGCGCACAAGAACCAACAGTTGCCCAAGTATCTACCATCGTGCCACTATCTACAAAAGCACCAATATTTATGTAAGAAGGCATCATAATCACACCTGATGCAATGTATGCACCATATCTTGCAACAGCATGTGGAACCACACGAACACCTAACTCTTTGTAATTCGTTTTCAAAGCCATCTTATCATGAAACTCAAAAGGTCCCACCTCGATCGTTTCCATTTTACGAATAGGAAAGTAAAGCACGACTGCTTTTTTCACCCATTCATTCACCTGCCAACTTCCATCCGCAAGAGGTTCTGCCACTCTTAATCTACCTTTATCAATTTCTTCAATAACCAGTTCAATCGCTTCTATCGTGTTTTTATCGGCTAACAAACTTCTATCTTCCCAAGCTTTTTCTATAATGACTTTCATAAGATTTTTTTGACTGCAAAAATAACGGGTTCTTAGCTAACTTTTTCAAGTTTCCATTTATTAAACAGATTACGCTAAATCTGTTCAATAGTTAAAAACTTTATTAAAAACATTAATTACATGAAAAATCAGAGGACTGATCTAAGGGGATTCCACTGCAAAAATTCAACTGAACTGTAAATGGTCCATTTGCTAACTCCCTAGTAGAAAAAGAATTTAACGCCCTAAAATTTGTTTGAGGAGGATTTTCAGTTTTAAAAATCCTTATGCTTTCCCTAGCTGTAAAAATACCTAATGCACCACTTAAATTAGAGAATTCAGGTCTATTCTGTGTCAATGAATTTGTCGGCTGATTCGCAAGCATGTATGTTTGTAAGTCTTGTGAGCCACCAGTAAGAAGTATTTCCATTCCATGCACTTCTCTTCTTATGACTTGATTGTCTATAGGGATATTCATTCTTAACAACTCATAGAAAGTTTGTCCATTAGCCGTTAACATTCCCTGACCACTTGTTATATCTGAGGAATTTATTGAGCCAATATTCCAAGGAATACTTTTAATTTCAGTTCCATTTGCCGTGCGTTCTCTATAAAAAAATCTTAATCGAACGTTAAACATAACAGCAGTTCCCGGAATAAAACGAATTGGTTGATTTCTATAACCGTTCAACGGCACATTTGCATTTGCAAAAGTAAGACCACCGTCCAGCGGAGCGGGAGTAGTAATACTCATATTTCTAATTAATCGAGTTCTACCTTCTACTTTATGCTCACCATCATTAATATCGATAATTAATCGGTATTGATTATCTCTATTTAGATCATTCGCTTTAAAATAATACAATCTTTGCTCAGGGTAGAAGAATACCCCTTCTCGTTTATTAGAAGTAACCGTATCCTTCAATTGCCATTCTCTGAGAATATTTTGTTGTATATCAATTTCTTGAACAATAGCATTAACTTGTTCTAAAGGGAAATAACTCGAATCCGGAACTTTGGCAAAATCTAAAGCATCCCCTTCACCAATAAAAGTTCTGTGTAAACGCATAAAATGATACTCGTCAGAAGGATCTATAATAAAATGAACGACAGGTCTTCTTTCAAAATCACCAAATAGCTTAACTTTGGTGGTGCAGCCAATCGTACAAGCAGCAATAAAAGTGAAGAATAGTATCTTCGATAATAATAATCTCATGTTACAAATTTACGATAATTATTGTTCGTTGTTTACCCATTTAAGCAATAGCCTATACATTTCATTCATTTTTACCCGCAAAGTTTTTAGTTAAGTGGTCATTATTTTATGAAAATGATTTTCGAAAATTACAAAAAATCCCGAATTATATTTTCGGGATTTAATTTCATATTCACTATTAGCTAAACATTAGTCAAATACAGCAATTATAACTCCTTCAGATGAGGGTTTATTTTGCACATTTAAAGTTTTGTTATTCAACTTACAAGTAATTGTTGACTCATTTGCCGTATTAAAGAAAACATCTGCACTACTCAGAAATGGAAATTGACCAAACAATCCCTGAGGCGTAAGATCTGAAGTTTGATTGTTGTTTCCATCATACATAAATAAGGCAATCGTATTGTTTTCAGGATCACAAAAATCATTAGTGGATAACAAGTGTCCATCTACTTCCAAAACATCTCTTCCAGCAGAAATTCCCTGATTGGCCGCAAAAATCGTCAACACCGATTGATTAGCATCAGTAGGTAAATCATTAAAAAGTAAGCTCACTAATGTTCCTGGAGGCGGAAAAGTTCTTAAGTAAACAAGCGGATTCGAGCGATTGAATGCCTCACGGTAATAAAACACTTTTCTATCTCCAGAAACTTTGGTATCTACTTCAAATTCGTAATTAGTTTCCCTCTTTACTATCAGCGGTCCCCAATTACCGCTAGCATCTGCATTTAGTGTAGCAATCGGCGAGTTCGAAACACGCGCACCAGTATTACTATTTACTTCATATACTTTCACCTCTGCATTCTGGCGTGGGCTGTTTTCACCTAGTGTTACAACCCTGCCTGAGATACGCACTGATGAGGATGGTTGAATAGAAGTAGTTTGAGGAGATGCACCATTCAAAAACTCATACATAGCTAAAAATGCTTCTGGTGATGTTGCTACTTCATAATGATCTTGTCCAAACAATTTAACATTTTCAGCCCCTGGTATATCGTCACTGCTTACAATCAAATCATCAGGCGACCAGATATTTAAGGTTGGAATTTCTTCATTTGGTCCCGCTGGTCCAGGTTGCGTCCCACTTCCAATGTGAACATACTTATGTACTTTGGCCGCTCGAGTGGCGTCAGACAGATAATTATAGCTCAAACCTCCCCCTGCTGAATGCCCCATTAAATGGACTTTCGTAGCACCTGTTTTAGATAAAACACCATCAATGAATGCATCTAAAAGGGCAACATTATCTTGTTGACCTAAAGTATTCCAATCAAATGCAAACATTCTGTCTTCGCAATAAAAATTAGACGAAAAACGCATAACATGATTCGCATAAGTGTCTCCTGATGCCAAAAAGCCATGCACCATGACCAATGGCGTCAGATTTTTATTACAAGATGCAACACCTGCTCCACCGCCATTTCCGTTGCCGTTTTCCTCATCATCTTTTCGACACGCCGAGAAAGTCATAGACAGACCTGCTAATAACAAAACGATAAATCCCAATTTTTTCATGGTAATTCTTTTTAAATTTCGAAGTTAAATTACAATTTTTTGATTATTTCTAAGTAGTAGCTATCAAAAATTTGCAAATTTTAGCGAGTTCCAACTCAAAAAAAAAGCATTTTAGCCACACATCTCTCGATAAATTGTCTCCACTGCATCCGCTGGCGCTAACCATTTTGCATCTTTTACCCTTCTAAACCACGTTAATTGTCTTTTTGCATACCTTCTAGTATTTTGTTGAATTTGTGCAATGGCATCACTGAGCGTTATTTTCCCTTCAAAATATGGAAAAAGTTCTTTATAGCCAACAGTATTAAGAGACTGCAGATGTTTGTAAGGTAAAACATTCTCTACTTCTAGTATCAAACCCTGTTCAACCATTTGTATCACACGATCATTGATTCTTTGGTATAAAACTTCTCTAGGTAATTGAAGTACGAAGTAGTCCACAATAAAATCTTGCTCTCTAGGTTTTTTAGAACGCTTTAAATCATTCAGCGTTTTCCCTGTTAATGTATTGAGTTCAAGAGCACGAATGATACGAGCTGGATTGCTGATATCTATATTTTCAAAGGTTTCAGGATCTAGAATCTTTAATTTTTGCTGTAAAGTTTCCAAACCATTTTTCTCTAAGATACCTGCTAACTTTGCTCGAATAGCATTGTCTGTGGGTAATTGATGTGTTCCCTCTACTAACGCTTGAATAAACAAGCCCGAACCTCCGGTTACAATTACGCAATTATCTTTATCTAGGCAAGAATTCAGTATTGGACAAGCTTCTTTTTCAAACTGACCGGCAGTTAGTGGTTCATGAATAGAATGCGAATCAATAAAATAATGCTGAACACCATCCATTTCTTCTTGGGAAGGTTTGGCCGTACCAATACTAAGCTCTTTATAAAACTGCCTTGAATCTGCATTAATAATGGCACAATTCAACTTTTTAGCGAGTTGAATGGAAACGGCTGTTTTTCCGACGGCTGTTGGACCAGCAACTACTATAACTCTTTTAGCTTTCATTCACTAACTTTGATAAAGTGATTTACCAAATGATAGAAATTTTTTCCTTGGGGTTGCGCATTGGGTCTCCCTCTTGCACATCAAAAGCACGAAAAAATTCAGGGGAGTTCTTTAAGGGACCATTTACACGAAACATACCAGGGCTATGCGGATCTGTTGCTAAACGTTTCTTTAACTCTTCATCCGTGTAATTAATCTTCCAAAGTTGCGCATAGGCGATAAAAAATCTTTGAGATGGGGAAAATCCATACACCTCACGCCCCGATTTATATTCGTTTGTTTTGGTATAGGCATGATAAGCCATCGTTACACCACCTAAATCAGCAATATTTTCTCCCATCGTCAATTCTGGATTAACACAATGCTCATGAATAGGACAAAAGTCACGGAATGTTTGCCCCAATTTTTGAGTTCTTTCTTCGAATTGTTTTCGATCTTTTGTCGACCACCAATCCGTTAAAGAACCATCCGCAGCAAACTTACTTCCCATATCATCAAAACCATGCGTAAACTCATGTCCAATTACCATTCCTATTCCACCATAATTCACGGCATCTTCAGCCTTTAAGTCAAAAAAAGGTGCTTGCATTATTCCAGCTGGGAAAACAATTTCGTTTTTTACAGGATGATAATAAGCATTAACCATGTGTGCTGGCATAGACCACTCACTTCTATCCACTACCTGATCAAATTTATTTAAGTTTTCTTGCTTTTCGAATATTGCGCATTGCATTACATTATGTATGTGATTATGCTTATCTAACTCCAGTCCTTCATAATCTCTCCATGTATCTGGATAACCTAACTTACGGCCAATGGCATTGAGTTTCTTTAGGGCTTCATTTTTGGTTTGACTGGTCATCCAATCTAAATTTTCCAATCTATTACGATAGACAAGCAATAAATTATCGACCATTTCATTCACTTTTTCTTTCGCCTCCTTCGAAAAATGTCTCTTCACAAAAGCCCTTCCCAATGCCTCCCCAAGTGTATTAGCAGTCAGTTTTTCAATTAATAGCTCTTCTTTTGACTTCATTTCACGAATACCAGACAGTTTTCTTCCATAAAAATCAAAGTGAAGATTTACAATATCAGAGGTTAGGTGCTTAGCAAAATGATTTAAAACCTGGCTAGTTAGGTAGATTTTTATTTCGTCTAAACTTGTTCGAGCCCAATAAGCATTAAAAAATCTAAAATATTCTGGTTGCCTTACCACGATTGAACCTGAAGGCGAAATACCTAAATATCTTAAGTAGATTTCTAGGTGAAAATCAGCCATTTCTTTCGAAAAATCTTGGAATTCCATTGGATGATAATTTGCTTCTGGTATGCGGAGCTCTGCCGGTCCTTTCATTGCACCAGCTAAACTTTGTTCCATTTCTGCAGCTACGACTCCCAACTTATTATTGTAAGCAACATTGAATTGACTTGCTAAATCCCCTAGGTATTCTACATATTGCTGAAATAGAACCATTTTCGATTTTTCATTAGCGCGATAATAATCTCTATTTGGCAACCCTATTCCAGCTTGATTCATGTAAAGCACATTTCTATCTACTTCTCTCAAATCTTGTGCGACATAAGCAGAAAAATAAGCAGTGATGCCCATCATGTGCATTTCGGCTAATACTGCGAGCATTTCTTCTTTGGAATTAGCTCCAAATATTTTTTCTTGTACAAACTGCTCAACTGCCAATTTTCCTGCCGCTCTATTCGTTTCATCGAAATAAGCGTTGGCGTATTTCCCTAATAGTCCCATGTAATCAACATTCCCAGATTTTTTTACCGCATCATTTAATATCGCTTTTAACTTTTCCTTATTGGCGCGATCGAGTTCGTTAAAACTTCCCCACCTTGACTCCGAAGCAGGTACTGGGTTATCTTTGATCCATTGACCATTTGCAAACATGAAAAAATCATCTTGCGGTCTAACATCTGTTAACATGTAATGTGTGCGAATGGATTGCTTGTTTTTACCCTGCCAAATTGCACAGGAAGAAACAACTATTAAGATAATTATTGAAGACCAAAAAAATCGTTTGTTCATTATGAATAAAGTTTCCTATTTAAATTAAAATTGAGGGAGCTTATTTCCCCTCATACAAAATCTGTCGATTAAATTTAATCAATATTTTCGAGTATCATGCCAATATGAGGTATTCCATCCTCCAAATAGCCCTCACCCACCTGTTTAAAACCAAAGTTTTCATAGAATTTTTTCAAGTAAGTTTGAGCAGAAATTTGGACGCTGCAATTACTGTAATTATCCCTTAGCCAATTCAATGCTTCTAACATCAAAGCTTTCCCTAAACCCTCATTTCTGTTGGTTTGCTTCACTACTACTCTGCCAATACTAGCAGAAGCAAACCTTGCTCCAGGAGGAAAAACCCTTAAGGTCGCAATTATTTGACCTTCTTTATCCTTCATCAAAAAATGCTGAGCTAATTGGTCCCAATCATCTAATTCTTGATAGGGGCAGTCTTGCTCCACCACAAATACCTCAACACGCAGCCGAAGAATGGCGTATAGCGCTGATTTTGTTAGATCCTGAAAACGCTTATTTTCAATCTTCATTCATCAAGTTTGGATGACACCTACATTATATGGTTTTTCAGCTTTTTTATGTTCAGCGGCCGCAATACCGATACTAATTACTTCTCTAGTATCTTTAGGGTCAATAATTGCATCTACCCACAATCGAGAAGCAGCATAATAAGGGCTAATTTGCTCATCATACCTATTTTTAATACGGTCGTAGAGTTCCTTTTCTCGCTCCGGTGTAATTTCTTCACCTCTTGCCTTTAAAGATGCTACCTCAATTTGCAGTAAAGTTTTAGCAGCCGAGGCACCACTCATAACTGCCAATTCTGCTGTTGGCCAAGCGACGATTAATCTAGGGTCGTATGCCTTACCGCACATGGCATAATTTCCAGCACCGTAAGAATTTCCAACAACAACAGTAAATTTAGGTACAACAGAATTCGCCATGGCATTTACCATTTTTGCACCATCTTTGATAATACCCCCATGCTCGCTCTTTGAGCCTACCATAAATCCAGAAACATCTTGAATAAAAACAAGCGGGATATTTTTTTGGTTACAATTCATAATGAATCTAGCTGCTTTATCCGCAGAATCGGAATAAATCACACCTCCAAATTGCATTTCTCCCTTAGCTGTTTTACTGATCATTCTTTGATTAGCAACAATACCAACAGCCCAGCCATCAATTCTAGCATAGCCGGTAACAATTGTTTTACCATAGGACTTTTTGTATTCCGTAAACGAGCCTTCATCAATGATACAATCTAAGATATCCTTTATTTCATAAGGCTTGGCTCGATCTTGCGGTAAGATACCATAAACCTCTTTAGCAGATATTTTTGGTGCGATTGATTCTTTTTTGTCAAATCCAGCAGTCTCTTTTTTACCAATCTTATCCATGATGTCGCGAATAGCAGCTAAACACTCTTCGTCATTTTCTGCATTGTAATCACAAACGCCCGATATCTCTGTATGCGTATGTGCTCCGCCTAAAGTCTCATTATCTATGGACTCTCCAATCGCAGCCTTAACAAGGTAAGAACCAGCTAAAAAAATTGTTCCCGTTTTATTAACGATTAAACTCTCATCCGACATAATTGGTAGATAAGCACCACCAGCTACACAGCTTCCCATTACCGCTGCAATTTGCGGTATTCCTTCAGCGCTCATAACCGCATTATTTCTAAATATTCTTCCAAAATGTTCTTTGTCAGGAAAAATTTCATCTTGCATCGGTAAATAAACCCCTGCAGAATCCACCAAATAGATAATCGGCAAACGATTTTCCATCGCTATTTCTTGTGCTCGCAAATTCTTTTTTCCAGTGATGGGAAACCATGCACCCGCTTTAACCGTAGCATCATTAGCAACAACGATACACTGCTTTCCTGATACATAACCGATAACCACCACTACTCCACCCGATGGACATCCGCCATGCTCTTTATACATGCCATATCCCGCCAAAGCACCGACTTCAAATCGAGGTGTTCCTTTATCCAAAAGACCATCAATTCGTTCTCTTGCCGTTAGTTTTCCCTTTGCTTTGTGTTTTTCAATTTTTGACTTTCCTCCTCCTAAGTAAATTTTCTCCAACTCTCTTTCCAAATGTTTGATTTTCAGTCGCATTTGGTCGTCATTCTTATTAAAATCTAGTTCTTTTTTTGAAATTGCCATTTTGAATATTGATTAATGGAGGCTAAAAATAGTTAGAATTCATTAAATAAGGAGAATGTTCGGTGATATTCCTTCATGCTATTCATTCTTTATTAAAATATTTTGATTTTAAAATGAGTTACTTCACAAATCCAGGCCATCTTTTCATGTAATTCACAAAAACATCACTCAAACCTTGACTTTTTAAATAGGCTTCAGACACAGGGTTTTCAATCGGTGTGAAGTTCGGATCGACTTCCATTTTTTTAGGAAAATCGTGGTGTAGAATTCCAGCTCTGCCAATAGTTACAAAATCAACGCCAGCACTCAAAATATTTTGAACATCCGCACCAGTTCTTATGCCTCCCGCTACGGTTAAAAGCACATTTTTGCGTTCTATCTTCGTAAAATGCTGAAGCAACAAAATAGCTGACTGCGAATCTTCTTCAGGATTTTTTTTGTAGTCCCACAGAGAAATATCCAAGAAATCTATTTGATTTTCAGCAATTAATTCTTCACAAAGTTGCTTAATTTCAGCTAATTGCATTCCAAATTTCTCAGGAGAAAGCCTCACTCCTATTAAAAAGTCATTCCCACAAATGATTCTCGTTTCATGAATAATTTCTTTTATCAGTTTTGCTCTATTGGCAAAGCTACCACCATATTCATCTTTTCTTTGATTAATTTCTGCGCTTAGAAACTGGGATAAAATATAACCATGTGCACCATGTATTTCCACTCCGTCATAGCCGCATTTTTGCGCACGAATAGCTGCGTTGATAAAATCTTCTTTCAGTACTTGAATTTCTGGTAAACTTAATGCTCGTGCACCTGTTTTTGCATGATAAGATGGACAAACAGGATCCGTGCCTATTAATTCCTTTGGAGACCGCATTCCGGCATGATGCAATTGCACAACAGCCAAAGCGCCGTGAGCTTGAATTTCTTTAGCTAATTTTTGATGACCAATAATGTGCTTATCATCAAAGATTCCCAACTGCCCTGGAAATCCTTTGCCAATAGCTTGAACATGAGAAGCGCAGGTCATCACTAATCCAAAACCACCGGCCGCACGCATTGTTAACCATTGAAATTCTTTTTCTGACAATGTTCCATCCTCATGACTTTGCTCGTTTGTTAGTGGCGCTAGCATGAATCGATTTTTCATCGTTTTACCGCAGGAAAAAGTTAATTTGTCAAACATTAGAATTTTCTTTTTTATTAATAGCTTAAAGAATTCGGAGGCGAGCTGGCATTTTTTTATTCATCGCTTGTTTTTTCCGAACCGTCTCAAGAACCTAAAATCATTTTAAACTCAATTCCGCTGATCTATTCCCCACATCATTTTGTTGCGTATAGTGTCTAAGAAGTTATTCTCCTCGAATTTCACCACATTGATCATAAATTTAGCTTTTGTTACCGTAACCACCGTTCCATTCTTTACCGAATGTGGCTGTCCATCAATAGTCAGCAGGTATTTCCGTTCTCTTCCTTCCACTCGAAGTTGTATAGGCATATGATCTGGGACAACTACAGGACGAACATTTAAGTTGTGCGGCGCAATTGGTGACAAAATATGTACTGCGCATCCAGGAGTAATAATCGGACCACCGCAACTTAATGAATAGGCCGTTGAACCAGTTGGAGTCGCAACGATTAAACCATCTGCCCAATAGGAATTTAAAAATTTATTATCCAAGTAACAGTGCACAGTAATCATAGATGAAGTATCCTTTTTGTGAAAGGCAAGTTCATTCAATGCGTAACAGTCTGGACCAAGCAGCTCATCTTGTGTTTCAATTTTTATTAATGAACGTCTCTGATACTCATACTTCCCTGCATTGAAAAGATGCAAGAATTTCCTTGTATCTTCTAAAGCCGTATTTGCTAAAAAACCAAGTCTACCACTGTTGATTCCCATAATAGGAACATCCGTTCCGCGAATATATTTAACTGCTCTTAGAAAAGTGCCATCTCCTCCGACGCTTATCATCAGTTGAATATCATCATTAAAATCCGTTGTTTGATTGAACGTTTGATACTTTTTGAAAGCATCAGATTTTTTCAGTAAAATAGCTGCTAAGTTCTCTTCCAAAATTGGTTGCCAGTTTAACTCTTCTAAGATAGATTTAAACTGACCGAGATACTGAAATTCTTTTTTAGTGACACGTTGCGCGTAAATAGCTACCTTCATGCTTACATGTTTAGGTATTTCATCAATTCTTCATACCTATTTTTCAAGTCATCTTGATAACTATCTTTTTGGAACGAAGCTTTTATGAAATAATCATACCTTTCAAAAGATTTAATTATTCTTCCCAATTCGAGTTGGCTAATTTTAAGTGTCACCTCAATTTTATTGGAGTCGGGACGCGATGAAATGAACGTACTTAAAATTTTGGCACCTTCTCCTTCTACAATTTGTGCAATTTGAGACAAGGAATAGTCAATGGCATTCATTTCCAGTATTATAATACCACCAGTTTCTTTAATACTACCAGTATTAGCAATTCTATGCATGATATCTTTTATACCAATTGCTCCTAAATACATTTCTTGGTCATCCAAAACTGGCAGAACAGTTAGATGAAGGTCAGAAACTCTAGCTAGGACCTCGTAAATGTGCATATTTCCTTGCACATAAGGCCGTGGTAAATGGTCAAAAAGTTCATGTAATGTTAAACTTGTGTCTTCCTTATCATAAATATCATCTTCTGATACTAATCCTACAAAATTATCCAACTTCATCACCGGAAGGTGGTTTACTTTGAACTCCTCCATCCACATCAAGGCAGTATCGCCTGTATCTGTGTGTTTTAAAGGAGGTATTTCCTCTGAGATTAATTCTATTGCTATCATTGTCGCCACTAATGTAGTGAATATACATTTAAGTCATTAACTTTGAAATCATAAAAATAGTTTAAGAAAATGACGAAATTAAGTGTCAATGTAAATAAGATTGCAACTTTACGTAACGCTAGAGGTGGAAATACACCTTCGGTGGTTCAGGTTGCGAAAGACTGCGAAAGATTTGGCGCAGATGGAATCACCGTTCATCCTCGTCCAGATGAACGCCACATTACCCTTCTGGATGTATTCGATTTACAAGAGGTAGTCACCACGGAATTTAACATTGAAGGCTATCCAGATGATCGCTACATGGAAATTATCGAAAAAGTTAGGCCCGCCCAAGCAACATTGGTTCCAGACCCGCCACATGTGTTAACTTCCAATGCTGGATGGGATACTGTAAAACACGGAAAACAACTACAAGAAATCTGTGCGCAAATTCACCAATGGGGTGTTCGAACTTCGATATTTGTTGATACTAATTTGGCCAACATTGAGGGCGCCGCTGCTACTGGCGTTAATCGCATTGAATTATATACAGGTCCATACGCAGAGGAATACACTAATGATAAGCTTCAAGCTATTCTACCTTATGCAAAAGCCGCTAAGTTAGCGCATGAATTAGGCTTGGGCATCAATGCTGGTCATGACTTGAGCTTGGAAAATTTAGCTTGTTTTAAATCAAATATTCCGCATTTAGCCGAAGTTAGTATTGGTCATGCGCTTGTTTCAGACGCCTTATATTATGGGTTGGAAAACACCATTCAACTATATAAACGACTCTTAACAGATTAATTATGGAATTGCATTACAGAAAAATGGGAGAAGGCAAACCGTTGTTTATTTTACATGGTTTATTTGGTTCTTCTGACAATTGGCAAACTCACGCTAAGAAACTAGCTGAATATTTTACTGTTTATCTTATTGACCAAAGAAACCACGGGCACTCTCCCTGGAGCGACACTTTCGACTACACAACTTTGGCTGACGATTTACAAAAGGTTGTAGCAAAAGAAGATGTACAAGAAGCCATCTTTCTTGGCCATTCTATGGGAGGTAAAACGGTGATGCATTATGCACAAAAACACCCCGATAAAGTCAGTAAATTAATTGTTGTGGATATGGGTATCAAAGGCTATCCCATACATCATGACACAATAATTGAAGGTTTACAATCATTGAATTTAGATAAAATTTCATCTCGTGGAGAGGCAGAAGAAGCGCTTTCCAAATACATTGATAATTGGTCTATAAGGCAATTTTTATTGAAAAACTTGTATTGGGTGGAGAAAGGTAAGTTGGGATGGCGCATTAACATCCCTGTTCTATCAGATAGCATGAACGAAATAGTTGCTTCCCTTCCAGCTGGTGAAGTAATGATTGAAACGCTGTTTATGAGAGGTGGTCAATCGAACTATATTCTAGAAGAAGACAAAGAAGCTATCTTGGAGCAATTTCCTTTGGCTAAAATTTACAGTATTGAAAAAGCTGGTCACTGGATACACGCAGAGGCACCAGAAGAGTTTTTGGAAACTGTTATTGGGTTTTGCCTAAGGTAATTTAAATTCAAAAACGGGTGCTTGCGACACCCGTTTTAAAAATTATCACATCTCTACTTCTTAACCTAAGAAAGGATATCTGTAATCTTTTGGAGTTACGAATGTTTCTTTAATTGTTCGAGCTGATACCCAGCGCAATAAGTTGATTGGAGCACCTGCCTTATCATTCGTTCCTGAACCTCTGGCTCCACCAAAAGGCTGCTGTCCAACCACAGCTCCAGTTGGTTTATCGTTGATATAGAAATTACCAGCACTGTTTTCCAATTTTTTCAGAGCCAAATCTACTGCATATCTGTCCTTAGACAATATGCTACCAGTTAAAGCATACTCAGAAGTTTTGTCAACCAATTCTAATGTAGCTTCGAAATCTTCGTCCTGATAGATATAAATTGTTAAAACAGGACCAAAAATTTCTTCAACCATTGTTTTGAACTGTGGATTAGTTGTCACAACCACAGTTGGTGCTATAAAATAACCTTTAGATTTATCATAAGTGCCACCAGCAATTACCTCAGCATCAGATTGAGACTTGACATAATCAATGTATCCAGCAATTTTATCGAAAGCACGTTCGTCAATAACGGCATTAATAAAATTAGAAGGGTCACCAGTAGAACCCATTTTAAAAGAAGCGAGTTGCTCAACTAGAATATGCTTGATTTTTGGCCAATTTGAGGCAGGAAGATATGCCCTAGAAGCAGCTGAACATTTTTGTCCTTGGAACTCAAAGGCCCCTCTTGATAACGCAGTTGCAACTTCAGCAGGATCAGCTGATGGATGTGCAACAACGAAATCCTTTCCACCAGTTTCGCCAACAATTCTTGGGTAAGACTTATACTTATCGATGTTGTTACCAATTGTTTTCCATAATGTTTTGAATACGCCTGTTGAGCCTGTAAAATGTAAGCCTGCTAGTTCAGGATGATTGAAAACAACTTCTCCTACCTCAGATCCGCTAGCAGTTACCATGTTAATAACACCATCTGGCAATCCAGCTTCTTTAAACAACTCCATGATTACATTAGCCGAATAAATTTGAGACTCAGCTGGTTTCCAAACAACCACATTACCCATCATTGCAGGAGCAGCACATAAATTCGCAGCAATTGCAGTAAAATTAAACGGTGTTAATGCAAAAATAAATCCTTCTAATGGACGCCACTCTAATCTATTCCAAATACCTTTTGATGATGCTGGTTGCTCCGAATAAATTTGTGTCATGTATTGCACATTGAATCTGAAGAAATCGATCATTTCACAAGCTGCATCTATTTCCGCTTGATAAACATTCTTGGATTGTGCCAACATCGTAGCGGCATTCATTTTGTCTCTATAAGGCCCTGCCAATAATTCAGCTGCTCTTAAAAAAACACTTGCTCTTTGGTCCCATGATAAACTAGCCCATTTTGATTTAGCCGCTAACGCTGCATCTATCGCCATGGAAACATGCTCTTTTGTTCCGTAATTATAATGACCTAATACCTTTTGATGGTCATGCGGAGGACTCATTTTACGTTTATCAGAAGTTCTGATTTCTTCAGCACCGATATACATAGGCACATCTATTGGCGCTTGTTGATATAATTCTTCGTATTTAGCCAGTAGAGCTTCTCTCTCTGGTGTTCCGGGGGCATAACTATGAACAGGTTCGTTTTGCGCCTCGGGAACTCTAAAAATTGCATTTGACATATGAACTAAATTTGTTTTTTATGAATTTGGCTAAGTTAGCATTTTTTTAGACGTGAACCTTGAATTCTAAGAAGATTTAAATAACTGAAAAGTTCATCGGAAAAAATAATTTACTTTAATTTTGAAAAGGAATAGCGCTAAAAAGTTTCTCCATTTCGTATTAACCGCATTTTTAAAAATAACTTAAAGACATGATCTTTTAAGGATTCATGAACAATATGATTTGAATAATCTTTAATCGTAAATGCTTTACCAATTGTATTTATCTCCTAACTTTACATCAACTCAAAACAAAAGCTATTCATCATGGATTACATAGACACAACAAGTTTTGAACAAATCTCACTATTGTTTTCACTGCTATTTGCCTTGCTAATCATCGCTGGTATGATTGGGGTTTTTGTAAAAGCCAAGCAACCCATATGGGGAATTTTTATACCGATTTATAACGTTATTTTGCTACTAGAAATAGCGCAAAAACCTAAATGGTGGGTATTTGTCATCCTCTTTGTTCCACTTTTAAACTTGCTATTTTTTATCTTCACCATAAACGGAATTAGCAATTGTTTTGGTAAAAATTGGGTTTATACTCTAGGATTATTGCTTTTAGGTTTCATCTTTTGGCCTGTATTGGGTTTTGGGAAAGCAACGTATCAGTATCGACGATGGAGCAACCCTGATATTCTTGATGATTATTAAAACTATATTTTTTGTGCTTATTTTTTTGTAACTTATGTTACAAACTGTATATTCGTCTCTAATTTTAAAATTATTACTATGAATGAAACATTAGACGAAATGAACGGCGGAAGTGGCTTAAGCTCTGCTGCTGCAGCCAATCTTAAAGAAGGAGGAAAGTGGGCAAAAATTATGGCTATTATTGGGTTTGTCTTCAGTGGACTCTACGGTTTAGCCGGTGTTTTAACGCTTTTTGGTAATGTAACAATGGGATTTATAGCACTATTGTTTACAGCATTTTTCTTTTACATGTTTATCTTATTAAAGAATCAAGCTAATGCTATTACCAATAGTGCTAGTTTAAATCTAGATGCTTTTGCATTGAATTTTATGCGATACTGGAAAATCTGGACCATTGTAACATTAGTTTACATCATATTGAGCATTCTTCTTGGAATATTTGCAAGAGCCATTATCATTCAAGCTTTACAGTCGATGACAGCAATGTAATTTAGGTTTTGTTTGTTATGATAATTAACAAAAACAGAATGAAATCAATAAAATCTCATCCAAACTGGGTGAGATTTTTATTTTAATCTATGTTGTATTTCTTTAGCAACCATTCTGGCTGTTCTGCCTACACCGATTAAGGTAGCAGAAGCGAACCATGTCCATCCCCCAAATCCAACAAAAAACAAATTAGGGCATTGTTTAGCTTCGTTATTTTCCATAAGTTCAGCTCTTCCCTTGTCATCAGTTTCAACCACTTGATTAAGGTAGCTAGTATGGGAGTTAAAACCAGTACACCAAATAATCACATCAATACTTTCAAAACTCCCATCCTCCCAATAAACACCATCTGAAACAAAAGCATTTAACACTTTAAAATTATCAAAATCACCTCTTTCCATGGCTTTTTTTACAGCTGGTAAAAGGACAATATTACCCAAATTAATTTTTGACTTAGTTAAATCTGAACCTGTTTTTTTTGCATAATACATTGCGGAAGCTTGATCAAAAAGTACTTTCCCATCTACATCAGAAGGCAAAAAATGAGGCGGCTTACGAACTGCCCAATAAGTTAGCGTTTCTTTTGCTAACTCAGCAAGAATTTGTGCACCTGAGTTACCCTCCCCTACCACAAGTACCTTCTTGCCAATGAAATCTCTAGGATTTTTATAATCTGACGAATGCAGCTGTTCACCCTTAAAATGTTCTAACCCTTCAACATGAGGAATAAAAGGTGAATGGAAAGTACCTGTTGCTGCAATTAAGGTTTTTGCATTATAAATACCTTTATTGGTAATAATTTCAAACAGATCATTATTTGACTTATTTACTGCTTGTAGCTCAACGGGTCGCAATACAGGAAAATCATAATGTTGCTCATACGATTCAAGGTATTCTAAAACATCTACCTTGTCGGGGTAATGCTCTGGATTTATACCAAATGACTTTCCAGGCAAACTACTATATTTTGACGGGGAAAATAAAGTTAAAGAATCCCATGCATAATTCCATGCACCGCCAGTAGAGTTGTTTTTATCAAGAATCAGATAATCGAGATTACTTCTACGTAAATAATAGGCACAGGCTAATCCACTCTGACACACCTCCAATTATGATACAATCGAAAACTTTCATTTTATGTTAAATCAATTAGTTATACAAACACAAAAGGACTGCAAAAAAGCAGCCCCTTTGTGAGCTAATTATAGCCCTCTTCGAGATTAATCAGGAATACTAGTACCTCGTTATCAATCCTAGGCCTTGAAAATCTTTGAGTTCTTCCTCTCCAAGGAACACTGTGTCTCCACCAAATCTTAAATTGTGCTCAATCATTTCATCGATTATATCATCGATTACACCTTTATCATGTGCCTTATCGGTGGCTACAAGTTCAATTCTGTTGTCCACAATTTGAGCGGGCTTAAACAACCCTTTTTGAACGAAAAGTGTTTTACCCTTACCATTCAGAATAGAGAACCAAATATCATTTACATCACTTTTAAACTTACCCGTTCCAACTGCTGTTTTCAATTCCTGAATTCTTGCTGCATTTCTCTCACGAATAATATTTTCTACTAACTTCCAAGTCTCCTCTACAATGTGATGCGCCCGATCTCTGTTTCTGTTTTTATTCAAATGACCAATAATAATATCTTTATTATCAGCAATTTGCATATACTCTGAATAAGCAGACTCTTCTGATGTAATCACAACTGGCAGCGGGTGTGACTGCACAACTTCATTCACTACCTTATCAATTCTATTGAAGAATTCTTGCACTAAGTTTGTTTGTTTCTGCGCATTGGATAATTCGGCACCAGATGTAGAGTATAAACTATCATTTACAATTGGAAATGGCACGCCTAACTCTTGTATCACTTTGTTGTTATGCGCCTCAATCATTCTTGCTTCATTTCTGCTCAGTACAAGCACATAATAATTGGATTCTAAGTGAGTTGCACGAACCAAGTCTCTTGTTGCAAATGTATTGTCAATCACTGTTCTATTTTCTACAGCAATTGGCAGTCTAGTAAATTCCGAAATACCATCGTCATTCACAAATATCACCAAAGACTCTTGGTTATAGTTATGGTCAATTTCTTCCACTAACTCATTAAGCTTTTCCATGATAGGCCACACAAATCGCTTGTCATAGTCGTTATTTAATCGCTCTTCTACTTCTTTAACCAAATTCTTCAATAGAAGTGGATCTTTTTGATTGTCAGGCTTAGTTCTATGTGTGTTCATTATAATCGTCACACAGCATTCTGATTGAATGTCTTTTAATCTTTTTAATGTTGGATTCATCTTATATAAAAATAATTTTTTCTAAAGTTAATTAGTAAAAGTCTTTGATTATTCTAAAAATGCGCAAAAAACTCGAAAAGATGTTAAAAAATCATTTTTTTAGCGAATAAAAACCCATTCTTGGTCAGTAGAATGTTCCTCGCTAAACATGTATCCATCCACATTGTAGCCCTTCAAGTTTTCCAAGTTGGTATAATTACCTTGAATAATTTCCTTAGCCATCACCCCTCTGGCGTGCTTGGCATACATCATGATCACTTTCAACTGCTCCCCTTTCCAGTCTTTAAATACAGGAGTAATAATCTTCGCATTGGTATTTTTAAATTTAACAGCTTTGCTGTATTCTGTGGATGCCAAATTGACCAAGGTATCATTTTCAGACAAAACACTGTTTAACTGATCTGTAATCTTATTTCCCCAAAACTGGTATAAGTTTTTTTGACTTTTACTTAGTTCCAGTTTTGTCCCCATCTCCAAACGATAGGGATACATCAAATCCAAGGGGCGCAATAAACCATATAAGCCAGATAAAATAAACAATTGTTTTTGCGCATTTTCAAAATCTTCTTTACGCCAAGAAGCCACATCCAAACCTTTATAAACCTCACCGGTAAAAACCGTAACAGCTGGTTGGACCAAATCAGATTTTTCTTTTGGTGTTATCCAATTCTGATAACGCTCAAAATTTAACTCCGCTAAATTCAATGACAACTTCATTAATTCTTGTAAATCATTCAGCTTCATTTTTTGCAGCTTTTTCACCAATACCTCTGTTTCATGCTGAAAAACAGGTAATGATGTTATTGGTGTCTTTATGTTTTGCTCAAAATCAAGGGATTTAGCAGGTGAAATGATGACTTTTAACATGATACAATATTTATTTTAGTTGAACACAATTTACAAATCCATTATCTAATCCGAAATCAATGGCGGGATTTTTCTCAAAGATACCAAACATGGTAGATCCAGAACCTGTCATGGCAGCATAAATAGCTCCATTATTCATCAATTTTTCTTTGAGGGTTTTTAACTTTGGGAACTGTTGCATTATGGGGGCCTCAAAATCATTAACTAATACATTTTGCCAATCTTCTAGAGGACACTCTATAATTTGCAGCAATTGCTGTTCTGGAAGCTTTGGCTGAATTGAACCATAAGCCATTTGAGTACTTATATGCGTTCCATCATTAACAAGCATCAGAAATTTCCCTCCTAAATCGAGGCTCATGGGCAGCAAAATTTCGCCTCTCCCTGTTGCTAGTTGAGCCGTATTACTAACAAAAAATGGACAATCACTACCCAACTTACTTGCATAATCGCGCAATTGATTTTCTGACAAATTCAAATCAAATAAATCATTTAGTAAAATTAAGGTATATGTGCCGTTAGAAGAGCCTCCACCAAGTCCACCACCCATCGGAATTGCCTTGTGCACGTGAATTTTCAATGGTGGAATATCGAAATTTTGACGCAATAAAGCAATGGCTTTAAAAATTAAATTATCTTCCCATTTGCCAGGTATTTTAGTTCCAGAAAAAGATATTTCGTCATTTGCTTGTTTGCCTGGTACTATTTCTAATATATCATTAATTGGTACAGGATACATCACTGAAGCAACCTCATGGTAGCCATCTGACCTTTTGGCTATTACCTGAAGCCCTAAGTTTATTTTACAATTTGGAAAAACAACCATTCTTAAATATTGGATTCGCTAATATAAATAGAATACAAAGGTAATTGTTCAACTATTTCAACAAATTAATGCCCTAGATAGAAACACATTCCTTATAAAAGGATAGGTTGAACCAACATTTTTTGTAACTTTCGCCCCACAAAAAAGCATATTATGGCAACATTTTTAGACTTTGAAGAACCATTGAAAGCGTTAGAAGATCAAATTGCAAAAGCAAAAGAGATAGCAAAAGACGCAGAATTAGATATGACCGATAAATTAAAAGAGCTCGAAGGTAAATTAGCCAAAAAAACAGAAGAGATTTTTTCCAATCTGACGCCTTGGCAAAGGGTACAATTATCGCGTCATCCTGAAAGACCATATACCTTAGCTTACATCAACGCCATTACAAACGGAACTTTTCAAGAATTACATGGTGATCGCAATGTCAAAGACGACAAAGCGATGGTTGGTGGATTCGGATTAGTAGATGGAAACACTGTTATGTTCATTGGTCAGCAAAAAGGTATGAATACCAAAATGCGTCAATACCGTAATTTCGGAATGGCCAATCCTGAAGGCTACAGAAAAGCATTGCGTTTGATGAAATTAGCTGAGAAATTCAATAAGCCGATTGTCACATTAATAGATACGCCTGGTGCATTCCCTGGATTGGAAGCAGAGGAAAGAGGTCAAGGAGAAGCAATTGCGCGCAACATATACGAAATGATGAATATTAAGGTACCAATTATTTGTATCATCATTGGAGAAGGCGCCTCTGGCGGTGCTTTGGGAATTGGCGTTGGAGATAAAGTTTTAATGTTAGAAAACACTTGGTATTCTGTCATTTCTCCTGAATCTTGCTCCTCTATTTTGTGGCGCTCTTGGGACTATAAAGAAATCGCAGCAGAGGCTCTGAAATTAACTTCTGAGGACATGAAAAAGCTAAAACTAATTGATGGCATAATCAAAGAACCATTAGGAGGAGCGCATCGTCACCATGAAGAAACTTACAGTATTGTAAAACGAGAAATTAAACGTCAAATTACGCTTTTAAATAAATTAAAGCCAGAGGAACGATGTGCCAAGAGAATTGATAAATTCTGTAATATGGGAGTGACAAAGTAGGGTTTTAGGATTGTGGGATTGTAGATTTCGCTTCGCGGCTGCCTTAGGCGGTGGGATGTTTGGACTTTGGGACTTTGAGACTTTAGGATTTTAGGATTTTAGGACTTTAAGATTTTAGGACTTTAAGACTTTAGGATTTTGAGACTTTAGGATTTTGAGACTTTAGGGTTTTGAGACTTTAGGGTTTTGAGACTTTAGGGTTTTGAGACTTTAGGATTTTAGGACTTATAGTAACTTGAAAAACGCGTTTAATACTAACGGGATCTTACTTTCTTTAGCTAACTTGTCAGAGGTTTACATCGAATCAGGTTGGAACGATTAAGCTAAGTAGAGCATTTTTAACGCTTCATATGATCTGTTGATGCTGGGGTTATATGCAAATATTAATTTTCCTGAATTAACAGCGGTTGAAAGAATTTTATTACTTTTAAAATATGGTAAGATTCTTGATTTTATCATAAAAATTTAAAATATCAAAAAATGAAAAACTTAACAGCCGCTATTTTTGCGCTAGCTATAGTCTTAGCTGCCTTTCTTTTAGGAAAATCTTATGTTGACCGTGCAAAACCAGCAGGAAACATTTCTGTAACTGGTCTTGGAAATGCTGATTTTACATCAGATTTAATTGTTTGGGAGGGTGAATTTAGTCGATTTAACCCGAATCTATCTGAAGCTTTTGCAGGTTTAAAAGAAGACCGCGAGAAAGTAAGAAATTATCTCACTAACAAAGGAATTAAAGCAAAAAGTATTGTTTTCCTATCTGTCAATACTTACGAAAGGAGAAAAAGTGAATATTTCGAAGGTAAATATATTGGCGAAAGATTTGAGGGGTATGAACTATCACAGCGGGTTAAGATCGAGTCTGATGATGTAGAAATGGTAGAAAGTGTTTCTAGAGAAATAACGGAACTACTGAATCAAGGTGTACAATTCAGAAGTTATTCCCCTAGGTATTATTATACGAAACTAGCCGATTTAAAAATAGAGATGATTTCTCAAGCCACAGAAGACGCGAAAAATCGTGCAGAACAAATTGCTGTTTACAGTGGTGCAAAACTAGGTAAGTTAATTTCGGCTAGAATGGGCGTATTTCAAATCACTGGTCAAAACAGCGGTGAAGAATTTTCATGGGGTGGTAACTTCAACACTTCAGATAAAAATAAAACAGCCTCAATTACCATGCGCTTAGAATACGACGTGAAATAATTGATCTATGAGTAACTTGTTTAAATATTTTATTTTATCCGTATGTTTTGCTTTTCTTTCCAACTCATTTGCGCAAGATGTTCGGTCTCAAAGCGGCAAACTCGAAGGACGTTGGAATGGAGATAGTTACAGAGATCATGCAGGAAGACTAGTTTATCGCATGGACAACAGCGGTAATGTCCGAGATGCTAGTGGCAAACTTGTTATGCGTTTTAGCAACGGAACTTTTAGAGATGCAAGTGGGCGTTCTATTGGTAGAATTAGCGACAAAGGAGAAGTTAGAAGTGACAACGGTCGATTAATGGGACGAATTTCAGATAAAGGTGAAGTTAGAAATGCTTCCGGCTCACTAATGGGTAGAGTTGGCAGTTTATCAAAAGAACAAGCTGCAGTGACTTTCTTTTTTTGGGATAATATTCAGTAGAACAATAATCTATTTCGTTACACCTAATTGATTCAACAAATTGATTGAACTCAAATAGCTTTTTAAAAACTATTGGCACCAATATAACTTAACACTTCAATGTTAATCAATTTGTCAGCCACTTTTCGTAGGCGTTGTATTTTTCTTTTTTTTTGTTGTCTAATAGATTTAGCAAAATGAATACTTTCCTTTATCGGAGAGAGCTATTCTTAGCGTAATAATATGAATTGTCGTATCCTATTTTTCTTGTTGGGCGTTTCACTTTTTGTGACAAATAATTCTTTTACTCAAGTGAAGGAATTCGATATGCTAGAGCTGAAATACAGCCAAGGATTGTATAGACAAGTGCATAAAAAAGCAAGAAAATTACTGGATGTTCCTGACCATGATTACTCCATGTTGCCTAGGTATTACTATGCTATAACTGCGCTGCAATTAGCCCAAAACGACAGGTGGTTTAGACGAAATCAAGGTGTTATAAAAGATGCTAGGGAATATTTAGTTGGGCTAAATAGAACAATCGATGGCAGAAGACTGCTTTTGGCGCATCAGGAAGAAATGAGTGCGCTAAAAAATGATCTTAAACAATGGGCTTCTGATGCAAAAGTTCAAGGAGACACTAAAAAATTTGATTGGATACAAAATCTATTAGAAGAAATATTCAAGGATATCCCAAGCATTGAAAAAATTGAAGAAACTCCAATTACCAAACCCTTTGCAAAAGACATTTCGATTTCCGCCAAACGAGCTTTACTTATTGCAGAATCACAAAAACATTTAGGTACACCTTATAAATGGGCAGGAGTCGACCCTAAAGGCTTCGATTGCAGTGGTTTTACTTACTATTTAATGAAAGAATATTTTAACCAAGAATTATCGCGAAGGTCAAAAGACCAATATGTCCAAGGCAAAAAAGTAAAACGAAAAAACGTTCAACCTGGCGACTTTGTGTTTTTTGATAATGGTTCAGGTATTTCTCATGTTGGTATAATTATTAAAAATGCGGATAATGAGCTATTGATGATTCATTCTAGCACGAGCCAAGGTATATCTATAGTTGACATCGAGAAGTCCTCTTACTGGAAACCAAGACTTTATGGCTTTGCCACTTTTTTAGCAGAATAAAATGAAAGAAATTGTAGCGGAAACAGTTGAAAATTTAAAAGCGGGGAAGACTATCCTTTACCCTACCGACACCATTTGGGGCCTAGGTTGTGATGCATTAAATCCAGATGCAATTCAAGAAGTTTACTTATTAAAAGAGCGACCTAAAAATAAAAGTTTTATTGTTTTAGTGGACAGTGTTCCAATGCTCGAACGATACATCCAAAAAATTCCTGAAGTGTGTTACGACATTATCGATTTATCAGCCAAACCTACTACCATAATTTATGACAATCCTTTACAGCTTCCGGATATTTTATTGGCTGAAGATGGTTCTATAGGCATTAGAGTAACAAATGATCCGTTTTGTAAAGCTGTTATCCAAAGGTTTAAAAAACCTATTGTTTCCACAAGTGCAAATATTAGTGGTGCGCCAAATGCCACTTGCTTTGATGAAATTGATCCAAAAATTATTAAAAACGTAGATTACATAGCTAAATGGAGAACAAAAGAAAAAATGATCACTCCTTCAGCGATTATCAAAATTGACAGTAGCGCTAATATTCAAATCATTAGAAAATAGCAATTAGACATAAATGAATGACAAAATGTGGTCTTTCCATTGGTTTGACTGACAGAATGTCTATTTTTATTAGATGGCAATATTATTGCAGAAAAGAACAAAAATCTTGTAAAATGGAAGAAGCGAAAAAACAGCAGGAAGAAATAGAAAAGCAAAATACGTCTGAAAATACATCTGACGAAAAAACTGCAAGTGCAGATAAAGAATTGCAAGAAGAACAAGTAGAAAAAACAGCTACAGAAACAGCGGAAAATTCTTCAAAAGATGAGGAGCAAGAAGTTAAGGAATTATCTGAAGCAGAAAAATACCAGCAATTAAATGATAAATACCTAAGGCTTTATTCTGACTTTGATAATTTCCGCAAGCGAACAATGAAAGAAAAAGCCGATTTAGTGCTCAATGCTGGTCAAGGTGTTATAAAAGATTTACTGCCAGTACTAGATGATTTTGAAAGAGCCATCGAATCCAACACCAAGTCAGAGGATTTGGAAGGACTAAAGCAAGGCTTTGAATTAATCTATAATAAGTTCCAAGGAATTTTGAAGCAAAAAGGACTAAAAGAAATGTCTTGTAAAGGAGAGTCCTTTAATGCAGACGTTCATGAGGCAATTACGAATATTCCAGCACCAACTGAAGATGACAAAGGTAAAGTAATCGATGTTATTGAAAAAGGCTACTACCTTAACGAAAAGGTGATTCGATATGCCAAAGTTGTGGTTGGTCAATAAGTATAGGTAATGAGTGAAAAAAGAGATTATTATGAAGTTTTAGGTGTTGGTAAAAATGCCAATGAGTCTGAAATTAAAAAAGCTTATCGGAAGTTGGCGTTGAAGTACCACCCAGATAAGAACCCAGATGACGCCGCAGCTGAGGCGAAATTTAAAGAAGCAGCAGAAGCATACGAAGTATTAAGTAACCCCGAAAAAAAACAGCGCTATGATCGTTTTGGTCACGCTGGAGTTGGCGGTGCTGCTGGCGGCGGTTACGGTGGGATGAATATGGATGACATCTTCTCACAATTTGGTGATATTTTTGGAGGTGCGTTCGGCGGTGGTGGAAGACAATCATCAAGACAAAGAACCGCTCGAGGAACAAATCTACGGGTAAAACTAAAGCTAACTTTGGAAGAAATTTCTGAAGGCGTTAAAAAGAAAATTAAAGTTAATAAGCTAGTTAATGCCGAAGTTGTAACTTTCAAGGATTGCGGAACATGTAAAGGGACAGGGAGAGTAACACGTATGACCCAAACCTTCCTTGGCGCCATGCAAACTGCTTCTACTTGCCCCACTTGTGAAGGAACTGGAAAAATCATTGACAAAAGACCAGCTGGTGCAGATGCAAATGGCTTGAGACGAGAGGAAGATGTCATTGAAATTGATATCCCTGCGGGAGTTGAGGACGGCATGCAACTAAGCGTATCTGGAAAAGGAAATGCAGGTCCATTCAATGGAATTCCTGGCGATTTATTGGTTGTGATTGAGGAAATTCCGCATGAAAGTCTTAGACGAGACGGGCAAAACTTACACTACGAAGCTTTCATCAGTTTTATTGACGCCACACTTGGAGGATCCATTGAAGTTCCCACGCTAACTGGCAAAGCAAAAATCAAGATAGAACCGGGTACACAAAGTGGAAAAATGCTTAGACTTAAAGGAAAAGGGCTACCAAGTGTACAATTCTATGGAACAGGTGATTTATTTGTTCACATCAATGTTTGGACACCAAAAAGTGTAACCAAAGAGGAAGAAAAATTATTAGAAAAATTAAGGAACAGCGAAAGTTTTATTCCTAATCCTGATGGCAAAGAAAAAGGATTTTTTCAGCGTGTCAAGGATATGTTCAGTAATTGATATTCCAAAAGTATAATTAGGAAAACGCTCAAGTTTTAAAATATGAAGCCTAGTGAATTTTCACTGGGCTTTTTTTATCCGCCTTTTTCCTTTTTTATCCGCTCGTATGCAGATTGGATTTCTTGGAATTTTTGTTTTGCACTCTCCTGTTCTGAATTACTAAGCTGAGCTACCTTATCTGGGTGATACTGAATAGCAAGTTTTCGATATGCTTTCTTAACCATTGCCAAATCAGCATCAGGAGTTACGCCTAAAGTTCTGTAGTCCTTTTTGGTGTCTTGCACCGTTCTTTGTTGTCCAAAATGCTGTTGATAACTGTTCTGCTGGCTAACAATACCCAACCTACTTGAAATATCATTCAATATGCGCTGTTCGGCATTGGATACTGCCCCATCTGCTTGTGCAATACCATGCAAATATTGCATGACTTGAATTCTAACTTCCGGTCTAGTTCTAACACGAAATTCATGACAAATTTCAGCAATAGGTAAAAAATCATCATCAATATAACTTTTCAGACCTTTTAAATCTTGGCTATCGAAATCCGCACCAAATTGTTGTTTTAAAAATGCTTTAACAAAACCCAATTCTGATTTTAAAACTTTATTGTCTGCCTTCATTACTGCCGCAGATAATACTAAAAGAGATGATTTCAAGGTGTAAGTTGGTCCCTGCTGATAAAACTGCTGAAAGAAATCATTTAAATTTTGGTCTTGATAAGTTGAACTTCTTTGTCTATAATTTTGCGTACTATCCTTTTCGTTTAAATATTTGGCAGCTCGTTGAATGTTATCTATAAAAGCACCAAAAATGAAGCCCAAAATGGCACCATAAATATGCCCCTTGGCTAAAAAGAGCCCCAAACCAGCACCAATCCATTTATAATATCCTACCATCTTTATCAAAAAAAGGGCGAGACAAATCCCGCCCTAAAATTAATCTAATTCTCAAAGAAAATAATTATTAAACCAATTCAATACTTCTATTGACAAATTCCGTTAAGGCCTCACCCTTTAACATTCCTTGAGATAACAACGCAAGGTCTGCTAACTGCTTGGCTTTTTTTGCTTGTGACTCAGCATCGGTCTCTGTTAATACCTCATTAATTTTTGGATGATTTCCATTAATTACCATTTGATAAGTCTCTGGGAACGCACCATAAAAACCGCCTCCTCCTAGTTTTTGCTGCTCCATCATACGTCGTATAAACTCAGGTTGAGTAAGCACGATTGGAGCATCAGACTCAGACATACTTTCAAATTGAATTTTGAATTTGTCGCCATCCACAATTTTCTCAAAAACTGGCTTCAATTTTTCTTCGTCTTCTTTGCTTAATTTAGATGGAATTTCCTCTTCTTTCTTGATCAACTTATCCAAAGTATCTGCATCTACCCTAGCAAAAGAAACATTTTCTAGCGACATTTCCATTTTTTGCAACCAGTGTGGCGCAAGCGGACCGCTTATTTCTAATACGTCGTAACCTCTATCTTTCGCTGCTTTAACAAAAGAGAACTGGCTTTCCGCATCATTCGTATATAAATAAATAACTTTTCCGACTTTATCCGTCTGTAATGGTGCTACTTTTTCTTTATACTCCTCTAAAGTCGCATATTTGCCATCTGTATTTTTTAGCAAGGTAAATTGCTTGGCTTTGTCGGCAAATTTCTCATCCGAAAGTGTTCCATACTCAACGAAGATTCTTAAATCCCCCCACTTACTCTCGAAATCAGCTCTATCTTTATTGAACATTTCTCTCAATTTATCCGCCACTTTCTTCGTAATGTGGGTACTGATTTTCTTCACGTTACCATCGGCTTGTAAATAAGAACGAGAAACGTTTAACGGAATATCTGGTGAATCAATTACACCATGAAGCAATGTCAAAAATTCAGGAACAATTTCTTCTACATTGTCCGTGATGAAGACCTGATTTGAGTATAAATTGATTTTGTTACGCTGAATTTCAACGTTTTCTTTGATTTTAGGGAAGTATAAAATTCCAGTCAAATTGAATGGATAATCAACGTTCAAGTGGATATGAAACAAAGGTTCCTCGAAAGTCATTGGATACAACTCACGATAGAAGTTTTTATAATCTTCATCGGATAAATCTACAGGTTTTTTGGTCCAAGCAGGAGCTGTATTGTTGATTTGATCTGGAACTTCTTTTTCAATTTGTTTTACCTGATCGTTTTCATCTTTTTCACCAGATGGATCATCCTCATACTCTTTTCTGGTACCAAAAATCACCGGAACTGGCAAGAATTTACAGTATTTGTTCAAAATAGCTCTAATTCTTCCCTCTTCTAAAAACTCTTTTGACTCTTCTGTTATGTGAAGAACAATGTCTGTACCCCGCTCTGCTTTCTCAATTTCAGTAATTGTAAACTCGGTTGTTCCATTACTCACCCACTCCACTGCTTGAGCACCTTCGTGTCTCGCTAAAGAACGAATTTTCACTTGCTCAGCCACCATGAAGGCAGAATAAAATCCAAGTCCAAAATGACCTATGATTTGCTCTGCTCCTTCTTTACCTTTATATTGCTGTACAAACTCTTCAGCTCCGGAAAAGGCAATTTGATTGATGTATTTATCAATCTCGTCAGCATTCATTCCAATACCATAATCTCGAATAGTGAGTGTTTTTTCTTCTTTATTTAGAATCACCTCTACTTTTAACTCTCCAATTTCTCCGTTGTATTCACCATTTTGCGCTAAAACTTTTAATTTTTGGCTGGCATCTACGGCGTTGGATACTAATTCTCTCAGAAATATTTCGTGATCCGAGTAAAGGAATTTTTTAATAATTGGAAAAATATTTTCCGTCTGTACATTAATGTGTCCTGTTTTCATTGATTAAATAATTTTGGTTAACAATTTGTATTTATCATCAACGTGAACAACTATTCAATGTTTATGCCATGCTGTGAATTGTGACAAATTGACATATCAGATAAAATCTATTTGCCTTTGGCTTTAAAGACAATGATAATCGTGTAGAACATAATTTTAAAATCCAAAGCCAATGACATATATTTAAGGTATAATAAGTCAAACTTCATACGTTGGATCATTTCTTCAACGTTTTCAGCATAACCAAATTTGACTTGCCCCCATGAAGTAATTCCGGGCTTTACTTTAGTTAAGTGCTTGTATTGTGGTTCTCTTTCTACAATTAAGTCAATATAATACTGTCGTTCAGGTCGAGGACCAACAAGCGACATATCTCCCTTGATGACATTCCAAAATTGAGGAAATTCATCAAAACGCATTTTACGCATTAACCTGCCAATTGGTGTAATTCTGGGGTCGTGTTCAGAAGATAGCTGCGGTCCTGCTGCTTCGGCGTTCTGATACATCGTTCGAAATTTTATAATTTGAAAAGGCACACCGTTTTTTCCTATTCGCTCTTGCGTAAAAAAAATCGGACCATCCGAAGAACGCTTAACTAAAATCGCTAAAACCAAAAGTAAAGGTGAAAGAATAATTAAGGCAATAACAGAAAAAACAACATCAATCCAACGTTTTACGATTATTTGCCAGAAAGGCATTATATTTTCTTCCACCTCAATGAGTAAAGCACCAAAAATATTTGACATCTTGACTGAACCACTCAACAAGTCAAACATGTCAGGAATGATTTTAATTCTTATATCTCTTCCTTGAATTCGAATAATGAGTTGCTTTAATTTCTCATGTTCCGTTGAGTCTAATGCGATAATAACTTCTTCAATTTGCGCTTCTTCGAGGATCCTTTCCAATTCATCCACATGCCCAATGTGGGGTAATTCGTTAGCGATTTCTTTGTCAATGCCATTGAGATTAACAAACCCTACAAATTGGCTTCCAATACCTTTGGGCAGCTGTTCAATTTCTCTGAATATCTCAACCGCTTTAGAGCTACCTCCAATAAGTAAAGTGCTAAACCCCCAAATTCGTCGATGTATTTTGGAAACAATATTGTAAGTAATGAATAAACGGGGAATAATTGTTAAGAGGTATTGCAAAAGGAATAGAGCTAAAATCAACTCGTAGTAGGCACTATAAGAATACACATAATCATCTAATAACAAAGTAAAAAATAATACAATGGTACCAGTAACAACAGCCTTTGTGGTGATAAGGATTGTTCTCGTAGTGTACCATCTTTTTATATCCTTATAGGTTCCAAAAAAATAATAGATCCCTAACCAAAAAAAAGGTATCAAAAGCACACCAAGGTAGAATCTATCGCTAACCTCAAATGGCGCTAATTCAATTTTAGTTTTTCGAAAGTAGAAAAAAAGTATCCAAGCCAGTAAGGCAGTGCAATAATCTGTTAGAAGAATAATTGTTTTGGTTCTACCTAAGTTCATTATCGATAGACTACTTTGAGGTTATCCAAGTAAATATAGGTGTCCTCTCCTCTGTTATCAAATAGTGCAAAAAGGCCTTGTTCATTGACATTTGCCTGTTGTCTAAAAGAAATGATTTCTCTCAGGCTGATATACATTTTTCGCCATCTTGGGTCAGATTGGGGATTTACTTGAATGTTAATATCATCATCAAAATCTCCAGTTACAGAATTGTAGGAGATTACGCTCGTCCCCATTGAATTTGTATTCATTATGTCCAACTCTAAAAATACATCAGCATTTTGTCCAGGCAGATTCGCACCGAAAGTAGTATTCGCAACAAACAAGGAGTCAACAGCATTAATTTCAACCCTTCCAAAAAAGTTCCCCCATTTTAAAATCGTGGGGTCATTCGATCGAATTAACTTAGCATAACCATCACCTTGATTTTCTTTCAAATTCATCAACGGACTTTCAAAATCTTCAATTAAAAATTTAGTATTGGGAAAATAACGTGTTACAGGCTTCATGAAGACGGTATCTTGCAATTTCAATTCAAAATCTATTTGATAATTCTCAACAAAAGGATACCTCATTTTGGTGGCATTTATCCCATTAATCACACATCCCGGCACCAAAACAAAACTTTGCATCCCCTCAGCAAGTATAGGTATTTTGATAGGTAGCTCAAAAGCCCCCATAAATTTACCACCCATGGATAGAAAAACTTGATTAAAATTATGCGTTAACTCCCCTGCTGATTGCGTGGCAAAAGGGTGTGCTTGTAACTCCCATCGATCAATATGCAACCAAGAAACCTTGGATTGATCTTTCACACATTGTATAAAAAGCAATGGAAAAGAACAGATAAAAAGCAAAATGTACCGACTCATTTTATCCTAGCGCTAAATTAATAATCATAACAAAGGCAAATCTACAAAATATGCCATAAATCTTAACGAAAAATTAATAGAGTTATTTTTATTTATAATAATTGCTTTAAAAATTCATTGTATTCAATCCGCTATTCATCTTTTCCATTATTTGTTCTGCTACCTCAAGAGCCGCTAGACCATCTTCTAGGGTAACTGTTGGTTGTTTTTGATGATTGATTGCATTAGCGAAATCCTTCAACTCTTCCAAAATAGCATTGGCTTCCTTAATTTCAGGTTTCTCAAAAATAATTTTTTTATTTGGTTTACCTGCTCCTAAATCTAAAACCATATCAAACGGGCCTGCTTCACCATCTAAATTTTCCATTTGAACAACTTCCATCTGCCTTTCCAGAAAATCTACACTAATGTATGCATCTTTTTGAAAAAAACGAGATTTACGCATGTTTTTCAATGAAATTCTAGAGGCTGTCAAATTAGCAACGCAACCATTGGCAAACTCAATTCTTGCATTCGCAATATCTGGAGTATCCGAAACCACCGAAACGCCAGATGCGGAAATTCTTCGAACATCTGATTTAACCGTACTCAAAACAATATCCAAATCATGAATCATTAAATCTAATACCACAGGAACATCCGTACCACGTGGATTAAATTGCGCCAAACGATGTGTTTCAATGAACATGGGCTGTGAGAAATAAGGCAGTGCCGCTTGGAACGCCGGATTAAATCGTTCAACATGACCAACTTGAAAAACACAAGCTGCCTCTTCAACAAGTTGTAACAACTTTCTTCCTTCAAGCACTGTTTGAGTAAGCGGTTTTTCTACAAAAACATGCTTAAAATTTTTAATAGCCGAAACACATATTTCATAGTGTGCGGTAGTAGGCGCAACAATATCTATTGCATCAACCGCTTGGATTAAACTTTCTTCACTGTCAAAACAGGGCACCTGAAATTCTTTGCTAATTTCAGTTCTTACAGATTCATCCAAATCATATACACCAACAACTTGGTACAAATCCTTTAAGCTTAAAAGTAATTTTAAATGTATCTTACCCAAATGCCCCGCTCCAATTAATCCTATTTTTATCATAACCTAATTTTCTCTCAAAACTAATGTATAACTTGCCAAATACAGCTTTGGTTTATTAAAAGATATAAACAGCTTGATTATTACAACTGAAAAAACAACAGTTTAGAGAACAAACAATTTGTTACTATCTAACCATCGAAAGATATTATTTCAGGAAGTTATAACTTTTGAAGAGTTCAACGGCAACATACGACTCATGCAAACCACCCTCACCGACCCCACCACAAGGGATGCCATGCCGATGTTGAACGCGTATCAATACGACCAACTCAATCGTTTGTTGGAGTCAAGAAGCTATGAGAGTGGTTTAAGCAGTAATTTTTGGAACCCAACGACGTATAATTCAGCATATTTTAATAAATTTGTTTACGACGCAAACGGAAATAGCTTGACGCAACAACGACATAGCACCAACGAATTTGACTACTCGCCTACCGAGCGCAATATTTACGACTCCTCTCGTTTAGGTAGAAACAGCCATAAAGTAGATATGCTCTCCTCTACCCCAAATAATGCTGTAGCTTATGTTGCTGGTGAGAAGTTTTATGAGTTATCCAACCACCTCGGCAATGTACTCACAGTTATTTCTGACATCAAATACCCTGTTGAAGATAACGGCTATGTGGATTATTTTGAGGTACAATTGGTAAGTGTCTCTGATTATAGCGAGTTTGGCGTGCAGTTGGATGGGAGGACGGTTAGTTCTGGGGAGTATAGGTATGGTTTTCAAGGTCAAGAGATGGATGATGAAGTGGAGGGTGAAGGAAACTCCGTGAATTATAAGTATCGTATGCATGATCCGCGGGTGGGGAGGTTCTTTGCTGTGGAACCGTTGGCTGATGAATACCCGCATTATTCACCATATTCATTTAGTGGGAATAAAGTTACTAACATGATCGAACGTGAAGGTCTTGAAGAAGCTCCAACTACTGTGGGGTACAAACCTTTTGATGTACTTTGGACAGCTGGACTTGGAACACGGAAAAACATTGATGGTGGTGGTTTATTAAGTGGATGGAGTGGATTTTTAGATTTTGGGGCTAATTTTGCTTCAGGTAGTGGTAATGCTTCATTAGGTGGACATTATAATTTTTCAGGAAGAGGGAACCATGGATTTGGAGTATCCGCTATTGGACAAGTACCTCTAAGTAGTGGAAGTGAACGGTCTTATCCTGCATCAGTTCATTATTTTGGAGAGTCATTTAACAATGTTCATGTTAATGACTTTGATAAATCTATTGATTTTGGATTTATAATTTCTTTTGAAACTATTAATAATCAACTTTTTTCAGAGGTTATTGGTCATCTTTCTGGAAAAGTTGAAGGTGTTCGCGGCTTTGGAAATATTTCTATTTCTGACTTTGAGTGCTTTAAGTCAGGTGATTTTAATTCATTTAATGCGGGATTATCTTTTTCTCCAAACAGAAATATTGGAGATAGACATATAACCTTTGGTTTTACTCATGACCAAAATAATGAATCAAATACGTTTAATTTAGATGCTTCTTTAGGAGGCTTTCAAGCTATGTTTAGCACAGAAAAATATAATTTTGGCACATATACTTACTCAGGTAGTGGAGATAATTTAAAGGGTTTTAAATTTGGATTGTCGGGTAACATTGGAGGGCAATTAAATTATACTCTTGGAGATAACACTCCTGATTTCAGTATTACCTTTAAAGGAACTGGTGGTACTTCTTTTAATAACAAAAAAAATCCTACTGGGAACTAATGGAAAAGATATTATTTATTTATTGTTTTTTGTTTGTTTTTCTTTCAAATGCTCAAAAACAAGATACTGTTAATAATATACAACCTCATGTTAGTATTGGTTTTCAACCTGGTAGTTTTGGTGTGAATTTACCTGTTAACAATCAGTTAAAAAGTATATATGAAAGTTTAGGAAGATCATTTTTAAATCTTACATCAAGTTATAAAGGGGGGCAATTTCATTTTGGATATTTTCATAAAAATTATAATTTCAATCAGTTAAATTATAGTCATATTACAGCAACAGGAAATGGATTAAATACAAGATTAGGTTACAGGTATCTTCAATTTAGTCATATATTTGTTCAGTCATTTCTAGATTTAGACTTCGAAAACATCAACTTTAGTAATTCTGTTGATGCTGTAGAGGGGCGCTACCAAAGTGTTAACTATGGTATCTCAACTGATATTGGATTTGGATTTAATAACCATGACAAACAAGAACCAAAATCTAGATACATTAATTTGGGTATGTATATACATGTAAGATACGGAACTTCAAACCCGTATACATTTTTACATAACAATGACATAAGGAATAATCATATTCAAATTGGCTTAGGTTTTCATGGAAGTTTCGGAAGATGGTAACACCAGCTGCCCCCCGCTCGTGCGAGATTGCATCTCGTTCGCGGGGGCTAGCTTACTCTTGTTTTTTAATTCCAGCGCTTTAAATTCACTTCACCCAATTTTCATCAGGGTCTTTATGGGTACAAATCAGCGCATATACTTGAACCGTATTTAATTTTTCGTTGACTTTGTAATGAATAAGGTAAGGGAATTTTTTAACCTTTACACATCGAACTGATTTATACTTTACTTGATATAAAAGCGCATCATTTTCGAGTGATTTGAGTGTTTTTTTAGTAGCCTTGTAGAATCGAGATCCTAACGACTTTTGTTTTTCCTTGTAATAACCTACAGCTTATTGAATCTCATCAGCTACTAAATCATTAACAATAACGTTGAAACGTTTTTTTTTTCACGATTTAAAGCTTGATTTTGTTATCTAAATCATCTAAAGGGAAGAAATCTTCATCCTTAGCATTTTTGATACGTTTAAGCACAATTTCTTTGTGCCATTCAGGAACATCAAAATCCTCTGCTTGGTTTACAGTTATAACACCAAAGTTCTTAGAAAGAAACTCCATGAGTTTATCAAACTTACTATCGGGTACGTTTATAGTTATGTTTACTTGTTTCATGATTTAAAATTCTTAATCTTATTCCAAATATACAACTTTTCGAACTCAAAAAGAAAAAAACATACTTTGTTAACTTAAACCCCCCGCTACCGCAAGATTACCTAGCGGTGCTATAATTCGACCAACTCACCTCACCGCTTCGTGCTGCATCTCGTTCGCGGGGCATTGATTGGAGTAACTTTACTTTTGTTTTTTAATCCCCCAGCTGCGCTGCACTTGCACTGCTATGCTTAAGTTTACTAAAAACTGATGATCAACTCTGTTAAAGATGAAAGCAACGCGTTCGATGTTTTTACGGTTGGTTTTGTAGATTAAAGAAACATTTTATGAATAGTACATTTTAGAAGTGTTTTGCACTTGGTGGCTGGATAAAGTTGCTAGTTTGATGGGAATGATCCATATAAGGACCAAATAAATTTATCTTCTTTTACTAACTTTATTATTACTTATTATACGTTGTCTATCACATTTATGGCGACCTTCACGAAAATTACGCAGTGCAGCATGCTTGGTTTTTCTTCCTTGAACACGTTTACGCCACAACCTCCAACTAGAGGGCTTCAGTTCTCGCTGCATTAATCTAATAACCTCTTGTTCGGTCAAGCCAAACTGCATTAGAATAGCATCAAATGTTGTTCTATCCTCCCATGCCATTTCTATGACTCTATTAATATCCTCTGTACTTAACTTATTTTTATAACATTCCATAACCAGCTAACTTATTAACCAAAACAAATAAAATACTTTATTGTTTCTTTAAGGCTGTTTAAAAATAGCTTTAAAATAAAATTGTGTTAATATTTTAACTTTTGGTTATTTGATCATTTTAAATCTCTAAATTTGCATCATAAATATTTTTAATATGAATTATTCAAGACCATATTATCGTTATTCACTGCCTATTTTAAATCAGACATTGATTGCTGCAACAGAAGCTGCGAATCAATTTCAATTTAAGATGCATTACGCAATTAAAGCAAATAATCATACTAGAATAGTTCAAAAAATTAAGGAATACGGTTTGGGAGTTGATTGCGTATCAGCCGAAGAGATAGAATTTGCGCTATTACAAGGATGGTCTCCAACTGAAATTGTTTTTGCAGGAAGCGGTAAAACTTACTTTGAAATCCAATATGCCTTGGAACAGAATGTCGGAGTAATACATTGTGAATCAATGCAAGAATGGGAAATCATTCAAGAAATTAGAGCAAATACGGCATCTAAAACTCAAATCGCACTTCGCATTAATCCAGATTTGAAAGTTGAAACGCATGCTAAAATAAGTACTGGTGAAAAGCACCACAAATTTGGGATGGGATTCCATGAAGCATTAGAAATAATTGCTATTGATAGAAGCATTATAGGCTTTCATTTCCATATTGGTTCCCAAATTTTGGATATGCAGTATTTTGAAAGTCTTTCTCTAACAGTTAGAAACTTGTTAGATACGCTACCAAACAATTTCAATTTAAAATACCTTAATCTCGGAGGGGGGCTAGGCATAGATTATGAACAACCAGAACGCAATCCAATTCCTGACTTCGAAGGATGGATGATGGCTTTGCGATCTCATTTACCAACTTCATTAATTCCTATTATTCATATTGAACCAGGAAGAAGTATTGTTGGTCAATGTGGCACCTTAGTTGGAACTGTGCAATATTTAAAGCATCTAGACTCTCAGCCATTAGCTATCTTGGATGTAGGTATGAATGCCTTAATGCGACCTGCACTTTACGGGGCTCGTCATCAAGTAACAGCACAAAGTGATCAATTAATCAGGGTGAATTACACTGTAAGTGGCCCATCTTGTGAAAGTAGCGATACATTTGGTGACAACTTTCTTTTACCTGTTTTAAAAAGAGGGGATCAGTTAATTATACATAGTACAGGAGCTTACGGTGCTTCTATGTCATTAAATTACAATCTAAGACGCCCACTGGAAAGTCAATTTATTGAAGAGGAAATAAAAACAAGTTTTAAAAAAACCGAAAATTTTGCTGAAGTAGCTTAGAAACTTATAACTTAAAATGTAAGCAGCTTGATGTTGCTTGCATTTTTTTTCTATCAATTGATAAAATCAACTGCTATTCTTTTAACAAAAAATAGCCCTTAATGAGGCGTTGAACGCGCATGCTATATTCCTAATTCTTTTTTTTAATATTCATCTATTTTTAATACCTATTGTTGTTTTCATAACAAAATAAACAATTGTTTATGTAGAACATTTAAAAAGTAAATAAAAATATATGAAATAAAAAATCGAAGTTTGCATCGAAATTATATTAGCATGAATTTAGACCTTTTAATAGAAAACTTAACTAACCCTGCCTTACTTTTTTTTGCCTTGGGAGTCATCGCTGTACTCTTAAAAAGTGATTTAGAAATACCGCCGAATTCTTCAAAATTTATTGCATTATATTTACTTTTCGCGATTGGCTTCAAAGGTGGTAGAGAATTATCACACAGCACATTCGAATGGGAAATCGTATACACTTTACTTTTTGCTATGCTAAGTGCATGTATTATTCCGATATACCTTTTTTACTTTCTGAAGCGCAAATACACAATTTCAAATGCCGCAGCAATTGCCGCAGCTTATGGCTCTGTTAGTGCTGTTACATTTGTTACAGCTGTTGCTTATTTAGAAATTCAAGACATTGCATTTGGCGGACATATGGTGGCGGTACTAGCCTTGATGGAGGCCCCTGCAATCGTTGTAGGTCTTTTTTTATTGAACAAATACTCCAAAGAAAAAAAGCAAAAGAGTTTCTCTATGCGTGCCGTTCTTTACCATGCGCTTACGAATGGAAGTGTTTTACTCATCATTGGAAGTTTAGTAATTGGATTTCTAGCAAATGATACCCAAGCAAGAGAGATTCAGCCATTTACAACGGACATATTTAAGGGGTTTCTAGCGATATTTTTGTTAGATATGGGGATTTCCAGTGGTAGAAAATTGAATGACTTTTTCAAAAAAGGTTGGATTTCCGTAATGCTTGCAATCGTCTTCCCATTAATTAACGGCATTTTAACCGCCTGGCTATCGTGTTTCTTCATTGAGGAGGTTGGGAATAGATTTATTTTAGCCGTTCTTGTTTCTAGCGCTTCGTACATTGCTGTCCCTGCTGCCATGAAAATAGCCGCACCTCAGGCGAACCCTGGAATTTATATCCCAATGGCCTTGGCCATTACCTTCCCTTTCAATATTACGCTAGGAATGCCTATTTACTATTACTTTGTTTCTTGAATTCACGAAAGTTGATCAAACAGTTTTTTTAGACTTGAGCTATTGTTGAAGAATTCAATAAATAGCTAGTTAAGCTAATTGAATGTTTAGTATCTCGAATTAACTTTTATCTTTAACTTTGCAAATAATGGATAAAAGGTTTTTAAAAGAAAATAACAATGCGATTGATGCTTTGGGGCATCCTGTCTTTAAAGTTACAAGAGATATACTTGAGGAAGAACAATTAAAAGGTTATGTCATAGGTGGCTATGTGCGCGACTACATCTTAGGAAGACCTTGTAAAGACATTGATATAGTAGTTGTAGGAAATGGCATGGATTTAGCTGAAAAAGTGGCTGAAAAGTTGCGGGTTAAAAAAGTAAATTTTTTCAAAAACTTTGGCACTGCTAATTTCCGTTATAAAGATTTAGAAGTTGAATTCGTTGGGGCTAGAAAAGAATCGTATCAAAGGAACAGCCGAAAACCAATTGTCGAAAACGGCACATTGGCAGATGATCAAAACAGAAGAGACTTCACCATTAACGCGCTTGCAATTGATTTAACATCTGAAAATTTCGGACAGCTTATTGATCCTTTTAATGGTTTAAACGATTTAGAAAGTGGTGTTATCCGTACGCCTTTAGCACCAGCACAGACCTATTCTGACGATCCACTCCGTATGCTAAGAGCCATTCGGTTTGCTAACCAACTCAACTTTAAAATAGAAGTTGATAGTCTCAAAGCAATTCAGTCCAATGCACATCGCTTATCTATTATTTCTAAAGAGCGGATAGTTATGGAACTTAATAAGATCATTAGCTGCGACGTGCCATCTAGAGGGTTTCAATTACTATTTAGCACCAAGTTATTACATGAATTCTTTCCAGAAATGGTCGCTTTGCAAGGAGTGGAAACCATAGACGGTAAATCGCATAAAGACAATTTTTACCACACCTTAGAAGTGTTAGACAATTTGGCACAAGTTTCAGATAATTTATGGTTGCGTTGGGCTGCAATTTTGCATGATATTGCTAAACCTCCGACCAAAAAATTTGACCCAGTTATAGGATGGACCTTTCATGGTCATGAAGATTTGGGTGCAAGGATGGTTCCAAAAATCTTTAAACGATTAAGTTTGCCATTAGACCAAAAGATGCAATACGTGAAAAAAATGGTGCGTTTGCATTTAAGACCTATCGCACTAGTAAAAGGACATGTAACGGATTCTGCCATTCGCAGATTATTGAACGAGGCAGGAGATGATATCGATGACTTAATGAAGTTGTGTAAATCTGATATTACTTCAAAAAATGAGTTCAAGGTTAGAAAATACAAGAAAAATTTTGAGTTAGTAGAAGAAAAATTGAGAATTGTTGAAGAAAAAGATAAAGTTCGAAACTTTCAACCCCCCATTAAAGGAGAAGAGATAATGGCAACTTTTGATATTGGTCCTTGTCACGAAGTAGGCGAGATCAAAACCAGAATAAAAGATGCTATTCTAGATGGACTCATTCCTAATGAGTATGATTCTGCAAGACAACTCATGCTAAAAATTGGCGAGGAACTGCAACTTTCCCTAAAAAATAAAAATAAATCAACTTGATATAACTATATTTAAGTCGTGAAGTAAAGTTTTAATTAGTTTTGTGAATCTAAACCCATTTTATGCCAGCATTAAAGTTCAGAGTTATTTTAGACAATATTGAAGATCAAGAAATATTTCGGGACGTGGTAATCAATGACGACCATCATTTTACTGATTTTTTTGAAACGATTCTTGAAAGTTTTGATTTACAAAATGATCAAATGGCGTCATTTTTTGTGAGCGACCATGAATGGAACAAAGGAGAAGAAATTGCTTTAATGGATATGAACTACGATGGCGATGAAAACTGCATTAGACTTATGGAGGATGAAATCATTCGCTCCTACCTCACCTCTCCGAAGCAAAGATTCATTTTAGTATATGACTTTATGAGCATGTACATCTTTTTAATAGAATTACAAGAAATCCTTGACAACAAGGTTGAGCAACCTGAAATACTACTATCAGTTGGTTTACTAACCCCAGCTTTAAAGCAAAAAATCGCATCACAGGCAGATAACATGTTATTCGATACAGATATAATGGATAACTTACAAGAAGATTTTGATGGCGATTTCGATGGCAATGACTTCGGTGATTTTGAAAACATAGATGATTACGAATTATAGTGGATCCTTTATCTTTAGCATTAGCTGACTATGTGTCAGGAAAACCAGCACAATTAATCGTTCATTCTGACTTAATAGAAGACGATGAGATGGATGTAAGTTATTTTTTCCGAACTCAAAATGAACTCCCTCTTATTGAACAAACCGCTTTGGAACATGTAAAAGGGACTGTCTTAGATGTTGGTGCTTGTGTTGGTGCTCACAGTATTCCTTTAATGGAAAGAGGATTTGAAATAATGGCTATTGACACTTGTTCCTTCGCAGTAAATTATTTGAAAAAGAAAAATGTACCAGCTCAAAATATAAATTTCTTTGATTTTCAGGGATTTAAATATAATACGCTTCTTTTTTTAATGAATGGCATAGGAATTGCAGAAAGCTTAGAAAAGTTAGATTCGTTTTTTCAGCATTGTCGCAATTTACTTAAAGAAGATGGTATTATCTTATTAGATACAACAGATGTAAAATACTTTTACGAAGATGATGAAGGAGGAGTCTGGATAGATTTAAATGCAAAATATTATGGTGAATTCAAATATCGGTTCTCCTATGGAGAAAATAAGGGGGATTGGTTTAATTGGCTTTATTTAGACCCTCATACATTAGAGCAATATGCCCTTAATAATGGTTTTACTTTTGAGGTATTGCAGCAAAACGAAGAAACGAGTCATTATTTAATTAAACTTACTAAACAATCATAAAAATGAAAAACATGAGTTACAACTTAAAATCAATTTTGAACAGTGTCAACGTAATAATATTGACCATCGCGCTTGTCATGAGTAATAATCTACAAGCACAAGAAAGCAATCAAGCAAGCAGCTTATTATGGGAAATTACTGGTAAAAAAGTAAAGTCGCCAAGTTACCTAATGGGCACAATGCACCTGATTCCAAAAGATAAGTTTTATTTCCCTGATGACTTGAGAGAAAAAGTAAGTGAAACAAAATTATTGGTAATGGAAATTGGTGGAATCGAAGAACAAATGAAAGCAGCAGGACTCATTATGTTGAAAGACGGAAATCTTTTCGACCATTTTTCTCAACCTCAGAAAGATACTTTATTTCAATACTTACAAACAGAGTTAGAAATGGATAGCAGTATCGTTAAACAACAATTTAGCAGAGTTAAGCCTTTTGCGCTTCTTCAACTCATGACACGCTCGGCATTTGGAGAAAATCCAGAAAGTTACGAGTTAACTTTGCAAGGTATCGCAATGCAAAAAAATATTCCAATTAAAGGTCTAGAAACAGTAGAAGATCAAATGGCTGTCTTTGATAATATGGGGATGGAAGAACAAGTGGAAATGGTCATGTCTAGCATCAGAAACAGCGAAAACAGTGCTGATGAAATGAATGA
>JAFIEX010000216.1 GCA_020832365.1 Crocinitomicaceae bacterium
AATTTTTAGCCTATGAAGCAACATTGATGGACAAGTACGGTAAAGAAGGTACAATGCACGGATAATTACTATAAATTTTTCTCCTGTCCCAAGTGAAAAATGGCATCACCTTTAGTTACGATTGGTGTTTCATTCACACAAAAAATATAACCATCTCTAGGCGATTTTACACTTCTTTCAAAGTTACCATAAGGGTCTGAAACTGATGCCAAGATAGTTCCTTTAGTAACAAAAGCTCCATTTTTAACTTTAAGCCGAAGCATACCAGAATTTGGTGCTCTTAACCAACTTGATTCGTGCAAGTATATAAGCGAATCATCAGGTGCAGTAACTTTAAAATCTCGCATTCCTAAGTGTTTCATAACACGCTGAACCCCTTTAATCCCAATGCTGATTACATTTTCGTCTAACCTATTCGCTTTCCCTCCTTCAAAAAGCACATATTCTCTACCTTCTTTTTGCATGGCGGAACGCAAAGTTTTTGCGATCAAGGGAGAACGCAGTACTATTGGTGCACCAAAAATTTCACATAATTCCAAGGAGCGTTTTTCTTTAAAATCACACCTCGTTTGCGGGAAATTATTTCGCTGTACGGCACCAGTGTGAAAATCAATGATAACATCCACATTCGTGGCAATATCTTTCATAAAGTGATAGGCAAATTGACTAGCCAAAGAGCCATTTTTCGTGCCTGGGAAACTTCTATTCAAGTCCCTACCATCAGGAAATTCTCTCGTAAAATTTAAAAAAGCAAAAATGTTAAAAACAGGAATGCAAATAACTGTTCCAAATGCAGGTTTATTCCAACCTTTTTTAATGATTTGTCTTACGATTTCTGTTCCATTTACCTCATCCCCATGAGATCCTGCCAAAAGTAATAAAACAGGGCCATCTTTTTTTGCATGCTGGACAATCACAGGAACTTGAATAGGTGTGTTTGTATGTAATTTAGCCACCTCCAAATTCAATCGAGCTCCTTTTCCAGGTTCAATAGCCTCACCTAAAATATGAAAAGCATTTCTATTGTTGATCATCCTTTTTTCTTCTTAACTTCTCTTTCCAAATAAGCAATTATTTCGCCAGCAATATCATGATGTGTTGCCCTTTCAATCCCTTCAATCCCCGGCGAAGAATTCACTTCCAATACCAAAGGACCACGATTAGACTGTAACATATCTACTCCTGCAACACCAAGTTTAAGTGCTGATGCAGCTTTTACGGCTGTTGCTTCTTCCTCCGGAGATAACGCTATGATTTCAGCACTTCCTCCACGGTGTAAGTTAGAACGAAACTCACCCGCTTTGCCTTGTCGTTTCATTGCCCCAACTACTTTTCCATCCACAACAAAAGCTCGTATATCCGCACCACCAGATTCTTTAATGAATTCTTGCACAATAACTCTGGCTTTCAAGCCATTAAATGCCTCCAAAACTGAAATAGCCGCTTTTTTATTCTCTGCAAGCACAACGCCTAATCCCTGTGTGCCCTCGAGTAATTTAATTACAACAGGCGCACCACCTACAGACTCTACCACGCTTGTAACGTTTTTAGAGTAATTAGTAAAAACTGTTTTAGGCATACCAATTCCGGATTTTGACAATAGCTGCAAGGAACGTAATTTATCTCTTGAGTCAGTCAAACCTCTAGATTGAACAGCAGTAAAAACCCCCATCATTTCAAATTGCCTTACAACAGCAGTACCGTAGAACGTAACTGATGCTCCTATTCTCGGAATGACAGCATCAAAGCCTTCTAAAAATCTATCCACATAAAAAAGCTTTGGTTCCTCTCTTTCAATCAAAATGTTGCATCTCAAATGATCAATTACGTGTACTTCATGTCCATTTTTATGAGCTGCTTCAACTAATCTGCGCGTGGAATATAATTTACTGTCTCTGCTTAAAATTGCTATTTTCATTTGGGGTTTTTCGTGTATTTATAAAATATTATTGCTATTATCATAAGAAACTTTAGATAAGGCAGTATCTATTAAAAATTTATTATTCAAGAGCTTTCTTCCTAATAAAACTGGGTATCTCATTTTTTTTCTTTGCGAAAGCGTAAACTCCGTTTTGTAGGTTTTCCCAAATAAATTTATGGTACCAACAACTTTATACCTATCTTGCTCTTCGCCATTAGAACTCCTCACTTTCTTAACTTGAAACTTATCAAAAACAAACACTTCACCTGTGAAACCAGATTGACGATGCTCTAAAAAAATCACTTTTAATTTTCCTTCTTCCTCAATGATATTTGAGCAATGAATAGTGCTCGTATAAGCCCCACTGTCAATTTTAACAGGAACATCTTTTAATTTAAAAGCTGGAAAATCTGCGATGTCATCCTTTCCAATTATACGTTTATCTCTTTTCAAGTCTCAGTGAATAATTATTCAAAAATAGAAAAAATCAATTCGATTTCACAATATTAGCTTGATTTTGATTTTTTCAGGTCAACATTATAGGTCTAAGGATAGTTTATCCTTATAGGTTCATCATTCTTTCAAAACTGCACCAAAGGCCTTTGGCTGTATTGTTCCAACTAAAACTATCTGCCCTTATCAATCCTTTTTCTATCATTGCACAACGAAGTATTTGATCATCTAATACCTGCAAAATTCCCTCTTTGATGCTTTCAACTGAGTAAGGGTCACAATAAAAAGCAGCGTCACCACCGATTTCCGGCAAAGCCGTTAAACTTCCTGCCAAAACAGGCACTCCAGACCTCATCGCCTCTAGAACAGGTATTCCGAATCCCTCAAAATAACTTACAAAACATAACATGTCTGCTGAGGCTGTTACTTTTGCAAGATTTAGCGTATCCAAATGTCCCGTGAAATGAACAAAACGCTTTAATTCCTGGTGGATTTTAATCGTTTGACTTCCCCACATTGTTTCTCCTACAATGAGCAAGTGATGCTGAATTCTTTTTTCTTGCCGCAGTTCAAAATAAGCATCTATTAGGCGTTGCAAATTTTTTCTTTTGTGCAGAGCGCCTACGAATAATAAATAAGGATTGCCAGCTGTATAAGTTTGTTGAACATTTTTCTTTTCCAATTTTCCAATAGGTTGAAAAACATCAGACACTCCATTGTAAACCACATCTATTTTACGAGATGGTATTCCATACTTTTTTTCAATATCTTCCTTCGAAAACTCAGATACTGTAACAATTCTAGCTGCTTTCTTGGCAAATTTTGGAAAAAAAGTTTTGTAGTACTTGCGATAAAAAATTGGTAAGTCCTCAGGATTATGTTCAAAATTCAAATCATGAATTACTGCTAATTGCGGTATTTTTGTTTGTAATGACAAATAGCCATCTGGCGATATGAATGCCTCACATTTGTACTTTTTAAAAACTCTTGGTAAGCTATAGTCAAACCAAATTCGAAATAAAATAGGATGACGAGCTGGCGGAGACACCACTACTGGAGTTATATTATCAGAAAAAAGGAAAGATTTATCGAAAGGACGGTCAAAAAAGAAAATGAACTCATGTTCTGGATGCTGTAACACTATTCTTCGCATGGTTTCAAAAGTAAACCATCCAAAACCCTCCATTTTATTGGAAATCAAAAACCTAATATTTACACCAATTATCAATGTTATACGATATGCTTGCAATGATAACTAGAAAAAATGAAAGTGCAGCTATCTGAAGAATATAGAGATTAGGAAATTTCAGTTCTATTCTAATTTCTTAACGTTTTTGATTCTTACTCAATTATCAACCAAACCCGATGCTTTAAGGTATTTAGTGTTGATGCCTTTTTAGGGATGACCCATCGTTGTAATATTCTACAACAACTCCTTTATACTTAGAATTGACTTTCTGACCCATCATATTTACACGATACAGTAATTGCTTATTAAAGCTGTTTTCTATAGCAATTGGAGGAAAAACAACTGTTGTACCATCAAAATCGGTTTGAGACAACTGATAGTAGTTGATTCCATTTACAAAATTTTTGTGTAGCCATGTGTACTCCAATGTTTTGTTACTATTACCTGCGCCGTAGATTTGCGCGATAGGTTCCCAAACAAAACCATCTGTAGAATAATAAATAGTGAAATAGTAGTTGTTTATTTCGGAGGCTGTTTTCCACACTAACTCATTCACTCCTTTTAGTTTATTGAAAGTACCTTCAAAAAATAATAACTCTACAGGGAGTGCAGATATAAATAAGTTAATCTGTCCTGCATTTGAACCTCCACCTGTGAGCGTAATACTTCCTTCCACTAATAAGGTGCCATTACCATTCATTGCGCTTCCATTACCTGCTGTTACATTCCCTGCAACTTGTATAACACCATCAACAGTAATTTCGTCCGAATTATTATTATTTGTTAGGTTTCCTTCAACTATTAAAAAACCTCCTGACTCAACTACAACTCTTGAGTTGTTTCTGAATGTCAAATCTCCTGTTACGATTAAAGTCCCCCCACTTCGAACCACTAAATCTGAATTACCGCGTATTTCCAAATTGGCGGTTTTAGTGATAGTGTGGGGTGCATTGATATTGATAAAATTGCCATTATTTGTTAATCCACCTCCTGGTCCAGGAGCAGGCGCTACACCTCCAGCCCAACTAGCAGGGCTCACCCAGTTTCCATCAGCCGCAGAGTCAAAAGTTTGAGACAAGCAAGTATTTATCGGTAAGCAACCAACAAAAACAATCACCATAACTTTTAGTGCTGTGAACAACCTATTCATATATCTAATGTACAACACAAATTATTTTAGCATACACACTTATTTAACTCGTGCATTATTTCATTTAATAACCGTTACTTGTAAATTGTTTGAAATTAATTAAGCTAATAAGAACCAAGAAAAAAGGAAAGATTTATCGAAAGGACGGTCAAAAAAGAAAATGAACTCATGT
>JAFIEX010000319.1 GCA_020832365.1 Crocinitomicaceae bacterium
GTATCTACTGAAAATGGCACAATGGAATATTCTTCTCCAGCGACTATTACAAAGTCGAACGAAGTATATCCAATTGCTACTACTCAGATTCACCAAACAGTAATGGGTAGAAACTCTATTGTTAGAGAAACCACTTTAGACATTTATAAAAATCACGATAAAGAAGCATATAACCCAGATTGGAAGTTAATGAAAATTGACGAGAAAGGGGATCACGTTTATGCGGACTTAGCAGAATTTGATTTATGGGATAATCACCCAGTTGAGCATGTTGGACATCGTTGGGGTATGACCATCGATTTGAACAGCTGTATTGGTTGTGGTGCATGTTTGATTGCTTGTCAATCTGAAAATAATGTTCCTGTTGTAGGTAAAGATGAGGTGAGACGTGGCCGTGAAATGCATTGGTTGCGTCTAGACAGGTATTATGCTTCTGATGAAGAGGCTGCTATCGGTCAAAGAAAAGATAAGAAGACTTTTTCTTTCTCAAAAGCAGAATATCCTGCTGAGAATCCTAAGGTGATTCATCAGCCAATGATGTGTCAGCACTGTAATCACGCTCCTTGTGAAACGGTATGTCCTGTTGCTGCTACAACTCACTCTAACGAGGGTTTAAACCAAATGACTTATAATCGTTGTATTGGTACAAGATATTGTGCAAACAACTGTCCTTATAAGGTGAGAAGATTTAACTGGTTTAATTATCCTTCTTATAAGAAATTTACGGAAGTGAATCCAGCGCAGGATGAATTAGGAAGAATGGTTTTGAATCCTGACGTTACTGTTCGTACAAGAGGTGTGATGGAGAAGTGTTCGTTCTGTGTGCAAAAGATTCAGGAAGGTAAGTTGAATGCGAAGAAAGAATCTCGACCAGTGATAGATGGTGATGTGACTACCGCTTGTGCGGATGTATGTCCTACTGATGCAATTACAGTTGGAGACTGGAATGATGTCAATTCTAAAGTTCGAAAGTCTTCTGAAAGTAAAAGAGCATATCAAGCATTAGAGGAAATCGGAGTGAAACCAAATGTTTGGTATAAGGTTAAGGTGCGAAATGAAGAGAATGAATTACTTGCAGTGATTCAAGAGAAGAGTGAAAAAGCACATAAAAAGATGAGCGCTCATGGGCATGATAATGATCATCATTAATAGAATTGAAAAATAGTTTTTAACGATAAAATAGATTGTAATGCATAAAGAAGCAGCAATTAGAGAACCGTTAATTCTTGGTCACAAGACGTACCATGAAATTACGGAAGATGTTTGCAAACCAATCGAGGATAAGGCACCCAGAATGTGGTATGTGTTGTTTTCCATCGCTTTGATTATTGGTTTGTATGGGGTTGGATGTATCCTTTACTTGCTAGGAACAGGTATCGGAACTTGGGGTTTGAATAAAACCGTAGGTTGGGCTTGGGATATTACGAACTTCGTTTGGTGGGTAGGTATTGGTCATGCTGGAACACTTATTTCTGCTGTTCTTTTATTGTTTCGTCAGAAATGGAGAATGGCGATAAATAGATCGGCAGAGGCAATGACCATATTTGCTGTATTTATGGCTGGTTTATTCCCTTTAATTCACATGGGGCGTATTTGGGTGGCCTACTGGGTTTTACCTTTACCAAACCAATTTGGTTCTTTGTGGGTCAATTTTAACTCACCGCTTTTGTGGGATGTTTTTGCCATATCTACCTATTTGTCTGTTTCATTAGTGTTTTGGTATATCGGACTTATACCTGATTTTGCCACCATTCGTGACAGAGCTAAGAAACCACTTTCTAAAAGAATGTATGGAATGCTTTCTTTTGGTTGGTCAGGTAGAGCTAAGCACTGGAATAGATTTGAATTGGTTTCATTAGTTTTGGCTGGTTTAGCTACTCCATTAGTTTTCTCTGTTCACTCTATTGTATCATTTGACTTTGCTACTTCTGTTATACCTGGATGGCATACAACAATTTTCCCTCCCTATTTTGTCGCGGGTGCGGTTTTCTCAGGTTTTGCCATGGTACAAACTCTTTTGCTAGTAATGCGAAAGGCTATGCGTTTGGAAGCATATATTCATACAAAGCATGTTGAATATATGAATATCGTAATTATGGTTACAGGTTCTATTGTTGGTGTTGCTTATCTCTCAGAGTTATTTATTTCATGGTACTCTGGTGTTGAATATGAAGCTTACGCTTTTATTAATAGAGCTACGGGTCCATATTGGTGGTCATATTGGGCGATGATGACATGTAACGTAATTTCACCTCAGTTAATGTGGTTCAAGAAACTAAGAAGAAGTCTTTTATTTACATTTATCATTTCTATTGTTGTAAATATAGGGATGTGGTTTGAGCGATTTGTTATTATTGTTACTTCTGTGCACAGAGACTACCTTCCATCTTCTTGGAGTATGTTTTACCCTACGCATATAGATATCGGTGTTTTCGTTGGGACTATAGGATTATTCTTCGTTTTTTTCCTCTTGTTTACACGATATTTTCCAGTTTTAGCCTTGAATGAAGTGAAGACTATTTTAAAGTCGTCCGGAGAGTCTTTCAAAGATGGTAAGGCTGTTAGTCCTGCTTACAGTTTAGATGAGCAGCATTTGGCTGTGTCAGCTCAAGGTAATAAAGAAGATAATAATAACGAACATTAATAGATTAGTCATGGCGGCAGATACTGTGTTTTATGCAATGTACGATGATGATGACGTACTAAAAAATGGAGCTAAAAAATTGGTTTCGAAAGGTGTTAAGGTAAATGAGGTTTTCTCTCCTTTTCCTATTCACGGGATAGATCCCATTATTGGTGTGAAAAACACGAGACTTGGAATTATGGCTTTCCTGTACGGCCTTACTGGTCTTATGTTAGCAACCGTTGGTATGAATTACTTTATGATTCAGGATTGGCCAATGAATATTGGTGGTAAACCAAGCTTTAGTTACCTAGAGAATTTTTTAGCTTTTGTTCCTATAAGTTTTGAGTTCACTGTTCTTTGTGCTGCTCACGGGATGGCGATTACCTATCTCCTTGTTAATGGCACACTACCTGGTGTTAAAGCTGATAATCCAGACCCAAGGACTACAGATGACAAATTTGTAATGGAGCTTAGACTTTCAGAAAATGCTAAATTTAGTGCTGCAGAATTGGAAGCTTTGTTAAAAGATACGGGAATTGTTGAATTAGACCAAAAAGAAATTAAATAAGTTTGCCATGAAAAAGAATTTAAAGGCAATTGCTAAATTTTTGTGTTTCGGAGCTGTTGCGATGTCAATCTTGTCTGCGTGTACTGTGGACCCTGATTCTCCAGGTTTGGAGTATACCCCGGATATGTATCGCTCTCCAGCTATTGAACCATATGTTGATTATGCTGAGTTTAGAGGCAAAGAACATCCTGAATTGAAAACAAAACAATCTGCTTTGCGCCCACCGCATAGAACTATTCCTTACTATGGTACGGATAAAAATAAGGTTCTTATGATGTTACCTTACAAAAGGTTAGCCAGCAGTGCGATGAATGTTTCTCATGGTTTATACGAGAAAGATGGTTGGCGTTTAAGCGATTCGTTAGATGTTGAATATTTGAAATCTGCAAAGGATAAGAACCCTATTGCTTTGAATGCTGAGAACCAAGATGCTATTTTTGCTCGAGGTAAAAAGATATACGCTCAGATGTGTGCGCATTGTCATGGTGAAAAAGGCGATGGCGAGGGTCCTATGGTAAAAAGCGGTGCATATGCAGGTGTGCCTGATTATAAAAACTTAACTAATTTAGGCGATGGTCAGGTATTTTATTCTATTTATTATGGTAAAGGGGCTATGGGTGCTCATGCTATGATGTTAGATAAAGAAGAGATCTGGTTATTAGTGCACTACGTGAACAAGTTTAGGTTCGATGACTATGGTAAGTCTGGTGATGATACAGTAGATATCGTCGATGAAAATGAAGAAAATCTAGAAAATGCCGAGGCACTTTTAGATGTAGTAGAATAATTAAGCGAAAAGTAGATAATAATGGAATATCAAGTTTCAAGTAAAGCAAAGATGTTTACAACCATTCTACTGGTTGTAGGTATTGTGTTCACAGGTTTAGGTGTTATAACTATGGTTGGTGAACATAATTTAGGTCAGAAATTTATGGCAAACCTTCTAGCGAATAGTTTCTTCTTTTTCGGTATTGGTATTAGTGCGTTGTTCTTTTTAGCGCTTCAGTATGCCACTGAGACTGGCTGGTTTGTTGCAGTTAAAAGAGTAATTGAAGCAATTGCAGGATGGCTACCTTATGGTATCGTTTTTCTTTTGGTTACTTTACTTACCTTGTCTTTCATGAAAGGTGGTCATGTTTACATGTGGATGGATCCTGAAGTAATGAATGAAGAAGGTTCTCATTATGATGAGTTAGCAGCTGGTAAAGGGGCTTATTTAAACTTAACTTTCTTTTGGATAAGAACTTTAGCTTATTTAGCGGTGTACTACATTTTTTGGAAAGGTTTTCAAAAAAGATCATTATTACAAGACGAGTCTCCTGAGTTAGCTGTGGATTTACACTTTAAAAACTATAAAAGAGGGGCGCTTTTTTTGGTTTTATTTGCTGTCTTTAGTATGACTAGTTCATGGGACTGGGTAATGTCAATTGATGTACACTGGTTTTCTACTTTATTCGGTTGGTATATTTTTGCTGGTGCATGGTGTAGCGCTATGACTGTTATGGTTATTCTTACGCTTTATTTGAAGAAGCTGGGTTACTTACCAAAAGTTAATGATAGTCATATTCATGATT
>JAFIEX010000217.1 GCA_020832365.1 Crocinitomicaceae bacterium
GAAAGACCTTTGCAATCTGGAAAAAAGAATGTATCTTTCGACTATGATGCTATGGAAGAGCGAGCGCAGCTCGTGAAGACTGAACGACGATAAACGTTAGTGCATCGGTAGTGAGGGAAAGAATCGCCAAGCATGTTTACGATGATAATTGGATGTTAGAAAAATCGACATATTACATACTTGACGCACAAGGAAACCAACTCTCCATGTACGAACACGAAGTTGACCAACAGGACGTGAATTATACCTTGACCGAACGCAATATCTACGGTTCCTCTCGTTTAGGTAGAAACAGCCATAAAATAGATATGCTCTCCTCTACCCCAAATTATGATATAACTTATGTTGCTGGTGAAAAGTTTTATGAGCTAACCAACCACCTCGGCAATGTACTCACAGTTATTTCAGACATCAAATACCCCGTTGAAGATAACGGCTATGTGGATTATTTTGAGGTACAATTGGTAAGTGTCTCTGATTATAGCGGGTTTGGCGTGCAGTTGGATGGGCGGACGAATCAAAGTGATAGTTATCGCTATTGGTTTCAGGGGCAAGAAATGGATGACGAGGTGAAGGGAGAAGGAAATTCTGTAAACTACAAGTATAGAATGCATGATGCGAGGGTGGGGAGATTTTTTGCTGTTGACCCGTTGGCGGCTAGTTATCCATATTATACACCATACTCCTTTAGCGGGAATAAAGTTATTCACGCCATTGAATTGGAGGGATTAGAAGAATTTCTTTTGTCTGATAACCGAGAAGGTACTACTCAATTATTTTTCTTCACTCAAACTAAATATCCAAACACAATTGGTAAGGTAGTCAAAAACAATGGTAATTTAACGATGGTTTCGAGATCTTTAACTCTTTCAGAAAGACAAATTGATGAAATTAAAAGAGTTTTGAACCTTTCTCAACAAGACCGAAAATCTAGTGACTATGGTAGAGCTGGCTTAGCTAACAGTCTTACTGCAAATCAAAATATTATTTATAATCCGGTTGAGGATAAAAACTATGGGCAGAAAACACCTAGAAACTTAGACCAATTTGAGCCTATTAACATGACTTCTACAACGGTTCAATCCAACTTTGGTAATAGTGGAGATGGACGTTTAAACTTTAACGTTCCTATTGCTGGTGGAGCTGAATCATTTACTATGAAAATAAATAAAAGTATGCACCCTAATACATTCAATATAACGGATAATTTTGGTAATGATATCTCAATTAATAGTGATGACAATAATTCATTTACAGGTGTCTTAAGTGGTAATGTTAGAAGTATTAATATTTTAATATCAGGAAGACTTAATGACCCAGCAGATGCAGTGTATTTTTCTGTTTCATCATTTGGTCCAGATGAAAAAGCAATAAATATTCCTACAAGTAATGCAATAGTAGGGGCTCAAAATAGTGATTTGTTTTATCAAAGTGTTAAAACAACAGGAGTAACAGTAAAAAATATAAACAGTGGTTCTCCAGTAAATGAATAATAAATATTTTGTATGTACAATAATTTAAAAATTTTATTTTTTGTTTCAATGTTTTCTGTATTTTGTTCAGCTCAAGATACTTTGAACCTTGATGGTTCCATTGATTTTTATACAATATCTGATGATTCAAGATTAAATTCTCGCAAATATAGACCTCTTGGACCTAATACGCTTAATTTCGCTGTAAATACAGATCAATATGCATTAATATTAACGCTAAGAGAAAATAAGACTTTATATAGCTTAAGCTTGAATTATGGAGATGGAAATTATGAAAGTAAGGTCATGAAATTTTATGAAAATGGAATGCCTTCATTGATTGTTTCCGACTATAAACTTTATAATTACACAACAGAAATTATTTATAATGAAGGTCATCCCGAAGTGAATACTGTATATTATCCTATTGGTAAATTTACAAAGTACTACGATAATGGTTTTTTATATTCTGTAGAGGAAATTGATACAACAGGGTTGAAATCTGGTTATTATTACACTAATAAAGGAAAGTTAATTCGTTCCTGTGAATGTGAATTAGGGAAACCCTTGAATGGTATTTGTACTAGGTTTATTGGTGATATCAATGTATTTCGTCCTGATGGAAACTGGATATTTGAAAAATACAAGAACGGTGTAAAAAAAAGAACGTATATTGTTGATGCTGATCAAAAGATCGTTCTAAATAAATGGATACGCCCAAAATTTTTGAACAGATGGATTTATAGAAATGTCATTGATGCATACCTATTAGCCACAGAATTTGGTAGCTTTTTCTCTTTTGAAAGCTTACCAATAAATAATGAAAAATCCAAATCACTACCATCGCAAACGCAAGATAATTGGTAAATTTATTCCAACGCAAACGGCAACATCTTGGCACAACAACGACATAGCACCAACGAATTTGACTACTCGCCTAACGAGCGCAACATTTACGGTTCCTCTCGCTTAGGCAGAAACAGCCATAAAGTAGATATGCTCTCCTCTACCCCAAATAATGCTAACACTTATGTTGCTGGTGAGAAGTTTTATGAGTTATCCAACCACCTTGGCAATGTGCTCACAGTTATTTCTGACATCAAATACCCCATTGAAGATAACGGCTATGTGGATTATTTTGAGACTCACATTGTTAGTATTGCCGATTATAGTGGGTTTGGGGTGCAGTTGGATGGGAGGACGAATCAAAGTGATAGTTATCGCTATGGGTTTCAAGGTCAGGAGAAGGATGATGAGATAAAGGGAGCGGGGAACAGTTACACCACCGAGTTTAGACAATATGACCCAAGGGTGGGGAGATGGCTTTCTGTTGACCCGCTGGCACATGAATTTCCATGGTCATCACCATACGTGGTATTTGATAATAACCCTATTTACTATGTTGATCCTGACGGTCAAAAACCAATACCACCAAAGTTTACCCTACCATTACCATCTTTATATACTGACTTAACTTCTTCTAATGTGCTTAGAACTGAATGGAACGGTTTTCTTTGGCACAGAAAGGACAACTTTATCGAAACGGATTTGTCTTCTTTGGATTTAACAAGCTCAAAAAAATCCAAATTTGTTTCAGAAGTTATTGGTGCAGATTTAGTTCGTTCAGTTTCACATCAGAAGGTTACTCAAGAATATAAAGCAAGTATGACCAATGTTTCTGGAGAGGTTGAAAGAACTACTACTGTTTTTGAAACCAAAGTGACTATTTCTACAGCTACTGATAAAGTTTTATCAGTAGAGCATTCATATAAATCTTATAAAGAAAAGCTTTTATTTTTGCAGACAAATGGTATTTGCTCAGATGAATATTCTGTACATATAACAAGAACTACTCCAAAATTGTTAGGAGAATATAACTATAAATTTGACCAAGTTCAAGATGGGGCAAACTTTTCTACTGGCGATTCAATATTTGATAATAAAATTAATGATGCTTTCAAAAAAAATAAGCTTACTTTATCTGTGCATGCTATCAAAGCAGCGCATTTGGAAAACGAAATGAGTGCCCAAGACTTTCAAAGAAATCATGACTTAAGGGAGAATTAATTAGAAATTATATGAAAAAGACTATTTCACACTATACAGTATTAACTTGTCTTATTTTATTAATAATTTCCCAAGTTAACATACTTATTTGGATGTCTGTCCCCATAAAGGATAGCGCATTATCAGTAAACACAGATTATTCTGTAATGTATTATCTGAAGTTTACAACAACATATTTTATATACTTACTTTTTGGGGTCATTGGTTTTGTACTTTTAATTTTAAGAAACAAAAGAGGGATGTTTTTTGCAACCCTTTTTGTTTTATACCTTCTAATTAATAATATTTTTATTGTTAAATCTAATTGGATATATTTTGCGCAGTGGGCTATGTTTATAATATTCTTTCTAACAAACTTAAATTTTAAGTTTTATAAGTATTATGGACTAAATAAAAGTGAATTAGTAAGCTACTTTTCAATAATATTTTTAATCTGTCTTATTGAGTTTGTACCGTTAATTTTTAGTCGTTTATCAATGTGATTAACCACCCCCCCTACCGCAAGATTGTATCTTATGGTTACCCCAACTTTTCAGGATCCTGTCTTGTATCAAACACATGAGTAATATAAGCAGTTTTATTTTCCACTTTATAGATGATTTTATTGTGGTTAGAAATCAAATACCTGTGTCCTTGGTTTAGGTGTTTTAAAAGTTCTTCTTCTTGTCCGAGTTCTGTGCCTAGTTCGAGCGTTTTAACTTTATTAAGCGCTTGTTTTTTTATCTTCTGGGCAAGAGCTTTAGAAAAGTGTTTGGTGTAGAACTTATAGATTTTTTTAAGGTCTTTTTTAGCTTCAAGCGTCCATTCAATGTTCATACTACCAGTTAAGCGATTCTTTTTCTAAATCGTCGTGAGAAACTGTTTTACCTTGCTTTATTTGCTTGTTTGTTACAGCTACACGGTCAATAATTTCTTTTTCAGTCATTGTTGGGTAGCTAATGTTTTCATCACTTTCTTTTACCGTAACAAAGTCCAAACTTTTAATAAAATTTAGAAAAGCCTTTGCTTTAGTGCTGTCTTTTATGTTTATGGTAATTTGCATGATCTTAAATTTTTAAAGCGTTGCTACATTTTTATTAAGATAATCTCTAAATTATACTTCAAAGATACAACTTTTGTTATCCAAAAAGAAAAAAATACTTAGATTAGTCATTCAGAGGGTTACTGAAACTTGCATATCACAAAACTTTTTCAACAAAA
>JAFIEX010000218.1 GCA_020832365.1 Crocinitomicaceae bacterium
CAATTGAAATAGCAACACCATGCTACCTAATAATCCAGCAAAGCCAAAAGATATGGCTGAAAACAATGCGGGCGTTAAAATACTTAGATGGGCTTTTTCAACGTAATTAATCAGTGTATCCAGAAGTCCTGATCCTATAAACAGCACAATCAGAAAAGTTATTCGGAGGTTCGAAGACTTTTTTTGACCAGTTGATTTTTTCTGAAAAGTGATGAGGAGCACACCAATAATTGCTGCAACAACCCCAATAAGCTTAAGCAGATTTATTGCCTCTTGGTATAAATATATTGCAAAGATAACTGGTATGGCTAGACTCATTTTGACAACCACAGAAGTGATGCCAATTCCGTTTTGTTGTGCACTTTTACCCATTAATAAGAACAGAGAAATGAATAAAATACCTATCAATATAGCAAATGGCAACCAATTCATTTCATCTAATACAGCGGGCTGCCATTGCTGACCAAAAAATACAATTCCTACGGAAAAAGCGACTAAATAATTAAAAACGATAGCAACAAATGTATTTACATTGTATTTTTCGAATAATTTGAAAATGACTAAAATTCCGGAGGAAAATAAAATACTGAGTAGCAAAAAAATCATAGATCAAAATTAGGATGGTATACAATTTGGTAGGTATCAACGCCTAAATTTTTTGTAGTTTTATTTCCATTTGGAGCATTAGGTGCTTTTAATCCATCCTTAAAATAACAATTACCTGTGAAAATATGAGCCTCATCCCAAAACCCTTCATGAAGAAAAGTATTTAATGTATGTGCTCCTCCTTCAACGAGTATGGACAGGATATTTTGTTTGTAGATTTCAGTAAGTATTTCTGATAAGGAAAAATTGGTAAGTATTATTTTATTTACACCTTGATGTTTTTTACGATCATCCTGTTCATTAAAAATTGTAGTGGATTCTTTATTGGTATTAAGTATAGCAGCATTTAGGGGGATTTCATTTTTTGGGTCAAGGATAAAACGATGTGGGTGCGGTCCAAAATGATGTCTTACATTGAGCAATGGGTTATCAGCTAAGATGGTTTTAACTCCAACCAAAATACCAGCGTTTTCAGCTCTTAAAGCGTGTACGATTAATTTTGTCTCTGGTTGTGTTATCCAATTTACACCAACATCACCTGGTTTCCTCTTCTTATCTAAAAAACCATCTTTGGTTTGTGCCCATTTCAAGGTAATATAGGGTCTTTTTTTTTGGTGAAAAGTAAAAAACTTTTTATTCAAAGCTTTTGCCTCCTTTTCTAGTAGACCAACATCAACTTGGATTCCAGCTGCTCTCATTTTTTGTATCCCTTTTCCTGAAACTTCGGCAAAAGGGTCAATGCATGCAACAACCACTCGTTGAAATTGATGTTGAATTATCAGGTCTGAACATGGAGGGGTTTTACCAAAATGTGCGCATGGTTCTAATGTAACGTAGATAGTGGATGATTTTAAAAGCTCATAGTTTTTAACAGTGTTAACAGCATTAACTTCTGCATGTGCCTGACCATAATACTCGTGAAACCCTTCGCCAATAATCTTATTATCTTTTACGATTACCGCACCAACCAACGGGTTCGGCGCAACATAACCACTTCCTTTAGAAGCTAAAAAGAGTGCGCGACGCATAAAATACTCATCTGAATCTTTGAATTTCATAATCTTGGTTAATCTAAATCTTTATGAACACCTAAACTGAAGAGCGCATAGTCATACTTTACGGGATCTTTATCATCTAATTTCCTTAAAACAATCATTATTTCTTCTAAAGCCTTCAAATCATTTTGTTTGCGCTTAAGGATATTTAGTTTCCTCGCCACATTTCCCGTGTGAACATCTAATGGCAAGTAAAGTTCACTCGAAGCAATATCTTTCCATATTCCAAAATCAACTCCTTGCTCATCGCTTCTGACCATCCACCTTAAAAACATGTTTAAACGTTTGGCAGCACTATTTTTGAGGGGGTTGGATAAGTGTTTTTTCGATCGTAAGGCATGTGAAGTTTGAAGCATGTAATTCCGAAATGAGATGATACGACCTAATGCTCCAGGTAGGATATTGTTGGCTTGAAAAACTTTTTCCATTGAATCAAACTCTTTGTACAATCTATGCAGTGCTGTAATGAAAAAATGCAAATCCTCTGTTTGAAATGTGCGATGTACAAAATGAAAATCGGGCTTTACATTGCCGTCATAGTTTTGTATAAAATGATAAGGCTGTCCTTCCATAATATCCAATAACTTCTCGCCGCTTTTGATGATACTCTTTCTGTTACCCCAGGCAATAGTAGCCATAAGAAGCCCCATTATTTCTATATCTTGTTTTTTATTGAATTGATGTGGAATAGCGATTGGGTCTTCCGAGATAAAGCTTGAGTTATTGTAAAAACTTAATTTTAAGTCCAATAATTCTTTAAGCTCATTTAACTCCTTCTTATTCATTTGTTGATGATCTTACCTTGTTGCATAGTAAGTTTTCTATCTGAAATATTGGCTAGCTCTTCATTGTGTGTGACTATGACAAAAGTTTGGCCAAAATCTTGTCTTAATTGAAAGAAAAGTTGGTGTAATTCTGCTGCGTTTTTAGCATCTAAATTTCCAGATGGTTCGTCTGCAAAAATCACTTTTGGTTGATTCATCAAGGCACGAGCTACTGCTACTCGTTGTTGTTCTCCACCTGATAATTCAGCGGGTTTATGACTTGAGCGATTGATTAAATTTAGAAATTTGAATAAATCTTCGGCACGCTTTTCAGCTTGTATTTTCGGAGTTCCTAATATTAAAGCAGGAAGAATTGCGTTTTCAAGTGCAGTAAACTCTGGAAGAAGCTGGTGGAACTGAAATATAAAGCCAATTTCCGTGTTTCTAAAATTTGCGATTTTATTTGCTTTTAGTGAAAATGGTTCAACTTGATCAAATAAATAAGTTCCACTATCAGGCTTTTCTAAAGTACCCATAATTTGAAGTAGGGTAGTTTTGCCCGCGCCAGACGCACCTACAATACTTACTAATTCGCTTTTATGGATTTCTAAGTTTATGCTATTCAGCACGTTTAAGTTACCATAACTTTTGGAGATACCTTCCATTTTTATCATGCGGTAAATATAATAATTCTCTATTGCAATGCTAAAACAAAAGAGGTCGAATCTTTCGAAACGACCTCCAATATTATCTTTTAATTCTGCTACTTTGAAACGACTTCAAAAGTGACTCTCCTGCTTTTGGCAAGCCTAGTGTCTTCGTTATCGTTATCTTCGATAAAAGAGGCTTTCTGCGAATCTTGAGCGTCTTTTATCATCATACGATTGGAATCAATTCCACGTTCTTCCAATTGTAACTTCACGTACTCTGCTCTTTTCATAGAAACATCTTTTGCTGAAGCGCTTGCACTTTCTTTTGTATCTGTGTGACCAACAATTCGTATTTGCATAGTTGGATTTTTTTCTAACAACTTTGCTATTTCATCTAAGGTTCCTTCTCCTGAAATTGTTAAATTATATCGTTCTGGTGTATAGAAAATTTTATGTGCCTTTAATTTTTCGTCATCCGGCATTCGATCTGTTATTTCAGGTCTTCTTTGGTATAATGTCGCACTAACTGTCTCTGCCTCGTCTCCATAGGGACAGTCACACCTTTCGTCAGGTCCAAGCAAAGTTACAGAGACAGCATCGATGTAGTAATATGCAGCTACTATCGGGGTGCCTTTTATATCCCTCGGTGTTTTGTTTCTTTCATTGCCCACTTCGTTATTAGGATAAAAATTACCAATAGTCAAGAATTTCTCTCCTCCTTTAGCTATATATTCACCACAAACCAAGTCCCATCCATACATCCCAGAGAAGATTTCTTGATCAGGATGTTCAATATGCGTTTCTAAAATTAAAGCAGGCACTTTGTCTTTTGTACTAATTTCTTTTTTATTGAAGTGAACCCCAACTCTATTAGATGAATATTTTGACATTTCCGCAAGCGAGGCATAAAACATCACTTTGTAGCGCATTCCTTTTTTTAGAGGCGTATTCAACTTGGTGGTTAAATACTGCCTTTTTTCTTTGTCATTATAGGAGTAAACTACAATTCCAGCATAGGAATCTCCCTCTTTAGGTTTTTCTCTTCCATAAAGATTATTTGGCGTTTCCACTTCTGGCATTTTTGCTTGAGCAGAAAATAAGTCAGCGGGCACTCCTGTTGGTGAAATCCAACCATCAGCGGCACTAATCATTCCTGTTCTACGAAGTTTTCCGCTTATTTGATCAAAGTTTCCATTGGTTACTAAATTTTCTGCTTCCTGCGCAGAAAGTGTTAGAGAAAGGACTAACACTGGTATGGATTTAAAAAGGTTTTTCATAGTTTTCATTGCTCTTTTCATTTAATTCAATAGTTTGTAGGCAAAAACTTTGCCAAAATTAAATTTTATATTCTTTAACCGTATTAACAAAGGTTTTTACCTTTTCGGGATCAATATCAGGATAAACGCCATGACCCAAATTTACAATATGTCTGGAACTTTCAAACGAATTGAGTAACTTTTTCGTGAGGTTTTCTAAATCTTTATGGCTCGCATACAAGGCACAAGGATCTAAATTTCCTTGTAATGTCCTGTTTTCACCAGCTAATTTTCTAGCCATTTGTATGTCCATGTTACAATCTAGACCAACCGAATTACAGGGAGAGGAAATGATTTCTTTAAGAGATGAAATAGCCCCTTTTGAAAA
>JAFIEX010000219.1 GCA_020832365.1 Crocinitomicaceae bacterium
AATACTGCCTCCACTTTTCTCAGAAGATGGATCTACCGCTAAAACTGCTACTTTGTGACCCTCTTCAAGGAGATGTAAACCAAAAGTTTCTATAAATGTACTTTTTCCTACACCTGGTACACCAGTTATTCCAACACGAATAGAAATATCATCAATTACATTTAAACAGGCATCAATTAATTTTTTAGCTTCTTCTTGATCGGATTTCTTAGTGCTTTCTATTAAAGTGATAGCAGCACTTAGTGCTACGGTATTACCTCGTCGTAATTTTTCAAACAAAACCTCAGAAGACAATAATGCTTTTCGCTGTTGCCGCTGCTTTTTCCATATTCGTAACTTCTTTGCATCCATTACCACGAATTTAATGAAATTCTGTTTTCATAATTTTTTTATTTGTTACCTTCCTTATTCATCGATGAGCTTCAGAGCTTAGCTTAATTGTATGCTTAAAATTTTAAAAACCTCTATTAATCTCGCGTCTAATATTTTACTTCTACAGTTCCCACTCTAATAAGACCCATTGTATCTTCTCAAAAACCATTCTATTGTAAATAAAGCAATAATGAGAAAGAAAACCCATTTATAATCTACAAGCTTACGCATTGTAATAGACTCATATGTCACAGCTTGAATAGCAGAACTGTTCTCAAGTTCGGATATTAATTGTTGATAATCCACAAGCGGAAAGAACAATCCTTCCGACTGTGCTGCAATTTGTTTTAATAAAGTATGGTTAGCTCTAGTTTCTAAATCCTCTAATTCAATTTTTTGAACAGTAAAAGCACCACTTTTTTGTATAGTTTCTTTTTCCATTTCTGCTGTTGCCTGCCAATCGTAAATACCCGCTGATAATTTACCCATATTCAATTGAAAAAAATTATCTCTAACCCCGAAATCATAAGGGAACTCCTCCCCTTTTTCATTTTTTAAGATCAGGCTGACTTTAGCATCTGTGATTGGCTCAAAAATATCGTTATAGCAAAATGCTTTTATTATGACATGGTCATCCTCAGTAATAGACTTTGGGATTTGAACCCTAAACTTACTGGTATTGGAACGAACAGCCAGGTATTGAACCATCTTTTGAATTAATTCTTCAAAAGCATCGTGCTTGCCATATCTTTGAAATAGCGCCAATCTCCATCGCCAAAATCCCTCACCCATTGACACACCAAATTTTTCATTGTTTAACTCTCCAAAAAAGATGAGCGGTTCATTTTTGGCAATGTTCCCCACTTTTTGAAACGCTAATATTTCCATACCCTCACTAACCTTTAAGTTGCCGTATGGAACAGTTAACGGCGGTAATCTTTCCAATTGATCTTTAGTGGATGGAGAAAGTGTAAAAGGCGTAAACAATTGATTCCAAGCAGCACCTACTTCGTCCTTTTGACCACGTAATTGCATTTGAATGGGTAAACCCAATTGAGATATGTTTTCCTGCCGTATAGTAGGTCCAAGTACATACCAAATGGGTTTATTCACTGATTTAATCTGTGCCAATTGTTCAGTTGTAAAGCCTATAGCGGGATTATGTAAAATGATTAAATCATAGATGGATAATTTTTCAGGGAAATTACTCGGTGTTCTTCCTTCAACTTCTAAATTTTTATCTTTAATCAATACTTGTCGAATTGCCCCTAAATCTGGATTAGGGACCCCTATTAACAAGATTTTACTTCTTGCATCGATAACTTCGATATATACCGTTTTGTTGTTGTTGGTGTAATTAAACTCTCCCTCATGTGGAGAAATTCTAACCTCATAAGGAATAATTCCAATTTCTTTTGCCTCAACGAAAAAGGTAGTTTGAAGGGTTTGAAACTCTTGACCTTTGATAGAGACTGTTTTTTCATCAAGCTTGACATCTCTCTGAAACAACTCCACTTTAACATTGGAAGCTGGCAATTTAATGGATTCAATATTGACTTGTAAAGGGAAAATATTACCTAAAAAAGAAACATCATTATGGGAAATAGAACGAATTAAGATGTCTTTTTTTCGAATGGTATACCCAACTCCAAGTGTGTGAATTGGAATAAGTCTCAACTGCTGTGCAACATACAGAGGATGGTTACCTACGTTGAAATTACCATCGGAAATAAAATTAATTGCACCAATATTTTTCCCATAATAAGTATCATAAATATTTTGTAATAAGTTAGATAAATTTGATTGATTAAAGTTGAAATTTAAGCCCTCTTCCACCTTAACTACTCCATCAAAATCCAAAATGAGGTGTTCAAAATCTTTATTGATTGCCTGTTGTACACCTTCTAAAAAAGCATTGATTTGAACAGGTACTTCGGCAGAATCCACATAATTCAACATAGAACTTGAACTATCCAGTAATGAAATGATTAAAGGTTTTTCTTTGTTGTAACTTTTTCGTTCAAAAAGCAAACCCAGAATCAACAATCCGAGTAACCACAGACCAAGAAATCGCAATGAAACAAGCGACCATCTCACAATTGGCTTAATTTCTTTAATCCAGCCTAATTTCGGTAAATAAAGCCAATAAGCTAAGAAGGCCGCAATTGGCGTCCAGATTAAAAGCAAAGAAATGGGTAGTTCTGTGAAAAATGCCATGCTATTATTCTTTGCCTGCTACATAGTTTTCTAAATAACTAAAATGCGCTGTTAGCTCACCATTCTTATTGGTTTGAGACCCACGAGCGATTAAGTCAATTTTATCCTCTCCCAACAAAGCTGGAAGTATGTGCATCATTATTTCATTCCCAAAATCTTGTGAAGCGTCTTTGGGTAGCTCACAGGGCAAGTTATCAACAGCCATTACTGCTATGGCATTTTCATCTAACACATCCACTTCTTGCTCTTCAAAGCAATGATAGCCATAAATCGGTTCAGCAATGGTGCTGGGGCGAATCGTAGATGCTATAGGACCATCAATATCACACGATATATCAGCGATAACCGATGTTTTTAAATTTGTGGCTTTTAAATCTTCTTTGGTGATAATGATCGGTGCGCCTTTTTTCCAATAATGACAAGCCACATACATATCCGCAACACCCAAATACCTTGAAAAAGTTGAAACATGTCCCGAGCCGTCTCGATAAAATGCAACCCTGCTAAATGCTGTACCATCTATTTTTTTATTGTAATCATCCACATTTAAATGAGTAAAAACAGGATAGTCGTAAGTTTGATTTAAGAAATCACTGGGGGAAACTTCTTTAATAGGTAATAAACTGAGGATTTCCCTTGCACCATGCCCTACTCTTCCAAAACCCGTTGCAACCAATTTAAAATCAGTCGGCAGCACAACTTTTTGTAATTCCGCCTCCATTTCAATTCTATCTGCACATTGGTGAGCTGGTTTTAGTTCAAATGATTGATGTTTGACACCATAAGTTCTAAATCCGTTATAGCATCCAACTATTCCAGCATATCTTCCGAAACCAATCACTCGTAAACCTTTTTCATCGGTAAGCACCTCATAGTCGGTTAGCTGGATTTTTTTATTTAGAACTGCTTGCAATAGTTTTCTATTGTAAGGCTGTTTTTTAAAAGTATGAGAAAAGAAAAAGAAGTGTTTGTTGGGAATTAAATCCTCTAAATTGACCTCTTTTACACCGAAAATAACATCACAGTCATGCAAATCCTCTACAATTGGAACCCCCAAAGCTTGGTATTCACTATCTTTAAAAGCGCGCACATTGCTTTGCTGCACCACTAAATCAATTGTAGGGTAAGTGGTTATCACCGCTTTGCATTGCTCTGGAGTCAAAGGCACTCTTTCATCTGGCGGATTCTTCCCCTCTCTTATGATACCAATTCGCATACTTTTTATTTTAAGACTGCTAATATAATAATTCCTGAGGCTTTCAAGCAGTTGTAGCACCTAAATTAAACGGAGTATTTCTTGTAAAAATAAGAGCACCATCGCGGAGAGGTAATGTTCCTCTTACCCTAAACAAGTCTAAACTTCCCATTACTCAAATTTTAAAGGCTCTTTATACAAGTATTTTTTCTGAATAGAACCAAAAGGCCGATAGATGTAATACACCCAATTGTCATAAACGGCCACCTTTTCCACATAGCGATAAAAAAGAGGCATGGTTTGCGATAAAGCACCATCGCTAGCGCATAATTCTCTGATATTGCTATAGCCTGCTTTATCATAAAGAATGAATGTTTTTTCGGTTATCGGGTCTTGTAATACAACTCTTCTCCAACCTGTTTTTCGTTTTTCTAAATGGTAATCAATAGCTATGCTATCAACCAGTATAATATCTTCATCAATGCTAAATTTGTATAATTGATTTTTGTAATGATCGCTAATGTAAGCCGTATCACTTTGAGTAAAAAACGGTACAAACGGAGGTTCGTAATATAACGAGTTGGTAAAAACAGCAGCACCTACCCACACTTCTCTGTCAATGCCAGATGCAATCTCCATGTCCCATGCCCAGAGTTTAGTACGAACATCTACATACTTGTACTCTGCCCTGTAGTGTTCCATAATTTCAGCGTCCTCAACATACAACAAGGCTTGGTAACTACTATCCTTTTTATCCACAACAAAATAATCCACAGCTGGGAAAAGTGGATTATAATTAGAGAAAAACACTTTTTCTGCATATTCCGATGCTATGGGCTTTATTTGTTCATCATAAAATGAATTGT
>JAFIEX010000220.1 GCA_020832365.1 Crocinitomicaceae bacterium
AACCTCTGTAGATAAATCCGTCACTACCCATTCACAGTCGTTATTGGCAGAAACAACAATTGATGCAGGGCAATCTAATTGAGGGGCGATAGTGTCTAACAATGTTAGTTGAAAATTACAGCTTCCAATGTTACCGCTCAAATCGGTAACTTGAAAAGTTATCGTGTTAATTGTATTTGCACCCGATAAAACAGCTCCGGTTGCAGGTGACTGAGATAAAATAAGGTCAGCAGCTGCATCACAATTATCTGAGGCTGTTACCTCTGTTCCAAAATCAGGCAGCGGCAACTCACAGTTGGTATCCAAATACAACACGGTATCATTTGGACATATAACATTGGGCTGAACAAAATCCAACACCGCTATTGTAAATTGACAGCTTGAGACATTTCCTGCTTCATCCGTTGCAGACAATTCAACCATATCGCCGTGCTGTATGATACTACCCACAGCAGGTGATTGCGCAAGAGTTATTTGAGAAAGTAATGTAGAGCAGTTGTCCGACCAAATCAAGTCACCTGTATAATCTAACAATAAAGTGTCACAACTACTGATGGAGGTGTTCTGCGTAATTCCAGAAGGGCAAGTCACAACTGGCGAAATCGTATCAATTAACTCCACCAAAAAACTACATTGTGAAATGTTACCAATAGTATCTAAGGCGGTAATTTCTATTATTGTGTTATTCTGAATGGTAGTTCCTGCAGGCAAGGATTGAGTTAGAATTAATTCAGCTGTTGGAGAACAGTTATCAAGGGCTGTTACCAGCGGTATATAATCATCAATTTCAGCTGAGCAGTTCGCATCCGCAAAGACACTTTGAGTCGATGGACATGTCAACACTGGCCCGATGGTATCCATACTTGTAACTTCGACTAAACAAGTGTTCGAATTCCCTGCTAAGTCAGTTGCTGTTACTTCAACCGTTATCGTATTCTCCACGCCAATTATAGGTGTCCCTGAAGGAATGTTTTGGGTTACTAAAATATCCGCAGTTGATGTACAGTTGTCTGAAACAATTACATTTGGTGGTAATATCAAGTCTGGCACTTCGGCAATACATTCGTTGGCTGGGACATAAACATTAACACCAGTTACACAATCCATTGTTGGAGGAACAACATCGTTTGTTGAAAGTTGAATATTGTAAATAGCTATAGAAGGGTCTGTTCCAATTGCATCATCATTGTTAACCCATCTGAATCCGATTCGAACATTAGGATTGTTATCCGCAGAACTCGGCAAAGCAATGGAAAAATTTTGCCATTGACCTTGAACACCACAAAGCGGTGTTTTCGGTGTATCAGCTAACAACGACCAAGTTGTACCATCAAAATACCATAGTGTATGATTATCAAGCGTTCCATCTCCATTTTCAATATATTCAAAAGACAATGTAATGTCACATTGATTAGAGCAGTCTATAGTTGGAGATTCTGCTCTTTTATCAGTAACAACATTAAAAAAGCCTCCGCCCTCGGCCAAATAGGCGGCACCGAAATCACCAAAAACTGGATTCGTGCCGATGTGCAATGTTTTTCTATCAGCTGAAGGCGTATTTGTGCAACCATCGCCGCAATTCCCCACACCTTCCCCACTCTCTGTTGCACTAATATACCATTCATTCGACTGTGCTCCATTTGATCCAATTACTGATGTTGACCAAGAGCCGTTAGAGGAAGTAAACCCGTCTGCTAAAGTTCCAGCAACGCATCCCGAACCAAAAGTTTCGGTCCAAAAAACCTGCGCAACTATATGTTGTCCAAAAAACAACGTAATAGCTGCAACTAAGATTTTAAAGTATTTCATAAGTAGTGTAATAAAAATTATATTGGAATTAAAAATTCGGTGTTAATGCATGCGTCTTGAAAAACTCATCGATATAACTGATTGCTTCTTCAGTCGTGTCCACCACTTTGAATAAGTCTAAGTCTTCTTCAGATATATTGCCTCCCATGAGCATAGTGTCTTTGATCCAATTCATAAGCCCACTCCAATAATCCGAACCTATTAGGACTACTGGTCTACGATTTATTTTTTTCGTTTGAATTAAAGTCAAGGCTTCAAACAACTCGTCCATAGTTCCAAAGCCTCCCGGTAAAACCACAAAACCTTGAGAGTACTTTACAAAAATCACTTTTCTTACAAAAAAGTAATCAAACTTCAAATCTGCATCTTTATCAATATATCGATTACCACTTTGCTCAAAAGGTAAATCAATGTTCAAGCCAACAGACTTCCCACCAGCTTCGAACGCTCCTTTGTTTCCAGCTTCCATTATTCCAGGTCCGCCGCCGGTAATAACCCCATAACCTCTTTTTGCTAATTCTGATGCGACATCTACCGCTTTCTGGTAGTATTTATTGGAAGGCTGTGTTCTTGCAGATCCAAAAACGGAAATACAAGGACCTATTTTAGCCATTGTTTCATAGGCTCCAACAAACTCTGACATTATTTTAAAAATTGCCCAACTGTCATTCGTTTTTATTTCATACCAATCCTTTCGAACTTTCATACTATCATTTTTTTAATCCAATATCCCATAAATTCATTTAGTCCAATAAAAACTTCTGCTTGAATTATTTCTGCTACTATGAACTTGATGTTTATGACTTTTTCATAAAACAAGCAGTTAAACAAAGCACAGCTGTTGTTTATTCCTAAAATTTGAACGTTTAAAAGTAACAAAATAACCTAATATAAAGCTTCACAGAAGACAATTATTTATTTCGTCTTTTAAGTTCTATGTCTAAATATTTACCTGTATGGGAAATTTCCTTCTTTTTTATAATTTGCTCAGGAGTACCTTTTGCCACTACCTGTCCACCTGCTTGACCTCCCTCTGGCCCAATGTCAATAACGTAATCTGCAACTTTTACGATATCTAAATTATGCTCAATCACAAGCACAGTATTTCCATCATCCACTAAGCGATTTAACACATTCAACAACATTCTAACATCCTCAAAATGAAGTCCGGTAGACGGTTCATCTAGGATGTAGATTGTTTTACCTGTTCCTTTTTTTGATAATTCTGTGGCTAATTTGATTCGCTGTGCCTCTCCACCAGATAAGGTTGTGGATGGCTGACCCAATTTTACATACCCTAATCCAACAGAGTGCAACATAGACAGTATGCGATGAATTTTAGGTATAGGCTCAAAAAATAATACAGCTTCAGCAATTGGCATTTCCAAAACGTCAAAGATTGACTTGCCTTTGTATCGCACTTCTAACGTTTCTCGATTGTATCGCATTCCATTACATGTTTCACAGGCTACATAAACATCAGGTAAGAAATTCATTTCAATGACCTTTAAGCCTGCTCCTTTGCATGTTTCACAACGTCCACCTTTCACATTGAAAGAAAATCGGCCAGGCTTATACCCTCTGATTTGAGCTTCAGGCAACATCGCAAAAAGTGAGCGAATTTCATCAAATACTTTCGTGTAGGTCGCTGGATTAGATCGAGGAGTTCTACCAATTGGACTTTGATCAATCTCAATGACTTTATCAAGATGTTCCAATCCTTCGATTTTTTGATAAGGCAATGGATTTTTTACACCATTGTAAAAATATGCATTTAAAATTGGATATAGTGTTTGGTTCACGAGTGAGGATTTACCTGAGCCCGAAACACCAGTAATACATGTAAAAGTACCCAAAGGTATTTCCAACTTGACATTTTTCAGGTTATGACCAGTCGCGCCAAATAACTTTAATTTTTCGCCATTTCCTTTTCTTCGTTTGTCAGGTATTTCTATTTGCTTTTCATTCTTGAGGTAATCAGCTGTCATGGAGCTACTATTGAGTAAAGTCTGATAATCACAAGCATGCACAATTTCTCCACCTAGTCGCCCAGCACCAGGACCTATATCAACTATAAAATCGGATTCTTCCATCATCTCTCTATCGTGTTCTACTACGATAATAGAATTTCCAGCGTCTCTTAATTTTTTGAGCGAGGCAATTAATTTGGTATTATCTCTCTGATGAAGACCGATGCTAGGTTCGTCCAGCACATACAATACATTCATTAGTTCTGCACCTATTTGGGTTGCTAATCGTATTCTTTGCCCCTCCCCTCCCGAAAGGGATTTTGCTGGGCGATTCAATGTCAAATATTCTAAACCGACTGATAAAATAAATGAAAGCCTGTCATTGATTTCTTTTAAAATATCTTTTGCAATGACTTTTTGTTTTTCATCCAACAGATCACTAACATTACAAGTAAATTGGTAAAGTTTGGCAATATCCATATTCGCTAAATCACCAATGTGATGATCACCAATTTTAAAATAGAGTGCTTCTTTTTTAAGTCTTGAACCTTCACATTCAGGGCAGGACTTTGTATTCATAAACTGTTGAATCCATCGCTTGGTAGCAGCTGATGAATCATCTTCATAATGGCGGGTTAAAAACTCTATTACTCCCTCAAAATCAGGGCTGTTCTTGCCGTTTTCCAACCTGATAGCCGCTCTTCCATGCAGTAGACTTTGAAGCGTGGCATCAGGCAATTTTTCAAGCGGCGTTGATAAAGTCCAACCTTCAAGTTCTAAAAATTTTTCAATTTTATCAAAAATCCAAGACTTCTTGTATTTGCCCAAAGGAGCAAAACCACCTTGTTTGATGGAAAGCGTAGG
>JAFIEX010000221.1 GCA_020832365.1 Crocinitomicaceae bacterium
GGGGCTATCTTTTATGTATTTTCTAACCGACTTTATAGATAATGCTCTGTGGATTCTTCCAATTTGGAGAGGTGAGAAATAATATAGGGTTTTGTTAACTCCTCCCATAATGTTATTGGTGCAAGTGTTTGATGCGTCTTCTATATCACAATCCCATCCTGCGTCATGTAAACAATCCGTTCCTCCTCCAAGACTAGAGTCAAAAAAATCAGAAAGATACTCCTGACTTGATTGATTACAGGTTTCACCAGGAACGTATGTATGACGTAAATCTAGGTTATGCCCTAATTCGTGAGTAAGAGTCCTTGAAGCACTCCATAAACTAGAAGGTCCCATAAAGTTATATGACATCATATCTAAATTACTAGATGAGCCTAAAAAACTGGGGGAAGGAAGGTTTGCATGGGGAGGTTTACAATTAAATTCACCAATTAATATAGGTAAATATTCAAGTCTTTCGGGATGGTTATTTATAATATAGTTTAACATATTACTTCTAACACTGAATGATGAGGGCAAACAGGTATTAAAGGTATCATCATCATAAAAGTAAATTTCTTCCAGTGAAAACCTGATTTTTGTATCAATTAATTCATCAACGCCCTGTTTGGGGTTAGTTGGTTCTGCAACATTTGAATAAACATCATTTAGCCTTTCAACTGTTAACTCGATATCTGTAATTCCTTGAGCATTATTGAGAAATATCGTTCCATCACCATTGTCATCATTAAAAACATGAAAAGCAATCTTGATTGTTTTTATAGGAGTGGCTTCATCGGGAATCCAATATGACATTTGGGAATATTTATCCTGATACGACTGGCTGCTTTGGGACGGGATGTTATTCGAACAATTAATGGCTCTATTGTCTCCTCCTAAAGTAATGTTTAAAGTGGTTGTATCTACAATGCAATCATCAATTCCCTGAGCCTTAATTAAAAATGGAAAAAGAAGAGCGACTGTTAGAAAAAATAGTTTATTCATTTTATTCAAGTTTAATTTATTATTAGTCCAAAATAATTCTCTTAATATATTTTTCACTTGTATTTAGTTTCTTTAACTCTATAAAATACATTCCCCTTGTAAAATGCTCAACATTAATAACATTATCTTCACTTGAAAACATTTTAGATAGTATCTTTTTACCAGTAACATCATAAAGTGTTACAAGTGTTTGTTCTAGACCTTCTATTGTAATAAAACTACTGGCTGGGTTGGGATAAACAAGAAATGTTGATTCGGAAGGAAATTGACTTACAGACGATATACGGAAATCGCATTCTTTTTCTGTGAATTGGACTGAACACTGATTGTCTGAATAACACCTCAAATTCGTGGGAATGGTAATATCAGCGACTCCATCACAATAGTAGTTTACAATTTCAAATCCTATATTTGTGCTTCCAATATTCTGGTAAAAAGTATCAATAGATACCGTCCAAAAATCATCAAACATATATTCATAACTAATCCACTTACCTGAACATCCATTTATGTTATAACTACCAGTATCTAGAACCGTCTTGTAATTTTCGCAATATTGTCCTGGGGCTTTCCACGTATCTCCAGGGTTTGCTTTAAAGTTCATTAAAGTGTCAAAGGTATTACCATTAAAAAGATATATAACACTATCTGCTTCATAGCTAATTAAAGGATCGTAATAAGTAGCGGGATAAGAACTTGAACCGATTGTTTCAGATTCATAGTTATACCATTCGCTGTATACACTTATTTTTCTGCAATTAATCCCATTTACTATCGTGTCTTTTTCAACACTATATTTTGAGTACCCATCAATAAGCCAATTGTCTTTATAGTCATAATACCATTCCGCTCCTATTGGAGCCCATCCTAAATTTTGCCCAAACACCGAATTCCCACTCAAAAAAAGTAAAAGTATTAATAGCAACTGTTTCATAATCATGACTTTTAAAGTTTAACAAATTGTTTGGTTGTAACACCAGAATTAGTGTAGATTTTTATAAAATATTTACCCGAAACCAACTCGGAAACAGCTAGGTATCCCGTGTTTTCGAACTTACTAAAGGAATGTAATCTTGACTGTGAACAAAGGAACTACTTGTAAAAATGAGCGGTAAAAATAGTTGACTCAATAATCTTTTCATCTAAAATTTTATTTAAAATACAAGTCTACAAAGAAAAACTCAGGTTATCAAATGGGGTTTTATGTGGCCATGAATAACTTTTACCTTGTTTGATAGGGTGTTTGTAGTAGAGGCAAATCATTCCTGCTTATAAAAAACAAGTTGCTATCAAGCAAAAAAGGGATGTCTCAAAGTGTGACATCCCTTTTTATGTAATTATTTGAAAACTATTTTTTATGCGTTAAATCGAAGCGATCTAAATGCATTACTTTAGTCCAAGCGGCAACAAAATCTCTTACAAACTTTTCTTTGTTGTTTTGACTTGCATATACTTCAGCTAAGGCCCTCAGCTCAGAATTAGAACCAAAAATTAAATCAACACGAGAAGCAGTGTATTTTTGCGCTCCAGTTTTTCTGTCCAATCCTTCAAAGATTTCTTTATCAGCGTCTTTAGCTTTCCACTCTGTGGACATATCTAGCAAATTAACAAAGAAGCTATTGTCTAGACTTCCAGGGTTGTCAACCAGCATACCCGTTTTTGAGCGGTCGTAGTTAGCTTCCATTGCTCTCATTCCACCAACTAATACCGTCATTTCAGGTGCTGTTAATCGCAGCAGTTGAGCTTTGTCCACGAGTAATTCTTCCGTTGATATGGTATATTTGGTTTTTAAATAGTTTCTAAAACCATCTGCCATTGGCTCTAACAATTGCATTCCTTCGATGTCTGTCATCTCCTGTGTTGCATCCATTCTTCCAGCATGGAAAGGAACTTTGATATTGACACCTGCATTTTTTGCAGCCAATTCCACACCTGTATTACCCGCCAAGACAATTAAATCCGCCATTGATATTTTTCTAGGGGCATTTTTAGCGTTAAAGTCTTGTTGAATTTTTTCCAATTCTGCAAAAATGCGATTCAGTTCTTTTGGGTTATTTACCTCCCAATTACGCTGAGGTTCTAACATAATTCTTGCTCCATTTGCACCACCTCTTCTGTCCGAATGTCTATAAGTTGATGCGGATGCCCAAGCGGTAGTAACCATGTCTGCTATTGACAAACCGCTATTTTTAAGTGCTGACTGCAGTGATGCAATATCTTTTGCATTTACCAAAGGATGATCTACTGCTGGAATAGGGTCTTGCCAAAGGAAGTCTTCTTTGGGTGTTTCTGGTCCCAAATATGTCGTTTTTGGCCCCATGTCTCTATGTGTTAGTTTAAACCATGCTTTAGCAAATGCTAAGTTGAACTCTTCAGGGTTTTCCAAAAATCTTCTAGAAATTTTCTCGTAAATTGGATCCACCTTTAGTGAAAGGTCTGTTGTTAGCATGTAAGGTGGATGTTTCTTTTCTTTGTCAAAAGCATCTGGAATAATATTATCCACCCCAATTGCTTTCCATTGATGAGCACCAGCAGGACTTTTATCTAATTCCCACTCATATTCAAATAAGAAAGTTAAATAATCATGGCTCCACTGTGCAGGCGTAGAAGTCCAAGTCACCTCTAATCCTGAAGTAATTGCATCAGCGCCTTTTCCGGATTTATAAGAGCTTTTCCAACCCAAACCTTGCGCTTCAATATCAGCTGCCTCTGGCTCAGGACCAACATGGTCAGCTGGACCAGCCCCATGAGTTTTCCCCAATGTATGCCCACCTGCTATTAAAGCTACTGTTTCTTCATCGTTCATTCCCATTCTTGCGAAGGTTTCACGGATATCTTTCGCTGCCAATAGTGGATCAGGATTTCCATTAGGACCTTCAGGATTCACATAAATCAACCCCATTTGGACAGCAGCAAGTGGATTTTCTAAATCTCTGTCACCGCTATATCTTTTTTCATCATCTAGCCATTTTTTTTCAGCTCCCCAGTAAACATCTAATTCAGGCTCGTAAACATCTTCTCTTCCACCAGCAAAACCAATCGTTTCAAAGCCCATGGACTCTAATGCAACGTTACCTGCTAGTATCATTAAATCAGCCCAAGATATGTGGTCCCCATATTTTTGCTTTACGGGCCAAAGTAATCTTCTTGCTTTATCTAAATTGGCATTATCAGGCCAGCTATTGATTGGAGCAAAACGCTGTTGACCTGCTCTCGAGCCTCCTCTTCCGTCTCCTGTTCGATATGTTCCTGCGCTATGCCAAGCCATTCGAATGAATAGCCCACCATAATGTCCAAAGTCAGCGGGCCACCATTCTTGAGAATCGGTCATTAAAGCTTCTAAGTCCTTTTTTAAAGCAGCATAATCCAACTCGTTAAAAGCAGTGATATAGTCAAAATCAGGATCCATCGGATTGGATAATGCAGAATTTTGCCTTAGTAATGATAAGTTCAGTTGATTGGGCCACCAATCGCTATTTTGCGATGCTAGACGGTTGGTATGACTTTTCTTAGTCTCACCAGAATAGCCGTCTGCTTTCGGAGTGGTATCTTTGCTTGTATCATTGCCACAAGACAAAGTAATTGCCAGAAGCGCCGCGCCTGTTAACCACAAGTTTTTTCTTTTCATAACCTAAATTTTAAGATTACTCAAAGATA
>JAFIEX010000222.1 GCA_020832365.1 Crocinitomicaceae bacterium
CGGATGTCAGGTCTTCTTTCATGGGCGCTACTAATTCTGGAGGATACATATTTTTTTAAGTTTAAAGTTCTGGCACAAAGTTATAAAGAATCATTTTAAATAAGAACTTTTTGAATAAAAAAAGGGAGTCAACTGACTCCCCGCTAATATTTCTATGCAAAATTACTTCTTAATGTGACGTGCGTAGCGATTTTTAAATTTATCGATTCGTCCAGCAGTATCCACGAACTGAGCTTTACCAGTAAAAAATGGATGAGACATGTGAGAAATATCTAATTTAACTAAAGGATATTCATTGCCATCTTCCCACTGCACTGTTTCATTAGATGCAGCACAAGACTTGCTCAAAAATGTGTAGTCGTTAGTCATATCTTTAAAAACAACTAACCTATAGTTTTCTGGATGTACGTCTTTCTTCATTATTTCTATTTCTTAAATTCTAACTTTCCAAATCAAAAATGGAGTGCAAAGATAATTCTTTTTTTAATATGTGCAAAAATTTAAACAATCTTTTGTTGGTAATCTGCGATTTCATCCTGAAAAACCCCAAGTTGTTTTAACGATTATCCAATTTAATGCGTAAAACTAAATGTTTCATCTGAATATTTTAATAGCTTGACGAAAATATAGTTATTAGTCTATCAGTAGATGACCATTTTGGATAACTTCGTCCAAATTAATAATATTGTGTACCCTTCACTTACAAATGATAATTTTCACGATGTAGATGTAAAGATAGTTGATCGCTTAATCTACTTTCGTTTAACTCCCTCTAAAGACCTCTTTTCCTACGCAATAGCAAATCAGATGGGGCGAGTTGTGTTAAAGGGAGAAGTATATGATGAGAACCAGAAAATTGACTTAACTAGTTTAAAGGTTGGTTTTTACCACATTATAATAATGAGAGGATTACATAGAAAAATAATTCCATTTAAAATATAATTGAGCTTTTCAATAATCTGAACTAGTTTATCTCAGCCAGTTTTTTTGCAAACGCTTTTCAAATGCCTTAACCATTTTGCCTATTGTAGCTTCCCTATTCTTTCCATTTTTAATTTTGATTAACTCATAATGAATAGGCTGATTGTTTCTGTAAAATGTAACTGTAAATGAAATGGAATTTGCACTTTCTCTCCAGAAACTGAACATATGTCCAGCATTTAACTCATCACGCATGTTTTGTAAATTTGTTGAGGGCGTAAATGAACGATCGTATCCACGCACTGAAACCAACATATAAGTATCTATACCCAAAGCTTTAACCTTCTTCTGTATTTCTTCAGTGGCTAATACATTCATGAATTCACCCTGCGGAATTACTCCTAAAGCCGATTTGCTGGTAACACCATTCGTTTGCATCAAATTAGTTAGCGCTAATTCCATAGAATACCTGTCTTCAAGTTTATCTTGTTGGGCTACAACTAATACGTTTTCAAGTCGCATTTGTGCAAAAGAAGTAATATTAAAACAAGTAATAACTAAAAGTACTACCATCAACTTCACTTGCGTATTTATCTGAATTTTTTTCATTTGCTCTATTTTTATGCTAAAGTTACAGAAAATATTATGCCAAATTAAAAGTTTTCTGCTGCGATCAGCTTTACTTCATGTGAATTTGACATGGTATAATAGTGAATACATGGTACGTTGGCCTTTTTCAACTCTTTTGTTTGGTGAATTCCCCACTCAACACCAAGGCTTCTGACTTGGTCATTAGTAGTGCATTTCAATAACTCTTTTGAAAGTTCTTCTGGGAAATCAATGTGAAAGAATTTTGGTAAGAAAGTAATATGTCGCAGTGTTTTGATTGGTTTCATACCAGGGATTATTGGTACATTAATTCCAATTTCTCTACACTTCTTTACGAATTCAAAATATTTTTGATTATCAAAAAACATTTGTGTTACAATATAATCAGCACCAGCATCTACTTTTTGCTTTAAATATTTTAAATCTGTTGCCATATTCATGGCTTCAAAATGCTTTTCTGGATATCCGGCTGTACCAATGCAAAAATCTGTTGGTTCTAATTGAATATCATCTAGGGAGTAATTACCTCTATTCATATCCATTACCTGACCAATCAGTTCGACTGCATACTGATGTCCATTCTCGCTTGGTGTAAATGAAGATTCTGTTTTGATGGGATCACCTCTGAGCGCCAACACATTATCTATCCCTAAAAACTGCAAGTCAATTAGTGCGTTTTCTGTTTCCTCTTTACTAAATCCACCGCATATTAAATGAGGTACCGCATCTATATGATATTTGTTCATGATGGCAGCACAAATCCCCACGGTGCCTGGTCTTTTTCTTATTGCCACCTTTTCCAACAATCCGTTTCCTCTCTCTTTATAGATGTATTCCTCTCGGTGATAAGTAACGTTAATGAATTTCGGTTTAAATTCAATTAACGGATCTATACCATCATAAATGGATTGTATGCTTTTCCCTTTTAATGGGGGAAGGATTTCAAAGGAAAATAAAGTTTCTTTTGATTGATTTATGTGATCAATGACTTTCATTTTTGTATTTCTCAATAATGGATACAAAGATAAGGTTAGTTTTATCCTTGTGGATGATTAAACCTATTTTTTTCTGTTTGCTATGAGAATAGACAAAAAAAGGAAGTCCTCAGACCTCCTTTTTCCAATTTATTAATTAGTATTAAAACTCAAAAGTTTCCATAAATTTAGTTGTAAAGTTACCTTTACAAAAATTTTCATCTTTCATGAGGGCTTTATGAAATGGGATAGTTGTTTTAACACCTTCAACAATATACTCATCCAACGCCCTGCGCATTTTCAAAATAGCTTCTTCCCTAGTTTGTGCTACAGTAATTAACTTAGCCACCATAGAATCGTAATAAGGCGGTATAGTATATCCAGCATAAACATGCGTATCAATTCTTAAACCATGCCCCCCAGGCTCATGATATTCTGTTATTTTACCTGGTGAAGGTCTAAAACCATTTTCTGGATCTTCTGCATTGATTCTACATTGAATAGCATGCATTTGAGGGTAATAATTCTTGCCGCTAATTTTTTCTCCAGCAGCAATTAAGATTTGCTCTTTTATGAGGTCATGGTTAATCACCTCTTCGGTTATTGTGTGCTCCACCTGAATTCTAGTATTCATTTCCATGAAGTAGAAGTCTCGATTTTTATCTACTAAAAACTCAACCGTACCAACCCCTTCATAGTTCACTGCTTTAGCAGCTTTAATTGCAGCCTCACCCATTTTATCTCTCAACTCATCAGTCATAAAGGGTGAAGGTGTTTCTTCCACCAGTTTTTGGTGCCTTCTTTGAATCGAACAATCTCTTTCAGAAAGGTGACAAACTGTTCCATATTGGTCTCCAGCAATTTGGATTTCAATATGCCTTGGTTCCTCGATGTATTTCTCCATGTAAATACCATCATTACCAAAAGCAGCAGCGGCTTCTTGTTTGGCAGAGTCCCAGTTTTTTTCCATGTCCTCCTCTTTCCAAACAATTCTCATTCCTTTCCCCCCACCGCCAGCAGTTGCTTTGATTATGACAGGATATTTGATTTTAACTGCTTGCTCTTTGGCGTCTTTCAAGTCTTTCAATAAGCCTTTAGACCCAGGAATACATGGAACACCTGCCTTAATCATAGTAGCCTTAGCCGTAGCTTTGTCTCCCATTGATTCAATTTGTTCAGCTGTTGCACCAATAAATTTGATATTGTGCTCCTTACAAACTTTAGAAAATTTAGCGTTCTCAGAGAGAAAACCATATCCCGGGTGAATAGCATCTGCATTCGTAATTTCAGCAGCTGCAATAATATTTGGTATTTGCAAATATGATTGTGCACTAGATGGTGGGCCAATACAAACTGCTTCATCAGCAAATCTCACATGCAAACTATCTTTGTCTGCTGTTGAGTATACTGCAACAGTTTTTATGCCCATTTCCTTACAGGTTCTAATTACGCGTAACGCAATTTCACCCCTGTTGGCAATCAATACTTTTTTGAACATGCCTTATTGGGTTTTTAATTAAAAAATATTTAAGATGGATCAACCAAGAATAATGGTTGGTCATATTCTACAGGAGTTGCATCATCAATCAAAACTTTAACAATCTTGCCTGTAACTTCACTTTCAATCTCGTTAAATAACTTCATTGCCTCGATAATACAAAGAGTATCTCCTTTTTTAATAGTGCTTCCAACCTCTACGTAAACCGGTTTGTCTGGAGATGGAGAACGGTAGAAAGTACCGATCATCGGCGATTTAACAGTAATCAAGTTGGAAGTTTCCTCTACTTTAGGAGCCGCTTCTGGAGCAGGTGCAGCAACTGGTGCTGGTGCAGGTGCTGGTGCAGGTGCAGGCGCTTGAGGCATCGATTGCATCATAGGCTGTTGAACATAAACAGTTTGTTCTTCTTTAATGCGCTTTACCTCCGCTTTGATTGTTATTTTAAAGTCTTTTTCCTCTATTTCAACTTCCGTTACACCTGATTTTGCAACAAATTTAATGAGATCTTGAATTTCTTTCTGATTCATCATGTTTTATGTTTTAATGGCTAAATGTACAAATAAATATTAAGAATTATAGGCCCATTTTAAATAAACAGCGCCCCAAGTAAAACCTCCTCCAAAAGCAGA
>JAFIEX010000223.1 GCA_020832365.1 Crocinitomicaceae bacterium
AGCACGAAGGCTGGCTGAAGAAACACCCAACTCTTGGTATGTGAATCAATATGATAATTTGTCCAATCGACAAGCGCATTACGAACAAACGGGTCCAGAGATTTGGGAACAAACTGAAGGTAAAATTACACATTTTGTTGTTGGTGTTGGAACAGGAGGAACGATTTCAGGCGTAGGAAAGTTTTTGAAAGAAAAAAATCCAAACATTAAAATTTGGGGAATCGACACTTATGGTTCTGTTTTTAAAAAGTACCACGAAACAGGAATTTTTGATGAAAACGAAATTTACCCCTATGTAACTGAGGGAATTGGAGAGGATATCCTTCCGAAAAATGTAGATTTTGATGTTATAGATAAGTTTGAAAAGGTAACTGACAAAGATGCAGCTGTATATACCAGAAAGCTAGCTCGAGAAGAAGGAATTTTTGTCGGAAACTCTGCTGGTGCTGCAATTAAAGGGGTATTGCAACTAAAAGAAGAGTTGAAAGAAGACGATGTTGTTGTTGTCTTGTTTCATGACCATGGTAGTCGATATATTGGTAAAATTTTTAACGATGATTGGATGAGAGAAAGAGGTTTCTTAGAAGAGCAATTAAAAACAGCTAAGGACTTAATAGAGCAGCATTTAAATCATCCTTTGATTACTTTAGGAAGTGAAGAATTGGTGTCTCATGCTGTTGCTAAAATGCGCAAATTCAATATTTCTCAAATCCCAGTTAAAAAGGATAATCAATTTGTGGGAATGGTGGATGAAAAAACCTTAATCAATTTATTGATAGATAATCCTGCGTTTAAAGATGAGGCAATAGGTAAAGTTATGGCGCCTGCACTCCCAATCGTTGACGCTAATACACCCATTAACGAGCTATCCAAAATCATTGGAAAAGAAACTCCAGCTGCATTGGTAGATTTATCTGGTGGAGAATACCATATCGTTACAAGGCATGATTTAATTGCTGCAATTTGCTAAAATGATTTTCAAGGACCAACTAGGAAATGCATTAACTTTTTCGGATTTTCCAAAAAGAATTGTGTCCTTAGTACCTTCTCAAACAGAACTGTTGCATGATCTCGGAGCAGGGAATAGGGTAGTGGGTATCACTAAATTTTGCATCCACCCTGATGAATGGTACCGATCGAAAACTAGAGTTGGCGGAACGAAAAATGCCAAAAAAAACGTTATCGCCGAGTTGAAACCCGACTTAATCATCGGTAATAAAGAAGAGAACGATAAAAATAACATCGCTGAATTAACAGAAATAGCTCCTGTTTGGATGAGTGACATCTACAATTTAAATGATGCATTAGTGATGATAGGTCAAATTGGTGAAATCATAAATGAAACATTTGCTGCAAAAGGATTAATTGAAAAAATTCAACGGCAAAAAGAACATTTTTTAACAAGATACAATCCGCTTCTTGGTAAAACTGTGCTCTATTTAATTTGGAAAAATCCTTACATGGCAGCAGGAAAACAAACATTTATTGATGATTTGTTAACCAACGGAATGGGCATGAAAAATTTGCTAATTGAAGAGCGATACCCAGAATTGCAGTTAGAAGAATTACAACATCAACCAGATTATATCTTTTTAAGTTCAGAACCCTATCCTTTTAAATCTCAACATATCTCTGAATTACAAAGTATTTTTCCAAGCTCTAAAATACTATTGGTTGATGGGGAGTTATTCTCTTGGTATGGTTCGCGATTATGCCATACTTTTCAGTACTTTGAGGAGTTAAAAATGTATGTTTCCAAATAGAAATAGTAGTGATTTTATCAATAGATTTTTAAATTTGCTTAAACATAAATGAAATGGTCGCTAAAATGAAGCTAATGAATAGCGTTTTTTTTGCAACAACCTCGTTTTTGCTAAGTTTTATACCATTGTCATATATCCATGCACAAGATGAATTGGATTTCAAGCCTAGGACTGATGTGTCTGATGGGCTAGGGGTAATGTCTGCTGATAGTAATGCGTTGATTAATTTTCGTTTTCGAATGCAAAATCGCGCCATGGTATTTTCAGAATCGCTGGAAAACTTGCAAGTCAATGAAGTGGAAGCAAGGGTAAGAAGACTTCGATTGCGTATGGATGGTTTTTTGTTATCGCCAAAATTCAGTTATTACATTCAGCTTTCTTTTTCGCGTGCGGATCAAGACTGGGAAGCATCTCAGGTGCCCAATGTGGTTAGAGATGCTGTTGTGTTTTATTTTTTTCAACCCAATTTTTATATTTCTTTTGGACAAACAAAATTACCAGGGAATCGTCAACGAGTTGTTTCTTCAGGGATGTTACAATTTGTAGATCGGTCCATTGTGAATGCAAGGTTTAACGTGGATCGCGATTTTGGATTGAGGGCATTTTATCAAAATAATTTAGGCACATCATTTTTTAGAAGTCATTTGGCTGTATCTTCTGGAGAAGGACGTAATGCTATTAATAGCAACAATGGTCTAGCTTATACCCTTCGACAAGAGTGGTTGCCATTTGGGGAGTTTAAATCAGATGGTGATTACTTTGAAGGTGATTTATTGAGAGAACCAAAACCACGTTTAGCAATAGGAGGGTCAGCAATTTACAATGAAAAAGCTGTTCGAGCTGGTGGACAAATTGGAGAGTTCTTGACTAATCCTCTGGATATTAGAACTATTTTAGCTGATGCCGTTTTTAAGTGGAACGGTTTTTCAACTAGTTTTGAATATGCTTTCCGTGATGTTTCCGCAATCACAAACTCCAGACTGTTTGACAATAGTACAATTCATGTATTTGAAGGCCAAGGATGGTCTTTCCAGTCTTCTTATCTTTTCAAAAGTAACTGGGAAATGGCAGCAAGAATGAGTAGGATTATACCTAGTAATGAAATGCGTAACTTTAACGATGGGAATTTAGAGGCAGCCATTGGCGTCTCGAAATATTTTAATGGTCATAGGGTAAAATTGCAAGGTAATCTTTTTTATTTAAATAATTCGGATGATTGGAGTGTTCGAAATGATAGGCTAGCACTGGCTTTTCAATTAGAAGTAGGAATTTAAACGCTAGGGCTTGATTGATCAATATATTCTTGAGGAATTAGCCCTTTAATGTACGCTATTACAATATGATTGAAATGATTAGCAGCATCAACATTCACTACATGACCAGAATTTGGAACAACCACCAAAGAAGACAATTGATCTCCTATTACCACCTCTTTTACAGATGGTAAAAACATGTGGTCTTTTTCGCCCATTATATATAACGTTGGAACCAAAGATGGCTTCTGCCTGAAAAATTTTAATCTAGGACCTAATTGAGAAGTCAATTTATACCACCTTTTAAATTCCTTTTGATAAAGTTTTCGCGCCTCTCGAATAAATAAATTCCTTGACTTTTTATGATTATTTTTGGGCATTATCACAAAAGCGAATAACTTATAAAGCCAAATGTAAGGGATGACAGATTGAAAAATGTTTCCCAGTTTAATCAAAAATTTTCCTTTTAAATTAATTTTTAAAACCGCACCACCCATAATTGCAGAATGCACTCTTTCTGGATGTTGCTCAGTAATTTCTCGAATCAAAATTGTTCCCAGCGAAATACCAATAAAATGTGCCTTTTGAATATTCAAGTAATCTAAGACTTCTAATATATCGTTAGAAATGTGATCAAATGTGTAATGTTGTATATTCTTAAGTTGACCAAGGCTATTCCTGGTTTGCGAGTTTCCATGTCCACGCAAATCTATCAAAAGTAAATTGAACTCCTTCTTAAATGCTTTTAATTGCTTATACCAAATTACACTGCTGCCTCCCGCTCCGTGAACAAAAACCACCCAATGACTGGATGTTGAATGAGGATAAATTTTGTGTGATAACATATTCTATTAACATTTACCTCGCTTGCTAGTTCAATCCTAATTGTCTCATGAAGGACTTTTTAAAGAAGTTCTTCGACCTATCAATGTTTAAAAAACCAATCAGTTGCGTTAAAAATATGTTAATCCCTTTTGTTTTAATAAATTTGGCGTGACATATGTTTAATTTCAAACTTTACAAAAGAGTTATTTATGAAGTGTAAATTTACAATATTTTTGATTGCATTAGCTACTTCTTTTGCATATAGCCAAGAATTAAAATTTAAAGTACAAGGTTTGGATAGAGATACAACGCTTCATTTGGTTAAGTATGAAGCCGGTAAATTGTATTATGCTGATACTGCTGAAATGAAAAAAGGTATCGTAACCTTTGATGGGAATAAGCAGCAGCCAGGTTTATTCGCTTTATTAATGCCAGATCAAACATTCTTTGATTTTATTTTTAACAAAGAAGAAGTTTTCATAGAGGTGACTTACCCAAATTTAATGGATCATCTGAAGGTGAGAAAGTCGAATGAAAATATGATCTTTTTCAATTATATTGCTTTTATGCGTCAAAGTCAGGAAGAAGCGAAAATTTTAAACGAAGAAAAAGAAGCTTTACCTGAAGGAAACCCTCAACGCGAAGGACTGCAAAGAAGGATTATGGAAATGGGGGAAAACGTAAAACGCTACCAAAAATCATTAATTGCCGAGAATCCAGGCACATTTGTCGCTGCCATGGTTAAAATGGCTATGGATATTGAAATTCCAGAACCTCCAAGAAATCCCG
>JAFIEX010000224.1 GCA_020832365.1 Crocinitomicaceae bacterium
GAAGTGAAAATATTACTGGAAATAATTGATTGACTTCAGTTGTAATCTCTAATTCGTAATTTACTTCTTGACCATTCAACGCCTTAGCAAGCATATCTTTCACTTCTCTCGTGTTCAAATTTGCCAAGCAAGGACATTCCCAGAGGTGTTTCCCAAGGATTTCTCCTGCGTCAACCTTCATGATTTCAGATGCCGTGGCATTAAAGTTTAAAACTAACCCAGCTGAATCAAGAAACCAAATTAAAGAAGCCGAAGTATTGAATATTGCCTCAAATTTCAGTTCATTTTTCTTGATTTTAGAGATATCCTGAAAGCTGCCATATAAAAAATTTCCACTTTTAAAACCAGTACTTCGCACCCATTTCTGATTACCTTTCCCAGTTATAAGTAAACATTGAATATCAAAAGGTTTATCCATCATTATGCATTGATCAATAGCTTCTTTCAACTGTTCAACATAATCAGGATGATAAAACGATAATCCATTTTCCTTGCTCTGAATAAAATCGCGCTCAACTTCATAAATATCATAAATCAAATCTGACCACTCCGTTCTGCCTGAGGCTACTTCTAAACACCAATAACCTATTTTATTTGAATTTTGAATTTCCTCTAAAAGTTTAACATTCGTTAATAATCGACTATTTAATAAATTAAGTTCATAAATCGCAATTTGCTCATTAAGTAATCTAGTAGCCTGTTCTGCTAACAAATAAAGATCTTGCTTTTCGGGCACACTTATGTTTTTGTTAACCTTATCTATTAAAAACAAGTTGCCTAAAGGCCTATTTGACTTATCTTTCAATATTATTTGCAAGGTCATGAAATAGCCATCGGAATCCTCGAATCCAAACTTAGCATTTGTGCTTCCGCTTGCTACTCGACCTTTACCGCAATAAATCCAATCATCAATTAATTCTTTTGAAACACTCAGACAAGTATGAAACATGATTTCTTTGGCTTCCTCATTTATACCATAGGTGGATAAAATATACTCCTTCCTATCACAGAATGCTGAAAATATAGCAGCTTTAAGGCCAAAGAATCTAACTGCCATATTAGTTATAAAGCGAAAACTATTTTCTTTATCACGCTGTGCATTATCGTTTATCAAGTCTTCTACAGGAAAATAATTTGAATTATTTATGAGACTTGAAAACATAGAAAACATATTGGCGGTACTTTAATTGTTTCTATAAAGCTAAGAAAATTAAAATTAAACCCACTATTCTGACCAAAATTTAACAAGAAAAAAATACAAACAGCTTGTTACCAGGTATTTTCTTTTATTATTGGAGCTCCAATTTCTTTAAGTCGTTCACTCAAGAGATTCAAAACGGTTACTTGTTCGTCTAAACTTTCTTTCAAGTCCTTGTATAAAGTTTGAGCATTCATATAACTTTTCTGATGAGAAGGAGTTGGTCCATAAGTTGAAAAACTAGTTCCATAATTCGCTGCAGACAAGTAGTTCCAAAAAGTTGGGTATTCGTTCTTCTCCCCTACTTCTTTCCTTGCGGGGCTTCCGTTTAATTGCTCATCTAATAATTTCAGTACTTGCATTGCTTCACTAAGTTGTTTTTCTAGCTGAGCATCTGCCTTCGGTGCTCTTAAATAAGCCGCCTTCTGCATTTCTGCGAGTGATTTGGCTGTCTTTAATTTTTGGGAAAGATCAGTGCCTTTTGCACTTAAAACTTGAACCTTTTGCACAAATGCAACCACTTCCTCAAGCGGAGCTCCTTCCAAAGTTCCACTGCGCAATGGAGCAACTTCAATATCCACTTTATCAGAAATAGGCATAAATAAACCGTCAACATGTTTAAAAATCTGACCATGGTAAATCCCAGGCACCACTAAACTTCCAGCTGGGATATCATTTTTGTTGTTTTTGTTAACGCTGTTAGGCGAAGTATTTTTTAAATCCCATGCCACACGATGAAAACCTTTTTCATTTTTCAAACTTATTCTTCGGATGATTTCATTCCTTTCATTAGTAATGAACAACCAAACCCCTGGTGCAGTTGCTCTCATTTCTTTCTCCAGTTCACTCCATTCAGGAACGCCAACAGCTTGATTCTGATCTTCTTTTTGCTTCTCAGCTTTTTGTCTTTCTGAGGTTAATGTAGGATAGTTATCCTTTAAATAATAAGAGATTTCTGCGCCAAAAGGCGGGTTGTCTGACACAAAATAGCTATCGCCTTGAAATCCTTTTTTACCCCAACCTAAAATATCTCGCGGATGGTACCAAAGCGCTTTTCTCGGGGTAAACAACAGAGCTTCCTTTTGCAATTTTTCTTCATTCATATTGCGCAGGGCGGTATAATCATCTAATATGTAAAAACCACGACCAAAAGTGGCTACCACCAAATCATTTTCCCTTTTTTGAATGGCTAAATCTCTAATTGCAATTGGTGGAATACCTCCTTTTAATTGGACCCAATTTCCTCCAGCATTATTTGTAAAGTATACACCAAATTCAGAACCAAGAAAAAATAAATTTTTATCCACATGGTCTTGAACTATTCGCCAAAGCAAAGTCTTTTCTGGTAAATTACCTTGCATTTTTTGCCAAGTCCTACCTTTGTCTGTACTTTTATATAAATAGGATGTATAATCCCCGTACTTATGGTTATCAAATACCGCATAAACCATGTTTTCATCGAAATTATCGACCTTAATATCATTTACAAAAGCTGTAGTTGGGAGACCAGGTAAGGATGAAAAATTTACTTTTCGCCAATTTTTACCGCCATCTTCAGTTACTTGAATGATGCCGTCATCCGTTCCTATATACAACAATCCCTCTTTTATTGGGGATTCTGATATAGAAGTTATGGTACTAAAATTAGACATTGCATAAATATCCCAGGGGTTATCCCATTTTTGTTGTTGTCCAAAGAAAGGCGTAGTAATGCGTTCAATATTTTTCGTAAGATCACCAGAAATTGGCTCCCAAGAGTCTCCCCTATCTTCTGATTTCCAAACCCTTTGCGAGGCAAAATATAATCTAGTTGGTTTATGCGGACTAACCAAAATTGGCGCATCCCAATTGTAACGTTCTGTTTTTTCACCTAATTCTGGCTGGGGCTGAATATAAATATTCTCTCCAGTCGCTCTGTCATGACGCATTAAGTTACCTTGCTGCCATTGTCCATAAACAATATTAGGGTTACCCGGCTCTGTGGCTGGCTGATGACCATCTCCACCAATGACTACGAACCAATCAGAATTTCGAATACCATGGTGGTTATCCGTTCTCGATGGACCGCCTTGGGTATTGTTGTCTTGTGTGCCGCCATAAACATTATAAAATGGTAGTGCATCGTCCACAGCTACTTTATAGAATTGCGTAACCGGTAAATTATCAATAAAACGCCATGTTTGGGTGTTATCATAAGTTTCGTATAAACCACCATCACAACCAACGAGTATATAATTTGGGTCATCTTTTTTAAACGCAATTGCATGATCATCAACATGTTTGTTTTTGACATTCATGCGAGAAAAAGTTTTTCCACCATCTTCGGAGACTTGCATGTAATTATCTACTAAAAACAATTTATCAAATTGATGTGGCGAAGCGTAAAGTTCTTGGTAGTAGTGTGGTCCTGTTCCGCCAGCCACTGCATCAGACATTTTCATCCAACTGGCTCCTCTATTTTCGCTGCGATAAACACCGCCGGTTCTTCTATCTAATTCGATTGCAGCATAAATTACATCTGGTTTTTGAGGTGATATGGCTAGTCCGATCTTCCCCATATTGCTCGTTGGCAGTCCATTACTCAGTTTTTGCCAAGTTTTTCCACCATCTTGCGAACGGTGGATACCACTACCGGAACCGCCCCCCATATACCCTGCAACGGTGCGGTGTCTTTGCCATGTTGCCGCATACAATAAGTCAGGATTTCTTGGATCAATCAATAAGTCGGTAGCGCCAACCCATTCTTCGTCGCCAAGGGTCAGTTTCCATGTTTCTCCGCCATCTTCAGATAAATAAACACCACGTTGACCGCCTTTACTCCATAATGGTCCTTGAGCAGCGACCCAAATCTTGTTGTTATTGTTTGGATGAATGATGATTTTTGAAATGTGTTCAGCAGCTTCTAGTCCCATGTTTTTCCATGTTTTACCGTCGTCTTCACTTTTGTATATACCATCTCCATAAGCCACGTGTCTGCCACCAACATTCTCTCCTGTTCCAACCCAAACCACACTGGGGTTTTGTGGATCTAAAGTGACACAGCCTATGGAATAAATATTTTGATTATCAAAAATTGGTTCCCAAGTAGTTCCTGCGTTGTAGGTTTTCCAAACCCCTCCAGAACCGATTGCAACGTACCAAATATTTTCATTGTTGGGGTGAATGGCGATATCAGCTACCCTTCCAGACATAAAAGCAGGGCCAATAGCGCGAAATTTAAAATGATTAAATGTTTCACTTTTAATATTGGGTTCTATTTTATTTTCCTTTTTACGTTGTCCAAGGCTCGTAAAAGCAGACAAACTAATCAAACACAATAAAAACAGCAGTTTATTCATATCCTAAATTTTAGAAGAGGCTAATCTACAAAATTATTGGAAAAGAAAATGTCT
>JAFIEX010000225.1 GCA_020832365.1 Crocinitomicaceae bacterium
CAATTTATAAACTTTAGGTTTTGTTTATTTGAAATCTTTGAGGTAGTAAGGCTCAAAATAAGCCACATCTTCAAATATTTGATTTTTAAATTTTTGAAAAGCTAATGAAACTTGCCCCTTGGCGCTAGACTTTACCACCGCAGCCCAGGTAATATCCTTTCTATTTACCCAAAGTTCTTTTAGTTTTTCAATACCATCACCTCCGATAACAAGATCTGAATAATCCTTATAACTATTCTCGGATACTAAATCTGCTTGAATGGATCTTATTTCATAGAGATTTTCATCATAAATAGCACTGAAAACCTCCATTCTCCTTGCATCAATCATGGGTAAATATGTTTTGCCTGGATAGAGTGCTTGCATTTGCGCTGCTATGCTTCGTAATGCGTCAACTGCAATCAATGGTATACCTAAGCCATAACAAAGACCCTTGGCGGTAGAAACACCTATCCTCAACCCTGTATAGGAACCGGGGCCAGAAGTAACAGCTATTGCTTCAATGTCTTGCCATACAACTCCATTTCTTTCCAAAAGCGTTTGGATAAAAAAGGTGAGATTTTCCGCATGGGTGTAGGAAGATTCATCATCTTCAATGATGTCAAGTAAAGTGCCTTGTTGGGATAGAGCAACTGAACATATTTTTGTTGCTGTTTCTATGTGTAAAATCATAGTTCAAATATAAAAAAGGAATAGAAATAATTCGAAGTTCAGCTTGTATTTAGCGCATTTAATTACTTTTAATGTAACTAAGTATATTTGAGGAGTTAAAAGAAAGTTTGGTTTGGTGCAATATACGACGATTGTTGGTAGTAAAGTCAAGTTAATTTGAACCAACTATTATTTAGCATGACCTGAATTGTTAGAAACTTCTAAATATTGTAAGTTTTTAAACTCTCCATTGGCTGAAAATAAACTTTTTAGTATGCTGGACTGATTCGGCGTATGAAAAACTACCGAGTTGATGGAAAAATCAATATCTTTTTTAATTTCTTTCAGCGATATCCGATTTTCAAAAATATAAACTTTTTTTTGTTCTACCTTGGAGATATTTTCAGTCCAATGTTGAATCATCTTATTGGCTTTCTTCTTTCGCAATTCATGAAGGTCTCCTATCATTGGCATTGCTTCTAGTTGAAGGGAAGGCATCTTGTATATTACAACTAAAACATCCTGTTGCTTAAGCTCCTCATTTAAGGCGTCAATATAAGCAGCAGAATATGCTGTTTCGTCGATGTATGTTACAATATTTCTCACAGATTACAAAATTGCAAAGATTAAACCGTAAATTTCATGACTTGTTCTCATTTAAAACATGACTTTTGTCAGGTTTCACGACATAAAAGGTCTAATCATCAAGCTTTAATGCATAAACTTGAAATCAAGAATAAAAAAAGCGCCCAAATTAACTTTGGACGCTTTATGAAGTAGTTGTTTAACTTACTCGCCAAATTTATCAATAACTTGTTGTGTTACACCTGTATTACTGAATCCGCCATCGTGGAATAAGTTTTGCATTGTTACATATTTAGTTAGGTCGGAAAACATGGCAATGCAATAATCTGCACAAGCTTCAGCTGAGGCATTACCGAGAGGACTCATTTGTTCACTGAAATTGATAAACTCCGTGAATCCCTTAATTCCTTGACCAGCAGTTGTGACTGTTGGTGATTGAGATATGGTATTTACCCTAACTTTTTTCTTAATTCCGTAATGGTAGCCAAAACTTCTAGTTATTGATTCCAGTAATGACTTGGCATCCGCCATATCATTATAATCAGGGAATATTCTTTGCGCTGCAATATAGGTTAAAGCAACTACAGAACCCCAGTCATTTATAGCATCTAATTTCATTGCTGTTGCTAAAACTTTGTGCAAAGAAGTCGCAGATACATCTAAAGTTTGACCGTAAAAATTATAGTTGACATCCGTGTAATGTTTACCTTTTCTAACGTTTGGTGACATACCTATTGAATGTAATATAAAGTCAATTTTACCACCTAAAATTTCCATTGATTCTTGGATTAATTTCTCCAAATCTTCAGTACTGGTTGCATCAGCAGGTATTACCTTGCTGTTGGTTTTTTCAGCAAGGTTATTAATTTCCCCCATTCGCATTGCGATTGGCGCATTAGTTAAAACAAATGTAGCTCCTGCCTCATGGGCTTGTTCAGCAACTTTCCATGCAATGGACATTTCGTTCAATGCTCCAAAAATAATTCCTCTCTTTCCTTTCAATAGTTGATTTGACATATTGTTTCTTTTTTATCGTATTGCGAATATACTGTTTTTTGTTAACTACGCTTTTTTTTGCCTTTGATCTTATACCTAGCCTTAATATTCGAGCACGTCAGGTATAATCAAAAAAAAGTATGAACTAGGCTGAAAAGAACGCGTCTTCAAAGTTTACAAGGTATAAATGTTTTGTTGCCCTCGTGAATGCTGTGTAGAGCCAACGATAATAATCTTGGTCAAGTAGGTCTTCCGTTAGGTAACCTTGATCAATGAAAACATAAGACCATTGACCACCTTGGGCTTTATGGCATGTGATAGCGTAGGCATGTTTCACTTGCAGTGCATTGAAATAAGGGTCGTTTTTAATTCTTTCGAAGCGTTTTTGCTTGTTTTTTTCCCAACTGTAATCTTTTTCCAATGCCTTGTAAAATTGCTCTGAAGCCTCTTTCCCAAGGTTTGGTGAATCCAGCGTCAGTGTATCAAGTAAAAGCTTAACTGAAAAACGATCCATTTGTGGGTAATCTACCATGGATATTTCAGCGTCAGCAAACTTTAATCCATACATTTCCTCTATACGATAGATTTTTTCAAGTTGTAGCATTTCTCCATTGGCTATAAAACCAGCTGGACTTTCAGGAGGTAGCCAATGGTAATTATTTTTCACCACCATCAATCGGTCGCCACCATTAATTTCGTCTTCCATCCATAATATTCTTCCTCGAATTTGTTGATTAAATAAGTTTGCGCGCTTATTCGAACGGGTAAGTATAATAACTTCATCAACGCCATGGCTATAGGCTGACTCCAGTGCATCTTGCAATTCATCACCAGAAATTCGAACAACATCGCTTTTGGGTTGCAATTCAAATTTAGGAAACCCATCGAAGTTCTGAGAGCGAAGAATATTGGCATTGCTTAAAATATCCGAGTCTTCCGATTGCCTGAGCACTTCTTTTAAATGAAAGCTCCCTACTGTTAATTGTGGATAGTGACTTTGTAAATAATCCTCACTTAAAGCAGGGCTCTCCGAGCTACCAACAGGAGGTAGCTGCGCGTTGTCTCCAATAAATATTGCCCTACAATTTTTGCTATTGTAAATGTAACGAATCAATAAATCTAAAAGACCGCCACCTTGCGTGTTTTCTTCGTATTGGTTACTAATCATTGAGACTTCATCAATTAAAAATACCGTATTGGTGTGCAAGTTAGGCGCTAATTGCATCCTTAATCCACCACCACTTTCGCGTGCTGTTTGAAAAATTTTTTTGTGGATGGTCATGGCAGTTTTCTCAGATTTCTGACTAAATACTTTAGCAGCTCTTCCCGTTGGGGCCAATAGAACAGATTTTAAACCTAAATTTTCTAAACTTCTTACAAAAGCACCGATGAGTGTTGTTTTTCCAGTACCCGCATGTCCATTAATCACCAAGAGTGGTTGCTTTACATCGCTGCAATAAAATTTTGCCAACCAATAAAGCAGTTTCCGTTGCTCTTCAGTGGGAGAGTAAGGGAATTCTTTCTGAATTTGTTCATGAATTGCTGTTAATGCTATTGCTCTCATTGTTCTACGAAAGTAAGCAATAATTCTTTCGAATTAAGCATAAATGGTTCAGCAGTTAAAACAAATCTTTTTTGTGCTTTAGCTGAACAATTATGTCTTCAAGCATTTAATTTCTTTTATTTTAAAGCAAAATTACCGTTGATTAGTTCAGTGAAAATAATTCTTAATTATCTTTATCTTTTGGTATTTAGATATTACCTTTGACCATCAGGAATAATACGCGGAATTTAGATGAAAGTTTTTAAAACGGATGAATTAATAGGAGAGTTGGTTGAGATAACACAAGCTAACCATGACTTTATTAAAAAGAAGTGCTTTCATCTTAGTCAGGAACAGCTAGACTGGCGGCCTAATGTGACAGTTTGGAGTATTTCAGAGGTCTTAGCGCATTTGAATGAGTATGCTAAATTTTATCATGCAAGCTTTAAAGATAGACTTGAAAAAACAAAATTCAAAGGCTTTAAAGAACAGTTTGTTTCATCTCCTTTGGGAAGAAGTGCATGGCGATCTATGAAGTTAGGTAGAGCAAATAATATCAAACGGAAGTTTAAATCACCAAAAAACTACAACCCAACTTTTCAAAAAGAGCTTATTAAGGGTGACGAAGTTGCTACTTTCTTATTGGGTCAACTAGAACTTACTGAGATTATTCGCAATGCTAGGGAGGTAAACTTAAGAAAAGTAAAGTCGCCAATTTCAATCAGCCGAATTATTCGCTTAAGATTAGGTGACGCCATGCTGTTTGTTATTTACCATAAAGAAAGGCACATA
>JAFIEX010000226.1 GCA_020832365.1 Crocinitomicaceae bacterium
GAACCCGTTGGTTCTCATCCCGCAAAAACTGTTTTTTTCAAAACAAAAGCGGTGGAGGCGGGATTCGAACCCGCGGTACAGTTACCCGTACGTCAGTTTAGCAAACTGGTGGTTTCAGCCACTCACCCACTCCACCTTATATGAAAGAACTCTATTCAATGAGGGTGCAAAAATATAAAATCATTCGATACAAAAAAGAAAAGAAGAATAAAAGTTTGAAATTTATTTCAAACTTTTATTTTTATCTTAAATTTACCAAGAAGTACATACAAGTTCAATGAAGAAAGTTAACTTAAATGATAATTGGTATAATTTTTTGACTTCCGAATTTCATCGACCATATTTTGAGCAATTAAAGTTATTTGTAACAAAAGCATATGAAAGTAACATGTGCTATCCTCCAGGAAAAGAAATATTCGCAGCTTTTGATGAGTGTAGTTTTGATAAATTAAAAGTTGTAATTATTGGTCAAGACCCTTATCATGGTGAAGGACAAGCAAATGGATTGTGTTTTTCTGTGAAAGACCCTACTCCACACCCGCCTAGTTTAATGAATATTTTTAAAGAAATTTCATCTGATTTAGATCTACCTTATCCTAATTCAGGGGATTTAAAAAGATGGGCAACACAAGGCGTGTTATTGTTAAATGCCACGCTAACTGTTGAAGCTAATAAACCAGGTTCTCACCAAAAAAAAGGTTGGGAAACTTTTACAGACGCAGTTATCCAAAAAATTAGCTCTGATAAAGAAAATATTATTTTTCTGCTTTGGGGAGGTTATGCAAAAGCCAAAGCCAAATTAATCGATAAGCAAAAGCATTATGTACTTACATCTGGACACCCTTCACCGCTTTCAGCGAATCGAGGTTTTTGGTTTGGTAACAAGCACTTTAGTCAATGTAATGCCATTTTAAAAAAATTGAATAAAACACCCATTGACTGGCGATAGCGAAAGGCATAGGCTATTATTGTCAATCCACTACTTCCAGTTTGGCAAATTTCAAAATCAAAGTTTTATTTCCAACTCTTGGGAAAAAGATCGTAGCTTTCTGGTCTGGTGCTTTTCCTTCTAATGCAGTCACTTTTCCTTTACCAAACCGCTCGTGCACCACATTATAACCAACTTTTAATGGAACTGTTGTTGCATGTTTTCCGCTAGAAGTAGTTGCTGATTTTAAAGGTTTTAAATTCCGTTGTGTTGGCATTTTAAATCCTGTTTCCGATCTACTTTGAGGCTTAGCGTACTCAGATGGTCTTTGGTAGCTATTTAAAGAACGTCCACCGCCAGTGTTGCCTTCCATTCTGTTAATATGGTGTATAAATTTTTGATCTAACTCATCAATGAACCTGCTTGGTTCTGCAAATATTTGCTGACCAAATCTAAAGCGACTAGTAACGTAGGAAATGGTGCATTTTTTTTCAGCTCTAGTTAAAGCTACATAAAACAATCTTCTTTCCTCCTCTAATTCTGCTCTTGAATTTAATGCCATTTGTGATGGAAATAAATTCTCCTCCAATCCAACAATAAAAACATAAGGGAACTCAAGTCCTTTGGAAGAGTGGATGGTCATTAAGGTGATTTTATTTTTGTCCTCTTCTTGTTCTTGGTCGGCATCTGTCAATAAAGCAACGTCTACGAGAAAATCACTAAGTGTAGCTATTTCATTTTCAGGTTGACTCACTGTAAATTCCTTAATACCCGCTAAAAGTTCTTGAATATTCTCGTAACGTGCAACGCCTTCAGGGGTTTTATCATCATAAAGGTCTTTTAAAATACCCGAGGAAGAAGCAATGTCATTGGCTAAGTCAAAGGCCGGAGTTGTATCCAATCTAAGGGTGAAAGACTGAATTTTGGTCACAAAATCGCGAATGGTATTTTGAGCTCTTACACTTATATCAACTGGATAAACCTTGAAGTCAGTTAGGACATCCCAAACAGCAACACCGTATTTCCGAGCTGCTACAACTACATTATCAATGGTTGTATTACCAATTCCACGTTTGGGATAATTAATTACTCTTTTTAATGCTTCTTCATCTTTTGGATTTGCCGCTAATCGGAAGTATGCAATTAAATCTTTAATTTCTTTTCTTTGGTAAAAGGATAAGCCACCATATATTTTATAGGGCATGTTTAACTTACGCAGCGCCTCCTCAAAGGATCGAGATTGTGCATTTGTTCGATACAAAATGGCAAAATCTTGATAATCCAATCCTTTGGCTTGTTTCCAATCGAATATTTTATTAGCAATAACCCTACCCTCTTCATTATCCGTAAGGCAACGAATGATGTCGATTTTTTCACCGGCATCATTTGAAGTCCAAACGTCTTTTTTTATTTGGTCTTGGTTTCGAGCTATAACACTGTTGGCAGCATCAACAATATTCTTTGTACTGCGATAATTTTGCTCTAATTTGAATTGAGTGAAGTCTGGATAATCTTTTTTGAAGTTTAGTATGTTTTGAATATTTGCACCACGGAAGGAGTATATACTTTGTGCATCATCTCCAACAACACAGATGTTTTCATAGACTGCTGCTAGTTTTTTCACAATCAGATACTGCGCATAATTAGTATCTTGATACTCATCCACTAAGACATACTTGAATTTTTGCTGATAGAAATGAAGTATTTCTGGATAATCTCTAAACAAAACATTAGTATTGTAAAGTAAATCATCGAAATCCATTGCACCAGACTGGAAGCATCTTTTCACGTATTCTTTGTAAATTCGAAATAAGTCAGGTCTTTGTGCAATTCTATCTTCACCAATGATTTCGGCATTTTGCTCATAAGCTGCAGGCGAAATCAAATTGTTTTTTGCACTTGATATGCGTCCGTGAACCGTTGCAGGTTTATAAACTTTATCGTCTAAACCAAAATCCTTTATGATCGCTTTAATCACACTTCTTGAATCTTGCGTATCATAAATTGTAAAGTTGTTTGGAAAGCCTAGTTTTTCAGAATGGTAGCGTAAAATTTTTGAAAAAACGGAGTGAAATGTGCCCATACTGATATTTTTAGCTTCACTTGGTCCAACGATATCAGCAATTCTTTCTTTCATTTCACGAGCGGCTTTGTTGGTAAAAGTTAGTGCTAAAATATTGAAAGCATCTACCCCCTGCTCCATTAAGTAAGCGATTTTATAGGTCAGTACTCTTGTCTTTCCTGAACCAGCACCCGCAATGACCATCATCGGTCCGTCCACCTTTAAAACTGCTTCTAATTGTCGTTCATTTAACGCTTCTAAATACCCCATAAAAACTTTCGAAATTGAAATAAAAAACTAAGTTAATCATTATTTATTTTACAACATTAGTTTGATTGTCGTTCTAATTTAAATCAGTTAAGAATTCATGTCCTTGCGCTCTGCAATAGGCTTGTAGGCCACTTTGGATGAAACCTTTGTTAATTTAGGGGTTCCAAGCATTAGGGACAAATGATTTTTTAGAATTCTCCCCATTGTTTTGAATTTACTAAATCGTGTTGTGTTGTGGTATTTATCCAAATCTTTTGCTAAAGATGCAATTTTCTCAGGTGAAGATAGCGGCTGTTCAATCATAGCATCCAATAATCTATTCAGTCTTGGCTTTGCTAAATCGTAACGCTTTTTCATCAAAGTCCTTTCTTCATATTTGTATTGCTCTACAGTTTGAGGTGTTAGCAGCTTAGTACAGAAGTCAATCACTTGGTAATTTTCCTTATAAAATTGAGGGAGATAATAGTTTTTCCTTCCTTCATATGCCATTTGATCGAAATCGATGGGTCTCACGCGATATTGTTCTTTATCAAAATCTGGCGTAATATCAATTACATAATTGTAGGAACGCATATCTCCCAATAGCATTACGAAACATCTTTCGTTAAACTTCACAAACTCTTTAGCCATAACGGTTGGGAAAAAATTGGGCAAATCCATGTAGTTTTCAATAAATACATCACCAGGTATTCCTGCAATATGGGCCTCTATCAAGGTGTTTTGATCTACTAAATAATCAATTCTATTTGGAGACAAAATATGTTCTAGCTCTAAACCAAAAACACGAGAAGCATCAGCTTTTTTGATATAGAAGTAGTCATGATTGTCGTTCAATTGATTTACAATTCGAATTCGGAATGGATTAGAGTTTCCGAAAAGACAATAATCAATTCGACTTACCGCCAAGTGACTAATAATATCTGTATCACCATCTGTTTTTAGTAAGGCATATATTCGACGCAAACCGTTCAAAATTTCTTGCTGTGACGCAGCATCAAAAATCACACTCTCCCAATAAGTATTTTCTCCTCTATCATTCATTAATGGTGTGCTATCTGACCATCGCAGCATGTCTTCATAATGAATCGGAAGCTCTACTTCTCGTTTGTATTTTTTTAAATATTTTCTTAATCCTGAATTAACCGGAAATGATGGTTTCTTTCGAGACATGTTCATGAACTGCATAACTATGAATTTTATACAATATACAATTTCTAATAGGAATAATGGCTATCACTTTAATAAAAAGCTTTAAATTATTCGTTCTCATTAATA
>JAFIEX010000227.1 GCA_020832365.1 Crocinitomicaceae bacterium
CGAAGATAATAAAACTATGAATTATTTCCATTTAAAAAAAGTGAAATAAATGTTGATTTACAAAAATTTAATGATTGGCTGAATTAAACTTTTAACCATTTGGTAAAAAAATACTAATAGCGATAAGCGCTATTTTTGAACCCTATCTGTTTTTTTATCATATCCATAAGGACAATGCTTACAACCACTTTTGCAACAATAGCCTCTTTTTAAATGATATTTTTCTGTAAAAATGATATAGCCTTCCTGAGAATAATAGAAGTCTTCTGGAGCTAAATTCTTATTCATTTTTCTAAAAGTCTAAAGGAAAGAAAAATGTAACACGCGCAATAATTGGGAAATATCCTCCACCACCTTGATTAGGTGTTGCAGGATTATTACGTTGTAAAAAATATCCCAAACTAAAAGCCGATGGATTGCTTGTAATTGGATCTCTCAAAGCGTCAGCAACATCATAAAGCATTCCTGCATTCAAAGAGATTTTTGGGGACAATTGTTTGTGAATTCCTCCCCCTATAAAAATGGCTGGACTCCATCTGCGACTTGGATTATTGAAGGTGTTAATCGCTTGATTCATCTCCACTTCAGAACCCAAATAAAACCAATCTAAAAATCGGTAGTGTAAAAACGCTCCTCCTCCGAAGAAAGTTCTGTTGCCAGAAAAACCCATTTCTATGTTGTTACTCCAAAAATATTGCATACGTAAAATTGGTCCAAATGCAAGCTCTTCATCATCCACAAAAGCAAATTTTAAAGCCCCTCCAATTGAACCCCCCAGATTTGAACCACTGGCTGCGGTTATTTCAACACCTCCTTCATAGGTCCTTTGTGAAAAAACGGAATAGTTGAAAAATAATATAATTGTTGCTATCAATATCGACTTCATATCCTCAAATTTTACAACAAAAATAGGGAAAAATTAGGAATTCTGATATACATAGCATTGTGTTTAAGGGAAAAGAACGCTATTGAGGTAAAGCATTAATTGTTGCTACCTTCAATATAAAAGCCTGAAAAACAAAACAACTGGACCAAATAGTATATGATGTTTAATTATGTGATGGCTTTAACATAAAATGCTGAACGGCCGTTTGCAAATCCACTAACCATTGAAAAGTTGCGCCATCTGCATAAGAGGCTCTAATCCCAGTTTGAAAATAGAGCTGCATAACATCCATATAAATGGCCTTGTGCATGTTTCCTAGTTCATCAACATAACTCACATTAAACCCCTGCATGGTCCTCGCCTGATGGTGTTTCTTCCATGATGCAATCAATGATTCTCTAGTTTTTGCCAAGTAGCTGGTTTTTTCTATAATTTGTCTTTCTAAAGCCTGCGTTCTAATTGATGATAAATTTTCATTTTTTAAAACAGCTAACCACCCCTCCACTATGCCTTGAAACGTTGCGGATAAACATAGTCTAGCAAAAAAATCAAAGGGCATTTGATAAAGTTTGTAATCAGAATACGATTTGTTAATGCCAATTGTAAAGATTTGATGATCTGGTATAAACTTATTGTTTAAATGAAATGTATCAGAAGCAGTCATTTTCAATCCGGCTGATGGCCATGATTTTTCTAATTGCACACTTTCTTTATCTGTGATAAACGTTAACAGCTCTCCTTTCTCATTTGTGGTTATGCCTGTAAAATGCGTTGCCCACTTACTTCCTGAGCACATGGACCAATCACCAGTAACCAACCATCCATTTTCTTGTTTGATGGCTAGTCCTGCAGTGGCTCCGCTGCCCGCGGTCATAACCCCAGGTTGATTAAATAGCGCTTGTGCAGTTTCTTCATTAAAAAACCCACAAAAGTAATTGGCTCCTGCTACCAAATTGTGCACCCACCCTAAGCTAGGAAACAAGTTGGCTGTGGACTGCAAGTAAATCATGGCTTCGCATAAATCCAATTGCAACCCTCCGAGCTCTTTAGGTACAAACATTTTAAATAAATGCGCATTTTGCAGATCATTGACCCAAGCCAATGGTAACTCTTGATCTTGGTAAACTTGAAGGACACGCTGTGTTGTAATTGTTATGGGAATATTCATTTTAGTCTTTATTAAAATGCCGACAAAAGCGCTTCTATTATATGTTCTTCTGCTACAATTTGATTGATTTTTACATCGCCAATAGCGGCGAGTAATGAAAAGTTAATGCCCTCGCCGTCGTTTTTTTTATCTTTTTTCATCCAATTAATTAAATCTTCTATGTGATTCTCAAGATTATTTGGTTCTCCGTAATGTTTTACGATGTGTGAACGAATCTCATTGAACTCCTCAATGGATAGTTCCCCAACATTCGTTGCTATTTTGGCTTCATAGACCAGTCCCCATGCCACGGCAAATCCATGGGGGATTGGGTTTTCTTCTAAAAAAAGCGATTCTATGGCATGGCCTATAGTGTGACCTAAATTGAGTGCTTTTCGCAAGTTTTTTTCCAATGGGTCTTGCAGAACAACTTCATTTTTTACTTTAACGATCTCTTTAAGTAATTGTTTATTAATACTTTTCGGGGAGTTAGTAGTGATTTTGTTCCATAACTCCCTTGAGTTGATCAACCCATGTTTTAGCGCTTCTGCATAACCCGATAAAATTTGTTCCTCAGGAAGTGTTGCCAAAAATGCTGTATCACACAAAACTAATTTGGGGAAGTAAAATACTCCTATCTGATTTTTAACACCCTCGAAATCTACACCTGTTTTCCCGCCAATAGAAGCATCCACCATAGCTAAGAGAGTAGTTGGTAGATGAATGCAGTCTATACCGCGTTTATACAAAGCTCCAACAAAACCGCCTAAATCTGTAATAACCCCCCCGCCTAAATTGATACAAACAGCATTTCTTGAAATCCCATATTCTAACAATGTGCTCCACAACTGAATAGCGGTTTCCATCGTTTTAGTGGACTCACCCGCGGGAACCACTATAACTTCCGCTTGCGCCAGCGAAGGAACCGAGGTAATCAAATAATCCAGGCAATATTTATAGGTGTTTTCATCTACTAAAACAATTTTTTGTGCGCTGCTATAATATTTTTGCAAAAAAAAATCTAAATCAAAGTCATCTATTGAGCTAAAAACCACATCGTATTGACCATAGGCCGCAATTTTTTCAATCATTTTTCGTCTTTATTTTTGCGAAATTAAAATTTATTTTACCTAGCGCATCAAAATAGTATTGCAAGTAATAAAAACGAAGCTAATTTTGCAGTTATGATTTCATTTGAAAATACAGAAATTGCTTTTGCATACAAGTCGGATAAAGACCTGAAACGGGCTTATCGCTTATTTCAATTGGTGGGCCTTCCATGGCTGGTATCTTTTGGTAAAAAATTTACCCCCCTTGCTTTTCGTCTGCGGCTACCAATAAAAGGGTTAATTAAGGCAACCATCTTTCGTCAATTTTGCGGAGGAGAAAGTATTGAGGATTGCAACGAAACGATAGCTACTCTTGTAAAACATGGTGTTGGTACTATTTTAGATTATTCCGTTGAGGGTAAAACTGAAGATGAAGGGTTTGAGGAAACCTGTAACGAAATAATAGCTACTATTAACAAATCTGCTAATGACTCAGCTATTCCATTTGCTGTATTTAAGGTAACTGGTATTGCACGTTTTGGTTTGTTGGAAAAGATGAATGACACTGAAAACCTTTTAACGGAAAAAGAGCGTAGGGAATACCAACTTTTATTTCAGCGATTGGATAAAATCTGTTTAAGTGCTTATAACGCTAAAACACCTGTTTTCATTGATGCCGAAGAGTCTTGGATACAAAACAGCATAGATCGATTGGCAATTGCTATGATGCAAAAGTATAATAAAGAAGAGGTAGTCGTTTTCAATACACTTCAAATGTATAGACACGACCGACTCGAATATCTCTACGTTTTGCATAAAAAATCACAACAAACAGGGTTTAAAGTAGGCGTTAAGCTAGTGAGAGGGGCATACATGGAAAAAGAGCGAGAAAGAGCGCTTAAAAACAACTATAGCTCTCCCATACAACCAGATAAAAGAAGTTGCGATCTTGATTTCAACAAGGCTTTAAACTACATTATTGAAAATATCGCGGATTTTGCGCTATGTAATGGCACACATAATGAAGAGAGCTCCTTACTACTAACAAAATTAATAGCTAAACACGGAATAAACCCAAAAGACAAAAGAGTTTACTTTGCTCAGCTTCTTGGAATGTCGGACCATATCTCTTTTAATTTAGCCGCTGGAGGATACAATGTGGCAAAATACGTGCCTTATGGACCAGTAAAAGAGGTGATGCCTTATTTACTTAGAAGAGCAGATGAAAACACTTCTGTAGCTGGACAAACGGGAAGAGAATTAAGTCTGCTTCGTAAAGAATATTCACGCAGAAAAAAGAATAAATAAATTGGCCAAATACAAGTTAGATATAGCTGTTAATTATAACTTCGATTTA
>JAFIEX010000007.1 GCA_020832365.1 Crocinitomicaceae bacterium
ACCTCTTCAATAGAAATGTCTTTCCAATAAATTATTTGTGGAGAAGATCGGGCTTACCGATAGTTATTTTCTAGGGACTTATAGCCCCAGAAAATATACATCGGCATAGACTTCTCGCCCGCATCGTGCTACAAGAAAAAAGACACCTCTTCAATAGAAGTGTCTTTCCAATAAATTATTTGTGGAGAAGATCGGGCTCGAACCGACGACCTCTACACTGCCAGTGTAGCGCTCTAGCCAACTGAGCTACATCCCCAACTTCGGTGCTAAAATAACATTTTTTGTTTTAAAAAACATATCAATTCAAGATTAAAGGGATTTAAATTTAGCGCGAATTAAAAAAGGCTACCGATAATGGTAGCCCTTGTTGACAGTTCGAATTAATAAACTGTGGCTTTTACTCTTTAATATCAACAGCAAAAGTGATGTCCCAATCAATATCACCACTATTCCATGCTGAGTTTGGCCCTTTTACACCAGGTTTGTGCGCGAGAATAGCTCTAAACTTTGCGTCTGTCGCTGGGCCTGCTGTTGTCCACTCTGTCTCTAAACCTAATGGCAAGCCATTATCGTCAAAATCTTGGTAGTTTATTTCTCCTGAATTATCTGCTATATTTCCAACTCCTGTAGGCGAAGTAAACATTCCCTCATCAAAGGCAAAGAAAATTTGGTGTTCATCATCTTCATCCATGATTTCTTCCAATAAATTTTCAACTGGTGTAACCAACCTGTTTTCCATTAAAAACGTTAATTTATACGTTTGCTGAGGTTTTAAGGTTGGATGCTGTAATATTACTGGCTCCATTGGTCCAAAGCCATCTTCGTCTTCCCAAATACCTTTACTTACATCATTAGGATCGTTCACGTTGGTGAAAATAAATTCTACATACGTAAATTCCTCAACTACATTTTCTTCTTCTGGTGCTTCAAGCTCTTCTTTTTTACATGATGTAAATATTAAAGTTCCTGCTAAAGCAAACGCCATTGGATAACCCAACACTCTTCTAAAATTAAGATTTCTCTTTTTCATATTCATTTATTTTATTTGTTATTAATTAAAACTTATAAGCCAAAGAAAACAAAACATTAAGCCCTAAATCATTGGCATAGTATCGCATACTGTTTAAATAGTCCCGGTATTCTTGGTTTAAAATATTTCTACCTTCTACACTCAAACTGAACTTCCCTTTTTGCATTTTTACATAGCTGTTAACCAAGAAATAACCTGCTGGAGGCGCCATAAAATCAAAAATGGGGTCATTAAAAGAAAGTGACACATTTCCTTCTACTAAATCGCGAATGGAAATGACTCTTGGCGCTTGAAATTGTCTAAAAGTGTAGGACGGTCTTATGGATATTTCTAACTTATCCAAAGGCCCGACATTTTGCCAAGATTGCGTCCATTTTGTATGTAAGTGAATGGGGGGTTGATTGATTAAATGTTCGTTTCGTTGGACATTTCGCGACCAAATATAACTAGCTCCAAAGGTGACTTTACCATTTTTGTGATAGCTGTACGAATAAGTTAAATCAGCCCCAAGAAATAACGCATCTGCTTGGTCCACTACAAAAGTAGGCATGGGGCCTCTTGCTGTACTCAACACCCCAATAGGTCGATGAAACGTAAAGTTGCGAATATAGTTGCTGTAACCCGTTATATTTAATCGGTGTTTTCTTTTTATCCATTCTAACTCTGAAGTATATTTGATGCTGTTTTCCGGACGAACGTTACTCTGATTCAAAAGCGTCACATTTTTAGCAGAAATGGTACTATCAGAATCGGGTACATAACGCAGTAAACCAAATGTTGTACGCGCTTCATGTTGCCCAAAAGCATATAATTCATGCATGTTCGGTGGTCTCCAACCGGTTCCTATATTGTTAGTAAAAGTGGTGTTTTTATTTAAATTCGCTTGATACCCTATAGACGCAGTAAGGTTGTGAAAGTCAAAATTATCCCTGAAAATTTGCTGTGCATTTGTCCTTCCGCTTACTTCACGCGTATCAAAATCATATCTTACCCCGAGTTCCCAACGACCATTTTGGACTTCCATGCGTTCAAGCATAAAACCACTTATTCTCGTTAATCTAAAGTTGGGTATAAACGGTGTTACAAGTGTACCTGGGTTGTTTCGATTAAATTGAGAAAAATAATTTACGCCCCAAGAACCGCTAAATCGTTTATTCCATTCATGATTCCATTCTAACTGCACCTCATCTGTTGTTAATTCTAAATCGAGCACAGGTAAATCTGCATTTCTCCTAACGTCCCACTCTCTTCTTGCGTTCCATTGACGCGCAAAGCGTAATTCAATATTTCCGTTTTCCAAATAGCGTGTTAGTATTCCTGCTGCCAATTGGTGAGTTACAATCTGGTTGGGTTCATTAATGGCATAAGAAAACTCTTTAATATAAGTCGGAATTTCAGCCTCAAAATTTTTAATTAAAGCCGGTCCACTGCTCCCAATAGCTGCCCTTAATATCCCTAAATTTTGACGAATAGCACTATAATTTGCTTGAGCTGTCCACTTTCCTTTTCTAAACTTCACCCCTCCTTGATAGGCATATTCCTCGAAACCAGTGTTTGTTAAATTATAACTTGGTGCATGTCTATCTCCAACCTTATTATAGTTCCCTCCGATATGGTAACTGAAATTTTTTAACCCTTGACCAATAGCTGCATTTATTCCGTAACCTCTGCCATTTGTTTGGTAAGAGCTTGTAAAATCTCCATAAAACTTATTGTTAAAGTTCAGGTCATTGTTCTCAATAACAAGAGCGCCCCCAAGCGCTTCGGGGCCATATTTTACTCCTGCTGCTCCTTTAACTACACGAATGCGCTCAGCTCCACTCACGTCTACTTCTGGTGCATGATCACTTCCCCAGTTCTGAAACCCTTGGGTAAAACCATTATTTAAAACCAAAATTCGGTTGCCGTATAAACCATGAATAACAGGTAGTTGAATATTACTCCCTGTAGAAGCAAACGTTACACCATCTATTGCAGCCACTACATCCCCCAATTTAGTCGAACTGTTTCTAGATAATTCGTCTTTTTTTATGTAAGTCTGTGGAAGTGTGTTCATTTCTTTCTTATTTGACTTGTCGCCACGAACATTAACTTCGTCCAATTCATAGCTAGATTCTTGTAAGCTGATAAGCGCTTTATCATGAACGCTTAACTCCAACTTTATGGCCTCATAGCCATTATAGGTTATTTCAAAAACTGCTGTCTCAAATTTACTAGGTATGGAAAACATTCCGTTCATATCTGTTAACCCCCGCAAAGTTACTTCCACATCAGATGAAATTTTAACCCCTATTAATGGTTCTTTAGTGTCCTTATCTATAACCTTTCCAGAAAATTGGAACTCTTGTGCATTGACGTATTCAGCCGTAGCAAGCAAAATCAACACATTAAGAATAATTAAACCGCTTCTCATCTTTGTGGGTGATGTTTAAATGCAACAAAGTTACATTTAATTTTTAGACATGGCTAAATATTTAATATTTTTTTTAAAGCTTTTAAGTGAGGTTTTTCTAAAAAATGAATTATTGTTTTTTTAAATGGATGTGCTTTTATTAATTTTTTTTATTCTAAAACAAATACTGATGGGCTAAAATTTGAGATAATTGTAGTTGTTTTTTCAAGCAAAGGAAAACTCATAAGTCAATTTCTAATAAACCAATTCAAATGTTGTAACAATTAAGCTTTTAACAAAAGAGAGCAACGATGAACAAAACAAACCAACTATTCCAATATTCCCTTAAATTTGCGTTTCAAAGTAATTTTTTGGCAAACATTAAAAATAAACATAGTATCTTGATCGCTGTAACAAATGATTTGTCTACTGATCAGCGGGTACACAAAGTTGCTTCTTTTTTGGAGCGAAGCGGTTGGAATGTAACATTAGTGGGTAGATTATTACCCCATTCTTTGCCGCTAAATCGCAGTTACAAAACAAAAAGATTTCGATTGTTTTTTAATAAAGGAGCACTGTTTTACGCCAACTACAATTTACGCCTCTTTTTATGGCTTATTTTCCAGAGAAAAACAACAGCAATATTAAGTAATGATTTAGACACGCTTTTAGCTTGCTTTTTAGCGAGTAAAATGAAAAACTCGACAGTTTATTACGACAGCCATGAGTTATATACAGAAGTCCCAGAATTAACCAAACGCCCGAGGGTAAGAAAAGTTTGGCTTGCCATTGAAAAATGGATTTTTCCCAAACTAAAAAATGTTTATACCGTTAATCATTCTATCGCGGAGATTTATCAAGAAAAATACCGTGTACCTATTCGAGTAGTGCGCAATGTATCTCCTTTATGGCAGCCGAAAAGTAGGTTATCCAGAATAGAGCTAGGCCTTCCCGAAGACAAAGACATCATCATTTTACAAGGGGCAGGAATCAATATCGACAGAGGGGCCGAAGAGGCCGTAGCAGCGATGCATTTCGTTTCAAATGCTGTGCTCGTTTTTGTAGGTAGTGGTGATGTTTTGCCATTATTGAAAAAAAAAGTAGCAGCCGAAAAATTGGAAGACAAAGTGATTTTTATTGGTAAAAAGCCCTATGAAGAAATGATGCAATATACACACCACGCATCACTAGGGTTGACATTGGATAAAGATACGAATGCCAACTATCGTTATTCTCTACCCAACAAAGTTTTTGATTACATGCATGCTGGAACACCTATTGTAGCGTCCAATTTGGTCGAAATTCGAAGGCTCATTGAGCAACATGATATCGGTCGAATAATTGCCAGTCATGACCCAAAAGATATTGCGGCGTGTATTCAGCAACTGTTAAACGATAAAGGACTATTGCGCACACTGAAAGAAAACTGTCTAATAGCGGCGAAAAAAGAACACTGGGAAGTAGAAGAAAAAGTACTCATGGAAATCTACAGGCAAGGTGAATAAGTTCATACACATTGTAAGTTTTGATGTGCCATACCCTGCGAATTATGGAGGAGTAATTGATGTTTACTATCGTCTTCTGGCATTATCAAATGCTGGCTATAAAATTCATTTGCATTGCTTTGATTATGGAAGGGGAAAACAAAAAAAGTTAGAAGCGCTTGTTCAAAAAGTGTATTATTATCAACGAAAATCTTTATGGAAAGCCAATGTTTCTTCTGCACCAATGATTGTGGCCAGTCGAAAAAACCCACAATTATTAGCAAATCTGAAGCAAAACAACTGGCCCATCCTATTTGAAGGACAACATTGCACAGCATATTTAGACCATCCGAGCCTCACCGACAGAATAAAAATCGTACGCCTACACAACATTGAACACAACTATTATCGTTCTCTAGCAGCCGCAACCAATAAGCTTTGGAAAAAGTTTTTCTTCTTAATGGAAGCTCAAAAACTACAAAAACAGGAAAAAAAATTAAGTCATGCGAGCGCCTTGCTATGCATCAATGAAAATGATTTGGCTTATTATGTTGCGCAATGGAACAATTGTTATTTATCCCCAATTGCCCTTCCGCTAGCGGCGATTGAGCATAATGAAAAAGATAATTATGTACTCTACCACGGAAATTTATCCGTAGAAGAAAATGAAAATGCTGTTTTGTGGTTGTTGCGAAATGTGGCCACTGAAATCAATTGTAAGTTTGTTATTGCTGGGAAAAACCCAAGCAAGCAACTGCGTCAGCTAATTAACCAGTTTAAAAATATAGAACTAATTGCTAACCCATCTGATGAAGCGTTAAATAAACTACTAAAAAGCGCCAAGGCACACCTACTCTATTCTGAACAGGCGACAGGATTAAAATTAAAACTGCTGCGTGCTTTACAAAATAATGCGCCAGTGTTTGTTAACCAAACCATGGTAGAAGGGACTCAACTTCACGGACTTTGTATGATTTTTGAAAGCGCCCCTTCTTTAATTTCTGCAATCAACGAATGTCCTGCAACACCTTTGGACAAGAATGATTTTGAAATTAGAATGCAAGCCTTAGCGAAACTTTACGCTCCCTCAATCATCGAAAAACAGCTGGATAAACTTTTATTTGCGCAATAAATCAGGATGTTTTCTTTTAAACTGTTGTAATCTCGGGTCTGAAACCCTTTTGATATAAGGATGATTCGGGTTGCGTAATTTAAAGTTTTGATGGTATTCTTCAGCTTCATAAAATCCTGTAAACGCAGTAATTTCTGTTGTTATCTTGCTGAATTGGCCTTTTTTCAATAGCGTCTTCACATAGTTTTCCGCAAGCTGGCGTTCTTCATCGGTTTGGTAAAAGATCGCGCTGCGATAATGCCTTCCCCTGTCTGGTCCCTGTTGATTAAGTGTCGTAGGGTCATGAGAATCAAAAAATACAACCAATAACTTTTGATAATCAACAACTTTAGGATCATAATAAATCGCTACCGTTTCTGCATGATTTGTTCTCCCTGCACTTACGTCTTGATAGTTAGCATCCGATGCTTTACCTCCGGAATAGCCCGAAACAGCCTCTTTTACACCCTCCACCGACTCAAATACAGCTTCAACACACCAAAAACAACCGCTTGCAAAATAAGCAACAGCATAATCCTGCTTGTTTTGCCTTTTATTTGTAGCGTTATGTTGTTGTGCGAAAACACCAAACATCAAAAAAATAGTGCTTGTATATACCAATAATTTCATCATTCTATCATTCATAGCTTAAAGAAATAACAAAGCACTTGCCTCGTTGTTGCCAACAATTCAATCAAAAAGAGATGCAATACATTATAAAAACAACTATTTTTGTTGAAATGAGTCCTATTTGTAGGTTTTAACTTTATCAAATTGAAGGTAGCGATTGCTTTTGGCTTACTATCATTACTCTTCCTCCCAATGTGGGGGTCGCTTGGTTATTTGCAATTGGAAAAGAAAAAAGTACAGAAGTCTGTAAAACGAAAAATGATGAAGGGCATTCCTAAAGAAGAGCTGATTTATATGGCTTTTTCAACGGAAGATTTATCTACAAAACTTAACTGGAAACATTCCAAAGAATTTGAATTAAACGGCGAAATGTACGATATTGTGGAACGAAAAGAAACTGCTGATTCTGCATTTTATTGGGTGTGGTGGGACAAAGAAGAAACGGAGCTCAACCAACGGGTAAAACGCATTGCTACTGAAATTTTTGGAAGTTCGCCCGATCAGCAAGAGAAAAACAATGTGGTACAATCCTTTTATAAATCTTTGTTTTTTGAAAACCAAAACAATGATTTTCCTTTCTTAATAACATCACAACAGCGATTATCTTATCATTATTTGGATAAAACACCTTCCGATTATCATTCAACCATTGATACTCCACCCTGGCCGTAAATTCGTTATGTAAAAAGGCATTAACATGCTTTTAAACTTGAAGTTTTATTAACGAATTCATATACATATGAAATTTATTTTTTTAGTAGCCTTTTTGTGCGCAGGGTTTTCTGTTTATGCGCAGGAGGTGAAAATAGTTGATGAGCGCAATCAGCCGCTGGAAATGGTGGAATTGCGCTCCAAACAAATCAAAGTTTCTTTATTTACAGATGCGCAAGGAAAAGTTAACATTCAATCGCTGAAAAACGCGAAGGATATTCAAATCATTCTGTTTGGGTATCAAACGAAAACGCTTTCATACCGAGAATTGGAACAAGAACAGTTTCAAATTCGACTGAGTGAAGATGTTTTTGCGCAGGATGAGTTTGTGGTTTCAGCGACGCGTTGGAAGCAATCCAAACGGAATGTACCCAACAAAATCACTTCCATTTCCCCCAAAGAAGTAGCCTTACAAAATCCTCAAACAACAGCGGATCTATTGGCAACCTCTGGCGAGGTGTTCATCCAAAAAAGTCAACAAGGAGGTGGAAGCCCAATGATTCGTGGTTTTGCTACTAATCGTTTACTTTATACGGTAGATGGTGTTCGAATGAACAATGCGATTTTCCGAGGGGGAAACATACAGAATGTGATTTCACTTGATCCTTTTGCGATTGAAAACACAGAGATTTTTTTTGGTCCTGGTTCTGTCGTTTATGGAAGCGATGCCATTGGTGGTGTAATGGCATTTCAAACCTTGTCTCCACGTTTTTCAGAGGGGGATTCTATTCTGTTTTCTGGAAATGCCGTGGTGCGACATGCTACAGCAAACAATGAACTAACTGGACATGGGAATTTTGCTATTGCCAATACGAATTGGGCGAGTGTTTCTTCTTTTTCTTATCACCGTTTTGGTGATTTGCGCATGGGAGAAAACAATACACCGCAAGATTATCGAAAACCATTTTTAGTAGAACGAATCAATGATCAAGATACTGTATTGGAAAATCCAGATCCCTATTTACAAGACCCAACGGGATACGATCAGTTTAATGTGATGCAAAAAGTAAGTTATCAATCCAATGCCAACTGGTCCATCGACTATGGTTTTCATTATTCTGAAACTTCAGAATATAGTCGTTTTGATCGCTTGATGGAACGTGACAATAACGGAACACCAAGAAGTGCTGTTTGGAATTACGGACCTCAAATTTGGATGATGCACAACTTGCGCTTTGACCATAAAAATGTGAGTGGAAAAGGGTTTTATGACGACCTCAACATCCGATTGGCTTATCAATATTTCGAGGAAAGTCGCATCGACAGGCGGTTCAATCATCATCGTTTACGGACACAGCTTGAGCAGTTAGATGCTTATTCTTTAAATGTAGATTTTGAAAAAGAACTCAATGCACGTAATCAATTGTTTTATGGGTTGGAAGGCTTAAGAAATGATGTCCGCTCTGAAGGAACAGCTATTGATATTCGTGATAACACCCCCATGACCGTTTCAAATCGTTATCCGCAAGCCAATTGGAACAGTGTTGCGGCTTATGTAAACAATCAATTTGCATGGACAGAAAAACTGCGTTTACAAGGTGGGGTGCGTTACAGTCAGTTTTTGATTGATGCTGATTTTTCAGAACACTTGGCCTTATTTCCATTTGATTTTGCGGACAGTCGCGTGCATAACAATGCCTTAAATGGAAGTATTGGAGTCGTTTATATGCCCACAAAAAAATGGTTTTTGAGTAGCAATATTTCCACTGGTTTTCGGGCGCCAAATGTGGATGATGTGGGAAAGATTTTTGATTTTCAAGTGGGTGATGTAACCGTGCCCAATACGAACTTAGGAGCTGAGTACGCATACAACTTCGAAGCTACTGCATCACGCATTTTCGGTCAGAAAGTAAAACTAGATGTAACTGGCTTTTACACCTATTTAGATAATGCCATAGTACGAAGAACTTTTCAGATAGCAGGTCAAGACAGTATTTTATATGACGGAGTAATGAGTCAAGTTTTTGCGTTGCAGAATGCAGCTTTTGCAGAGGTGTACGGGTTCAATGTCAATTTGGAGTGGAAAATAATGAAAAACCTCTCTTTGAATTCACGCTTCAACTATCAGTTGGGAATCGAAGAAATGGAAGATGGTTCGCAAACACGATCTCGACATGCGGCGCCTTGGTTTGGAGTTACACGTATTACGTATGCCACAAAAAAGCTTGACCTTCAACTCTATGCGATGTACAGCGGAGCAATTTCGGCAGAAAACCTCAACGAAGAGGAGCGACAAAAACCCTTTTTATATGCCCGCGATGAAAATGGCCATCCGTACTCACCTAGTTGGTACACCTTGAATTTTAAAGTGATGTATGCTGTAAGTAATCGTTTTTCAATTTCGGCAGGAATTGAGAACATTACAGATCAAGGATACCGCACGTATAGTTCAGGAATTGCTGCTTCGGGTAGGAATTTTATTGTTTCTCTGAGGGGAAGGTTATAGTATAGATTGTTTTATGAGCTTGTATGGGTATTTAAACACCTATACAAGCTTACTTCGAAGAGATTCAACTTGTCGTTCACCTGGTGGAGCAATTAAAACTTAACCATAGAATTTGGACCCGATGATTACCTTTAAAATTAAATTTTTGCCTTTGTAACAAATGCAACACGTTTATTAGCAAAAAAAGAATAATTTTGCAACTGCATGAAAAAGAATATTGGAACCCTAGAATCTATAGTAAGACTAACCATTACTGTTGTATTAACCGTTTTGTTTTTATTCAACATTTTTAATTTCGTCCTCAGTATGGTCTTGTTGTTAATTGGAGTCGCGTTATTAACTACAAGTTTGACGCAATTTAGTCCGATTTATCATCTGCTGGGTATTTCTACGCTCAACAACAAGCGAAAGGCCTAAGCTAGTTTGCCTTTAATGGCATTTTCAATTGTTTTTTCTATAGTTTGGAATTCATAACCAAGTAGGTTTTTGATCTTACTATTGTCGAAGCGTTTTACGTTGAAGGCGCTATGAGCAGAAGACTTGGTAATCACAGGGCTTGAAAAAGTTATCGCTGACCAAAACACTGCAATGCGCCAAGCAATACCTAATAGCCATTTTTGCACAGGGTATTTTGGTTTAGGTTTATCCAACTGTTCGGCAATTTTATCGAATAATTCTTTAAATGGAAGGTTATGACCAACAACTAAAAAGCGCTGTTTAGAGATATTTCGATTAACTAATTCGACCATAATTTTGGCAACATCCCTTGCATCAACAAAAGCATTGGCGCCTGGGGAATAGAACTTCAAACCCTTTTTAATCGAATTGAATATCACCATCGAACTTTCTTCCCAATTTCCTGCTCCAATAATAACACTTGGGTTTACGATCACAGCATTCAAGCCTTCCTCCATTCCTCGCCAAACTTCTTTTTCTGCACTGTACTTGGATAAAGCATAACCACTTGTTTTATCCGAATTCACCCAAAGACCATTCTCGTTGATTAACTCCTGTTCAGGAATATCCTTGTTACCAACTGCAGCAGTTGAACTCACATAACAAAAGTGTTTTACTTGATGATGGAGCGCAACATTAACCATATTAGCAGTGCCCTCTCTGTTAATTTGAATCAATTTTGAAAAATCTTTACGTTGAAAAGAAACCATAGCTGCGCAGTGGTAAACAACGTCATGCCCCTTCATAAGTTCCGTTAACAGATGAACGTCCAATATATCACCTTTGACCCATTTTATTTTTTCAGAAAGTAGCTCATTCGCTGAGTTTGGACTGTAGTGTGCACAAATCTGGTCTAACCTTGTTTTTCTGCTTTCATTCCGAAACAAACAGGTGATTTGCTGAATTTGGTTATCTTTCAAAAGTTCCACTACTAAATGGCTTCCTACCAAACCAGATGCCCCAGTTACAAAGACTTTCATGTTTCTATTGCCCTTTTTATACTATAGACAAAACATTTTCTGGTGGTCTACCAATAACTGCCTTATCCTTGTTTATTACTATAGGTCTTTCCATTAAGTTGGGATGCTCTAGCAAAACTAGAAGCCACTCTTGTTCAGATAGTTCTTTATCTTGGAACATTTCTTTAAACAGTTTTTCTTTTTTTCTTAATAATGCAGAGGGTGCAACACCCAGTTTATTCAATATATCTTCCATTTCTGGAACACCCAGTGGCTCCTTCATGTAGAGCACCTCCTCTGGATTAAACCCTCTTTCTTTTAAAATGTTCAGTGTTTCTCTACTTTTCGCGCATCGTGGGTTATGATAAATCTTCATAGTCTTCAGTTTAAACTAAAATTCTTGTTTCAATTTCTCTTTTAGGTTTTTCATGAACTGTGAAGCATAAACGAAGTCATTAATTTCCTGGTTATCTGTTTTGATGATTTCTTCTTTTGTGCCTGTCCACCAATTCATTCCTTTATAGAGAAACAATATGTTGTCTCCTATTTCAATTACACTATTCATGTCATGCGTAATTACGATGGTAGTCATGTCATATTCGTAAGTGATTTCTTTGATCAAATTATCCACAACAATTGATGTGCTCGGGTCTAATCCTGAGTTGGGTTCATCACAAAACAAGTATTTTGGCTTCATGGCAATAGCTCTTGCGATGGCAATTCGTTTTTGCATACCACCACTGCACTCCGATGGAAAAAGTTTGTTTCTCCCGGAAAGATTTACCCTATCCAAACAGAAGTTCACACGATCAAGCATTTCTTTTTTAGACATATTGGTGAACATCTTCAATGGAAACATAACGTTTTCTTCTACAGTTAACGAGTCAAACAGTGCAGAACCTTGGAAGAGCATCCCTATTTCTTTTCTGATTTCTTTTCGTTCTTTATTAGACATGACAGAAAAGTCTTCACCTTCATAGAGAATAGATCCATTATCCACTTCCATTAACCCAACAATACATTTCGTCATCACAGACTTTCCAGATCCTGACTGTCCAATAATTAAATTGACTTTTCCTCGTTGAAAATCTGCACTAAAGTCTTTTAAAACATGCAAATCACCAAAGGACTTATTGATATTTTTTATCTGAATCATCCTAGAACAACAATAATTGGGTCAATACAAAGTTCATTAAGAGGATGCAAATACTACTCCATACAACCGCTTGTGTAGATGATTTTCCAACGTCAAGCGCTCCACCTTTGGTAAAGTAACCAAAAAAAGAAGAAACAGTGACAATGATAAATGCAAAGAAAGCTGTTTTGGTAAGTGCATAATAAATATCTCCCATTTCAAAGAAAGCGCGTATACCATATATGTATTCATCATGAGAAGCAAGATTCGCAGACATCAGGGCAAAATACCCGCCTAAGATACTCAGACCCATTGAAATAATTATGAGAAAAGGGAAAAAGAACACTGCTGCGATAACCTTTGGTAACACCAAAAAACTAAGCGAATTCACTCCCATAATTTCTAATGCGTCTATTTGCTCTGTTACTTTCATCGTGCCTATTTCTGAAGCGATATTAGAACCTACTTTTCCAGCAAGTATTAATGAAATAATGGTGGGTGAAAACTCAAGTATTGTGCTAGAACGAGTAATATAACCTATTGTGTATTTAGGCAAAAAAGGACTATCCATATTTGAGGCCGTTTGCAAAGATATTACAGCTCCCATAAACACCGATAATATGGCGACAATTCCAATAGAGTTAAGCCCGATTGTTTCAATTTCTGTTAACGTTCGGGTATAATATATTTTCAACCGTTCAGGTCTTGCAAATACCGACCGTAACATGTTAAAATACTTACCAATGCTGTGAATATAATTCATCTAATTCCTTACTGTTAGCTTTTCCTTCTTAATTTCGTTCAAAATAACGAAAAATAATACAATTACTGCTAACTTAGTAGAGATTTTTGTATGGATAGTACTTGTAATGCTTTATATGCAGCAACTGTTTAAATTTAATTATTATTGTGCTAACTAAAAAAGAACTTTCTGAACAATTAGCTTCATTTCTTCCGGCATGTGCTGTTGACTATGTCGTTTCTTTTTTCTTCACCTACAAGGTGAAATTTACAATTTCTAAATCAAGGAAAACAAAACACGGTGATTATCGTGCCCCATATAATGGCTTACCGCATCAAATTAGCGTGAATGGTAGTTTAAACCAATATCATTTCTTAATTACTACGCTGCATGAATTTGCGCATTTAATTACCTACGAAAAGTATGGTAGTAGTGTAAATGCCCATGGAAAAGAATGGAAAAACACTTTTAAGTCTTTATTGCTACCAATCTTAAAGATGAATGAAATTCCCTACGAGATTCGTTTGGCCTTATCAGAAGAGATTGACAATTTAAAAGCATCGACGTCTGGAAACACCAAGCTTTACAAAGCCATTAATGCATTTAACGCGCAGCATGTTTCATTGTTCTATTTAACAGACGTTCCTGTGGAGCAGCCTTTTATATTGAACGGTAAAACATTTAAAAAAGTAAAACTCCGAAGAACTCGCTATCTTTGCACAGAGTTAAACACGAATCGATCTTATTTGATTCCAAAAATTGCCCTAGTTGAAGTCATATAAAAACATTAATAAATATGGAAAATAATTATGCTGTAATCATGGCGGGAGGCGTAGGAAGCAGGTTTTGGCCCCTTTCCACCGAGGAAAAACCAAAACAATTTCTGGATGTTCTGGGCATTGGCAAAACCCTCATTCAAATGACTTTTGAGCGCTTATTGAAAATTGCTCCTTCTGAACAAATTTACATACTAACCAATGAAAAATATGTAGATCTAATAAAAAAACAGTTGCCAGCTATTAGTGCAGACCAAATATTAACGGAGCCCATGCGCAAAAATACTGCTCCATGCATTACTTATGCCGCTGCCAAAATTCACCAACTCAATAGTAACGCTGCGATGATCGTGGCACCCTCTGACCACGTAATTATTAAGGAAGAGCGTTTTGCCTCTTTAGTTGAAAGGGGCTTAGAAGAGGCTAGAGAAAATGGTAGTATTGTAACCTTAGGAATTAAACCTACAAGACCAGACACTGGCTATGGTTATATTCAATTCTCGGATGACGAAGACGTTGTTGCGGGTCAAGTGAAAAAGGTGAAGCAATTTATGGAAAAGCCTAATAAATCATTGGCTGAAATATTTTTGAAGTCAGGGAATTATTTTTGGAACTCGGGCATATTCATTTGGAAAACAAGAACCATTTTGGACGCCATAGCCAAGTTCAAGCCCTTATTGTTTGAACAGTTTTGTTCTAATCCCGCTGTTTTTTATACCCCTGCCGAGTATGCCTTTATTGCTGATGCATTCCAAAAGTGTGAAGACGTATCTATTGATTATGCGGTGTTGGAAAACGCGAAAAACGTATCTGTAGTTTTATCCGATTTTGATTGGTCAGACCTGGGAACTTGGAATAGTTTGTATGATTATAAAGAACCTAACCTGGATGCCAATGTTATATTTAGCAATGATAAAGTTCAGGTAATCGACTCAAAAGATTGTTTAATCAATATTGAGGCTGGTTACGAAGCTATTGTGCAAGGATTAAATAATCATATTGTTGTTTTGTCTAACGGTAAACTACTTATCCTTGATAAAGATAACGAGCAAAATTTAAAGAAATATTTACAGGCATAAAAAAAACGGGACTAAGTCCCGTTTTTTTGTTGGTATTATCTTTTAGATTTCCCGCTTAGTTTTTCTAACCAAGATTTCTTCTTTAAATCTGCGCCATAACCGTAACCATAGCCGTAACCATAGCCATAACCATAGCCATAGCTAAAGCGCTCCTTTTTAAAGTCAACACCATTGATGAGTACCGCCATGTTGCCGAGTTTACCAGATTTGTGTTTCTCTGAGGCCACCCTAAGCATGTTCTTGTTCAGGTAATTATAGCGAACCACATAGAGTAAAAGATCGGCCTGATCTGCAATTAACATGGTGTCCACAACCATACCTACAGGAGCGGTATCTATAATTACATAATCGAAACGTTTCTTTAACTCAGCTATTAATTCTTTTGCCCTGTCCTTCAACAAAAGCTCTCCTGGATTTGGTGGAATTGGACCCGATGAAATGTAATATAAATTATCTTGAATCTCTGAAGGTTGAAGCATTTCTTCGATTTGCAACTCGCTGTTTACAATATAGTTGCTCACACCAATGTTCTTTGGTAAATCTAAATAGTCCACAATTTTGGGAGCACGCAAGTCAAAACCTACCACCACTGTTTTTTTCTCCGTTTGAGCTAACGAGAAACCTAAATTAATGGACAAGAAAGATTTACCTTCTCCGGAAACGGTAGAGGTTAGCATAATTACCTGACCCTCTTCCTTTTTTTGTTCCATCATGAAGCTCATATTGGTTCTAATCATTCGGAGTGACTCAGCTAAAGACGAGCGTTGGTGTTCTTTAGAAAGAAATTTTTGATCTTTTTCTGCTTCAGGCGTATCACCGATAAATGGTAAATCAAAAGGTTCTAAATCGCGCGGACCTTTTACTTTATTGTCCAACAAGGACTGGGCATAAACGACACCCGTTGGAATCAATAACCCCATAAGAATGGCGCCCAAGTAAATAATTGTTTTCTTCGGCGAAACCGGTTTGCCATCACTAAATGCATCATCAATAACTTTGGTATCACTTATCGAAGCGACCATGGTTATTTCGTTCTCTTCTCTTTTTTGCAATAAGTATAGGTAAAGTGCTTCTTTGATTTCTTGCTGGCGAAGGATTTCCCTGTACTGTCTTTCAAACTCAGGTATTCTCGAAATTTTTTGATTCAGTTCAGCCTCTTTTGCTTTTAAAGTTTTCAACTCTATATTGAGCGCTTCCTTTAGGTTGTTTAAGCTGCGTTCTAAACTGTTTCTTAGATTAATTAATTGATTAGTGATTTGAATTACACTGGGGTTCTTCTCACTTGTTGTGGCCAACAGCTTGTTGCGCTCTAAAACTAGTGTATTATAATTCAATATGGACTCTGCAATACTTCTATCCTCCAAACCCAGATTAGAAGGGATTAGGGTTTCAACTCCTTGATATTCTTTAAAATAATCGACCATAAAAGTGATTAAATTGTATTGTATACCAGTTTGAATAATATTTTTACTTAGTTCTGTTTCTTTACCCATCAATGCAGCGGCATCAGAAGATACATCCACCAATCTTTGATCTGTTTTAAAAGTCTCTCCCTCACTTTCAACTATTACTAACTCACTGGTAATGATTTTTAGGCGATCATTGATAAATGAGCTGGTGTTGAGGGCTATCTGGTTTTTATCCTCAACATTCAATTTTCTTCTGGTTTCAATTAGTCCGTTGATTAAATCATTGTTTTTATTGATTACAGGACCTTTAAGCACAAGGGAGATAACAGAAGCATCTTTGTTCAATACTGCTACTTTTAGATTTTCCTGGTATTTCAATGCGGCATCCCTAATCGGCGTCCATTGGTAACGGTATTCTCTGTCCAGCCAATTTTCTTCTAAAGGTTCTGCTAGCTGAATATGAAAAACGTTATCGTTAAACACAAAAGTCCCTTCACTCGAATTGATTTCCTTGATTAATTGGTTTTCTTTAATATCTGATACCGTTATTTGGTCTTTTTCAAGATAAACACCAAATTCAAATAAGGAGTCATTAATCATCGCTTTATTTCCTTGGTAAGTGATGCTAAATGGCGAGTTTTCGTATAATTCACTTCGAACTAAATTAGAGCGGTTACCTACTACCGAAATTTTTTCATTTAGTGCCAAAGAGTCCACTACAATTTCCATCAGCGTTCTAGATCGAAAAACTTCGATTTCATTGTACACATTACTCAGGGCGCCTCCAAACCCCAAATCGCTGAATAAAGACAACTCATCCGTTAGACCTCCTTTTTTATCATCTTTAACAAGCACCAATGCTTTGGACTCATAAATTACCGTTGCAAAACGCAAATATACGAAGGCTACAGCTACTGTTAAAGTTAGGGCAACAAGATACCATTTCCATTTGGCTAGGTACTTATCTAGTATTTCATTCAAGTTTATGTTTTCTTCTTCTTGCTCTTTCATGAAGTTTAATTGGTGATTAGAACAACCGTAGTAACAATTAATGAGGTCAAGGAAATAAACAAACCGCCTGTAGATCGCCAAAGCGCAGCTTGTGACCTGGCTGTTACATTGGGTTCGACATAAACCACATCATTTTGTTCTAAATAGTAAACAGGCGAATTAAGAATATCGCGTCGCGTTAAATCCACACGATACTCTTGACGAACACCATCACGATCACGGATTACAAGCAGGTTATCTCTTTTAGCAGTAATCCTTAGATCTCCAGCTAGTCCAATAGCCTCCAAAAGGGTAATTCTTTCATTGGGTATTTGAAAAGTACCTGGCTTTTGACAATCGCCCAACACTGTTACTTTGAAGTTTAAAATTTGCAGATTAACAACTGGACTTCTCAGGTAATCTTCATATTTAGTTTTTAACAATGCGTTGGCCTCCACCCTGGTTAAGCCTGCTAGTTTTACTTTTCCAATAATTGGTAAATCTACCTCCCCATTTTCATCGATTAAATAGCCTGATTTTGATGGTGTACCCACCGTGTAACCAAAGTTCATGGGTTCGCGCATACCTTGAGTGGGATAATTAAAAGGAATAGCTGACTCTGGGTCTTCGGCTGTTACCACTACCGCGATAAAATCATCTTTCTTAAAAACTGGTGTGAAATTTTGATACGTTGATTCCAGCGACTCTCGATTGTCTTGATTGAACAAAACAATTTCCTTTCTTGTTCCGCAAGAAAATAGTATGAGCGAAGCCAATAAATATAAGTTAATGAGATTCGGGCGCATTTTCTTTAGTTAAGCGTCAAATTTAGTAATAATTTATATCAATGAATAAATTTTTCAACCAAACCAAAAAATTTAACTAGCCATTTTGTGTTTTCGCCAAACTTTTATGCGCTTTTGGTATTTCATTGCTCGCAAGATGCGGGGTTTATTGATGAAAAAGAAATAAGCTACAGCAGCAAATAAAACCACAGACAAAATGAGTAACATGTACCATTGACTTACCAGCATGGCCATACCCGACAAGAAGATAATTGCAACAAAATGAAAGGCACCAAGCCAAAGACTAGCCTTTCCATGAGATATTTGGTAGTGATCTATAATAACGTGATGGATATGGTTTCTGTCTGGTGAAAAGGGGCTTCTCCTATTCATTAAGCGAATAAAAAACACCCTAGCGGTGTCGAAAAAAGGCACAATTAAAATCGCGAAAACTACATAAGGAATGTTCTCTTGCTCAAAAGGCAACTTAGCAAGCGCAGCGTCTTCCAACATGAGAAAGCGCAAGACCATGACGCTCATCATAAAGCCCAAAAGCATAGACCCAGTGTCACCCATAAAAATTTTATTCGTTTTAGAGAAATTAAATCGCAGAAAAGCCAGCAAGGTGCCTACCATCACTAAACATGTTAAGAACAAAAAATAGTTATCTACTTGATAAAAGATAATAGCGAAGACGGTGAAAATAATGATTGATACTGTTGCTGCTAAACCATCAATCCCATCAATTAAATTTACTGCATTGATAATGGCGATAATTATGAAAAGTGCCAATGGAAAGGCCAACCACAAAGAGAGCTCTTCCACCCCCATAAAACCATGTAAGCCTTTGATTCCAAATTTAAAATCAAACAACAAAAACACGCCTGCGGCAATTTGTCCAATTAGTTTCGTTAGTGGACTTAAAACTACCAAATCGTCTTTTATGCCCAAGATAAACAATATGATAAGTCCTGGAATAATAGACATAGAACTCTCTAAAACATCAAAACGCTGAGAGAAATAAAAAGACAACATGATTGCAATAAAAAAAGCAATTCCCCCTAAATTTGGAGTGGCAATGCTGTGTGAACTTCTTTCGTTCGGATCATCCATTAAGTGCTTATAATGAACAACCTGAACAATTTTAGGAATAATACTGTAGGATACTACAAATGAAAACAAGAGTAAAAAAGGGGCTAATAGCGTTAAATCATTTAACATATTTCAACTTTAGGCGATCAATAGGGCAAATTTACACAACTTTTTTTATTTGCCCTAATCCAAAGTAATTTTTCTTTGGAAAAGTATTTGATGTAACCTTTTTGAATTGTGCTATTTTTACCACTAGGTATAAAATAGGCAGAATATTTTAGGCTAAATAACGCTCACTATTTGGAAGTAATATCTATGACAGGGGCATCTGTCCAGTTGACTTTTTCATTTGCTTTGGCTAAATCCATGAACTCGAAATTATTCACCCACTTTCTCAACTTTACCTCCGTTTGTTTTAATCCGTAGTAAGATTTAAACTTTCGGACTGCGCTTAAGCCTGGAACCATGGGTTGTTGGGGATCAAAGTCACGGGGATGGAAGTAAGTCATGACATAAGGCGATTTTTCAGTGAATTTTTGGATGGCGCTATAGGGAAATAATCGAAAGTACCCTCCTCCGCTGAAAATGATGTCTTTACCAAAAAGACGATGCGTATTGATCGGAAATTCTTTCAATTGCATTCCTTGGCATGCTATGATAGCGGGTTTTGCTGTGCCAAATTGCTCAAAACCACCATGTGACCTAGATGCCGGAAATACAGAACTGTCTATTTCAATACCATTCTTCAGTAAGGCCTCAAAGGCCCATGGTGTATTTGATGTAATTGAAAAACCAGGTGCTCTAAAGTATTTTATTTTATTCCCAGCTATGTCCCCCAATATACCAATAGACTTTTGGAGATCTTGCCCAAAGTCTGCCGGTGATTGCTCATAAACCAATTGGTGCAGGTGTGTATGCGATCCGATTTCATGCCCATTCTCAATAATTCGCTTCACTTGATCTGGGTGTTTTTCTGCAATCCAGCCTACTACAAAAAACGTTGCCTTTTGTTGATGGTCATCCAAGATTTTGAAAATCGTGTCCATGTTTTGTGCAAGGCGACTTTCAAATTTAGACCATTCTGCAATTCCTTTTGTATCTGGATTGTCTAAGATGTGAAACCAATCTTCTATATCGAAAGTAAGAATATTCATTTCCAGTGGTTTAGGCTTTTATTTAACAATTGCGCGGTTTGAGCAATATCTTTTTCAAAAAAAACTTGAAGCTGCTTTCTTGTGTTGATATTTATTTCATCTTTTTGAAAAAGTTTTGCGGCTATTTTTTCCGTAATTTTTCTTGGAACTAATTTCAATACCGCCTCACGAATCGTATAGAAAAATTTATTATTTCTGTCCGTTATTTTTGCAATCAACTTATTTTTTGGTTTTCCTGAATGACTGAACTTTGTTGAAACATCAATATTATCATAGGGGTCTACTTCAAGAAATTCAAAAACGTCCTCTAATATTCTTTTTGGTTCACGCTCCAAATCCTCTAATAGAATAACTTTTACGTTAGAAAATGTATCTTGAAAAAGTTTTAGCCCCTCAGCATACAAACCACCTTTCTTATATGCCCACATCCAGTCATAGTTTTTAGCAATTCGCTCCTCTTCAAGACTAATGGCTTCATCAAAAGTTATTGTTTCTCTAGAGTCGCGCAATAAATTACTGTAAGCAGAATAAGCTCTTTCAATAGGGTTTCTAAAACAAAGAATAATTTTTACATCACCAAGCTCTTGCTTAATAGCAGGAACCGTGTTTTTGTGATAATAAAAATAATCAGAGCTTGCTTCACCAATTGCTTTGAAGTCATTTAAATCCGCAAAGAGATCATAATACTGCTTTTTATCTCGAATAATTTTGGCATCCACTGTGTGGTCTCCTGGGCCATTGTGCGGAAATACAATCCCACTACTACTAAAATATTTAGGCTCTTTTACTTTTGGAAAACCAATTTGGGGGTGCTGTTTTAAGTAATGATACAAGGATGTTGTTCCGCATCTTGCAACACCTACGATGATGAAGTTGGGGGCTGTCATTTCTTTACGGTTTCGTTCGCTAATTCTAAATACAACTTCGTTATTCTATCCCAACTATATTGGCTTTTGGCTCGATCTAATACTCCATTTTTAAGTTCATTATAGTTGTTGGTTTCTATTTTTTCAAATAGCTTTGATGCCTCACTATCGTTCGAAAAATAAAAACCATTCTCTTTAACTACCTCTCTATTGAAAATGTTATCATGACAAACACATAAATTTTTTGACCCCATTGCTTCGAGTAATGAAGGGTTCGTTCCTCCAACGGAATGTCCGTGCCAGTAACTTTTAGAAGCCGCTCTCAATAATTGGAGTTTTTCTCTGTCATATACCCCACCGATGAAATGTATTTTATTAGACTGATACTTCAGCAGCTCTTCAGAAAACTTCGTATTTGTATTCCCAACAACCACCAAAGGAAGTTGGGCGTGACTCTTTGTATACCCTTCTAAGGTTATTTGCACATTGTTTTCAGGTTCTAAACGAGATACTATTAAATGATACTGTTGATCTTCGTAGGGTAAATCATATTTTTTCAATTCCTCATTTAGGACTGTGTTATCATTAAACGGATTCAAATAAGTACCATACTCTATTACATGACAGTTTTTACTTCGAAACAGCTTCTTTTGGTAATACTCCTTAATGCCTGGCGAATCACAAACTAAGTGCTTTGAAACTAGACCTGAGATAAGATACTGCGAATAAAATATGACTTTTTTCCATTTAGGATATTTGTCACGACGAAATCCAAGACCATCTGGGTTTACGGCAATTACATGCTTCTTTGAACTATAAAATGGAATGAGCATAGTACCACCAACGCCGCACATCAATATAAAATCAGCGCCCCAACTTTTGGCCATCTTTAAACTTTGACCGTAGAATCCAAGTGGATTTTTGGGTTTGTGTGCTTTGGTTTTTTTTACCTCCACACCCTTATAAGTTTCTTGTGAATAATTCAAGCCTTTATCACCAATAACCAATACGGGGTGACCTTGTTCTACCATCCTAACGGCTACTTCCTCTGCGAATGTTTCAAAACCTCCGTAATTGGCAGGGATACCGCGTGTGCCTATTATTGCGATTTTCATGAACTTATTATTTTACTTAAACGACTGGCACTTTTTTTCCAGCTGTAAGTTGATTTGATGTCTTCAGCAATTTGAGTAAGTAGTTCATTTGATTCAGAAGCTGGAGAAAAAATAAATTTCTCTATTTTTTTTAAGAACTCACCTGAATCTGGATCGACAAGATGATTTTGTAAAAACGTAAAATCTTGAAGTGCAGTTCTGTTACTACAAATAGTTGGTGTCTTCAAAATAGCAGATTCTAGCGGCGGTATCCCAAACCCTTCGCACAACGAAGGAAAAACAACAACTCTTGCCGCATTATTTAAATGAAAAAGATCTTCATTCGATACTTGATGTATATGCTTAAATAAGTTGTTTGACAGCTGCTCAGCCTCTTTCAATTTAGACAACACATTGATTTGATTAAAAACTAATTTTCCGACAAAAATGAGCTCTATTCCTTTTTCATAAATTTTATTCGTCAAATACCAATCAAGAATTAGTTTGTGATTTTTTCTTGTTTCTATTCGACTGACAAATAAAATGTATTCTTTTACTCTAAACTTTTCAGCAACTATTTTTTTTGATTCCATCTTGTCCTCGGTCTCATAAAAAATGTTGTCCACAGCATTGGGGATTACGTTTTCACTGCCTAAATCAAGATTGAAATGATGATTAATGCGGTGTCTGGAATACTCTGAAACAGTTAAAATATGATCACTTAAGCGAATTGAATGCTTGAATAACTGTTTGTGAATAATTCTATATTTCTTAGGGAAATACTCAGGAAAATCTAGAAAAAGAACATCATGAAGAACGGTGAGGTATTGACACCTTTTTACCTTAATTAATGGAGTAGTGTAGTTAAATAAAGCATGTGTTGCATTTGTTTTTTTAATTATTTGAGGTATTTCAACTGCTAATCTTTGATATTTATTCTTTGAGTTAATTTTTACATAGCTGATTTTGTCTGATGAACCAAATTCTGATTGCAATGATTCAATATCATGAGCAATTAAAATAAGTTCAAACTGTTGTTCACTTATAAAGACACTAATTAATCCTTTTAGGAAAGTCCTAATCCCCTGAAAATTTTGATCAAAAATGTGACAATCAATTAAAACTTTTGTATCCATCCTTTCGTTGTAAGAAATCTTTAAAACCTAAAACAATACCGCTAGCAGCTGAAAACTTGCCTGTCACCGTCTTTTTTGCTAAACGAATGAGATTATATAAAAATAAAGTGGGTAGGTAATGAGGGTAATATTTTTTATAAAACACAAAGCTGTTTCTAATAAAATAATAGTGAGCTAATTTACCCCTGCCTGTTGATTGTCCAACCTTATCTAAAACATATGCATCTTTTATTAATAGTAATGGTACATCAGCTAATTTGGCCTTTTTACAATAATCTGTTTCCTCCCAGTACAAGAAATATTCAGTAGAGAACAACCCAATTTTCTTTATAGTTTTTGTCGTTGTTATCAAAGCCCCTCCATAAACATAATCAATTTCATCTAATGTTTTTGTGGATTTGAGACAACTAAAAGGCTTATTTAATTTCAAACCTCCTGATGATAATAATTGTGATGGATTATAATAATTACGGACTTCCATAGAAGCGATAAATTCATCCAATTTAATTTCCGAGATTATAGATAAAATTTGTGGGTCAATGACAGTGTCAGGATTTAATAAAAAGAAAAGCTTATTTGAAACAGGTAATTCCGCATCGTTTCTAAATATATAATCAATAGCAGCATTGTTACCAGCTGCAAATCCTAAATTCTGCTTTGATTCTATAAAAAGAATTTTATTAAACTTTATTTCATCATCGCTTTTTTGATTTGAGTCAAAGTGCACTTTGAAGCTTCCCTCGTTGAAAACGATATGTTGCATCTTCACAAAAGATGAAATACTTTCGAAATAATCTAACAACCTTTCACTTGAACAGTTAGGAGAGCCGTTATCTACAATAGTAATTTGAAACTTTTTAAACGTACTTTTTAAAATTGAGTTAATACATTCAATTGAATCCTCCCATCCATTGTAGTTAATAATTATAATATGGATCAATACATTATTCACAATCTTCAAGCCATTTGGGGATGTTGAAATATTTTTTATCTTCCAGAAATTCTTTTAACTGTTTGTTTTTAAACCTATAAAGCTTATCTAATTCGTTTAATGAAGGCTCCTCTGTTTGAGCAAGTGTTTTAACATTCAAACGGTAATACAATTTCCTTAAATTCTTTTTAATCGTATAATTTTTTCTCAAAAATGGTTCAAATTTTTTAGCTGCGAATTGGGCAACTTTTTGCAGTTTTGAATACTTGAAGTTAACAGATTTATTCTCTATTTCAAATGACTTATTATTATAAACGGATTCATTCAAATTGAGCCAACTGCATAATTCTTGGATAACTAAATGTGGATTATCTTTCAAGTCATCAAAAAAGAGTACTTTAATCTGTGAATCACTAAAGTATTCATACCAAACTGGAAGATAATCAATATAACTGCCCTCTAATAATTCTTTTGAATAAGGGTTTTTTGAATTCACTTCTTCTAAAGAGCTAAAAGAAAGATGTTCATTGTAAAAAGATGAAAAATTATAATCCTCTGGAAAAATCAACTTTTTCTTTCTGTGTTTGAAGCTAGAAAGTATCTTCTCCGAAGGATTTCTAAATATAAATATTATTTTGGCATTAGGGTTATACTCTTTTATCAAACCTGCTGTTTTATGTTTACCATAAATGTATTCGGGACTTGCTTCTAACCAAATATTTTTTGATTTATTCTGAGAAAAAAAGTCTTCGTAGTTTGTATGTTTTTTAAAATAATTATGATCGGAAAAAAAATGCGTTTCTTTTATATCAGAACAGCATATTTCAGGATGCCATGATAAATAGGTAAACAATGAAGTGGTTCCCGCTTTGTGAACACCCCCAATTATTAAATTTTTTTTTAAGACCATAGCTTTTGATTATTAAAATCGTGTAAGATTAGCAAAATATCTATTTAATAAATTAGTATTTAAACATGATGTACAAATTTCTTTTTTGAAGAAACAAGAATAAGAACATAAACAAAAACCAAAGAAACCATTGCTATTGTAAGAAAGTTGAAGATATAACCTCTGTTAATCAAAGTTATAAATGAAAATAGTACAAATGTTCTAACGGCTATATGTAAAGCATCAGTGGAATTTAAGTTTTTTCGTTCAAGATAACCAGAAATCGAACCAATAAAAATAGCAAAAAGAACCGTCAAAAGGTAGCCACCAAGTGCGTATGACATGCCTGGTAATGTAACCGTTAATTCAGCACCTAAATCCACCAAATAACCCCCAGAACCAAACTCATAAGTGAATAAATCACTTGGCAAATCAGAAACTTCTGTAACACCGATATTATGAGTATCCATATAGTTATTTAAGAGGATATTATAACCATATACGTTACTAATAAATACACGTTCAATAAACTTCGAAGCTGCGACTTCGTAGGTAGAATTCGTGAAATATTGCTTAGTAAGAAAAACGGAAAAAGACAGTATGAAAAGCAAAGCGAACCCAATTTTAGCGTTATATATTTTTATTCTTTTAAATCTATTACTTATCATCATGAAGTATAGTAAGGTCCAGATTACAAAACCTCTATACCCAGTAAGAAGGATAATTAAAAGACTTAGAGCTGGAATTATCAGGTAATACTTGTTTTTACGTTCAAAGTATATACAAATAAAAATCCCAGCCAGTATTGGTATTCCATGAAGAATCACTCTCGAGAAAAGTCCACTGCCAAACTTCAGTAACGTGCGACTTTCGCGCAGATTATCCATAAACAACATAATACCAACTTGCGAAAAAAAGAAAATAACGAGCATTAAAAAGAAAATCAAATAAAGCCAAATAACTTTTCCATTTCTAAGCCTTACTTTAATCTTATTATACGAGGAATTTCCATAAACAATGGAATGTTTTTTAAAATAAACATGGAATGCCAAATGCAGGATAATAAAAATTAAAAAGTTTAAATTTGTTGTTGTGAAGAAGTATTCTTCTAAATATAAATTACCAATAAAATTCACAGATAAAACCAAGTTTGAAATAAATATGTAACTAAATCCTTTTTCCGAAAGCTTGAAAATCAGCAAAAATAGAATCAAAATTATGAAAAAGTCAAAACCTTCAATCATGGTCTATTATCAATATTTTTCCACGAAGTAAAATCCCGTCTTAAGAGATTTTCAAGTTTATTGATATCAGCTTTAAATAACGGGATTAAAAACTCCCTTTCCTCAATAGTTAATTGAGGTATTTTTTTGTCTGTTAGCGCGATGTTTTTCATCTTCTTTATTAAATATGATGGAAAAATACTTTTGGAAATACTTTTAAAAAAAACCGACTGAAGAAAATAGGTTAAGAGTTTATTTCTAGGTACCTTAGATGCGTTTTTTTTCTTTTTTCCTTCAGAAATCGACAATGTACTCAGGTTTAAGAACTTCTGAATTTTATTTAGTACTAAGTTGTTGTTGTCTTTGAATTCAGCGTAATCAAGAATTAGAATATTTTCATTTGGAAAAACTTCAAGATATCTTCTTATTTGTTCATAGTACATGCCTAATTCGATATATAAATGATCATTTTCCCAATACTTTGTTCTACTTTTTAAATCCATTTCAACAGCATTAATGAAATTAGAAGATTTACTTCTACCAACCCTTAAGTCCATTAAAAAATGTGAAAAAGCTCTTTCTATCGGATCACGTAATATAATAATTATTTTCGATTCAGGATTAAAATTAAATATATTCCTTGCTGCATTTTTTGAATAAAGATAGCTTACACTTGCTTCTCCGTAAAACTTGTAACTTGAATCATAATCTTGAAATAATTTAAGATAACTTTCTTCATTTCTTAAATAAAGTTTATGCCCAGGTTTTACTTTTCCATCAGAACCAATTTTTAATTTTTGGCGAATAACTTTTTTCCTTTGAGTTTTGCAAAAATTTTCAATCCGTAAGTCGTCAGAAAAAAAATTCGGCTCTTTTATAGCGCTCATGAAAACCTCAGGTTGTTCAGAAAGTAAAGCATGTAAAGCGGTAGTACCTGCTTTCGCAGCTCCTACGATAAATAAATTTGGTTTCATCATACTTTTATTTGTACCAACTAGATAAATCTTTTCCTATGATTTTCTCAAGTTCAATTATATCATGCAGGTATAGCTCAATTAGTTTTTTTCTTGTTTGATTATGAATCCTTTCTGTTGACTCTTTTGTAAAAATTAGTTTTTCAAGATTTTTTTTTAACTTATTTTTTGCATTTTTGGGGATAAGTTTTAAGGGTTTTTTAATAAAATTTTCACCATATAACACAAATTGTAATAAAGGGTATTTAGCTTCTTTAGCTTTGTTTGATTTTAAGTTAACATCTAAATCTATATTCTCAATATTCAAAAATTGTAATAACTCTTGAATGACTTCTTTTCTATTTAATATGAAATCATCTTCAAATCTAATGAAAAAAATATTTTCAATTGGAAAATACTTTAGGAATCTTTTAACTTGTTCAGCATAGAAACCGCGTGATATATAGCTAAAGTCTGTTTTACTCTGATAATTATGAACTACTCTTACTTCCTCTTGAGCAATCGCATCTTCAAAAGAAAGCTCTTCTTTTAACCTTCTTTTTGACATTAAATAATGCGAGAATGCTCTATCAACAGGATTCCTGAAAATGAATATAAGTTTTAAACTTTTACCGTGCGCATCAAATAATCTTTTCGCCACATCTTCAAAATACATATACTCAGGATTGCATACTCCACAAACTTTTTCATTTTTATATTCTTTAAAAAATTCATTGTAATACCAATCCATGCCCTTCTCGAAACGCTCGTCCATATCAAAAAAATGAGCCTCTTTTTTTAATGGAAGAAAGACGTCTGGATGTTGTCTAAGTATGTCATGTAAAGTAGTAGTACCAGCTTTTTGGGCGCCTACGCAGTAAAAATTTATTTTAGTCCTTAGGTCATTCATAAAAACCTTTTTTTAATTGTCATGATTACATTTTTTAAGAAACTAATGAATTAGGAATAAAAGTCAAACAAAAAATAAGTTTTTAAATTGAGTTTAACTCTTGCAATAACAGTGAGAGTTAAATTTAATAATAAGTATTGTAATGAAAAAATTATTGCTGCTGCCTCCATGGTTAATTTAAAATAATATGAAATAACAAAAAACAAAAATACTCCCATTAAAAATGAAATGATATTTATTTTTCTTAAAATGTTCTGATTACCACTCATGTTAAAAAGGATACTTACAGAACCTGTCAACGCATTAATTAGTTGTCCAATTGAGAGAAACAAAAGCACCCAGTAACCAGTTTGAAATTCATTACCAAAAAATGCAAGTATTGCTTTTCCACCGCCAACAAGAATAACAGTTGAACTCAAGGCCACCCAAAACATCATCTTTGCAGATTGTGTAATTACTTTTTGTAGCTCATTCATTTTACCTGCCCAATACAGTTCTGCAAATTTAGGCGCTGCAATCGTATTTACCACAACCAATATTAAAGATACTAAACTTGCTAGGCGAAAAGCTACACTATAGATACCTACTTCTGCTTGAGAGGTGTAGTAGTCTAAAAAGAAAATTGGCATAGAACTCATTAAACCAGAAGATATACCCGTCACCATCATCGGATACGACGTCTTCATCAATTCTTTTCTTTCAAAGCTTACACTTTTCTTTGGTACTTTTCTTAGCGCCTTCCAGATCGCCCAACGAGAGACAATGGAGTTAATCATCAAACCAATAATTAAGAGGTAGATGATATCTATATTTGTGAGGGAATCGTAAAAAAACAAAACAATTCCTAGGATCATCACCAAGGGGCGCAATACACTTCGCACGAGTTCGGAGATTTGGAGCTTTTTAAGTCCTCTAATAAATTCTACTGAGATTTGGTTGATGGTAAAAAAAGGCAAAACAATGCCAACCAGCTTTAAACCATCTGCATATTCTTGTTCTTTGCCAGTCCATTGCACGATGTAATCTGCACCAAAATAAAGCAAAGCACCAACAGCGATGGTTAAAGGGGCGACAGTCTGCACAAAATACTTGTACAACAGGTGCATTTTGGGGCGTTGTTCTTCGTTATTGAATTGCCCAACATAACGGAGCACGGAAATATTCATTCCAAGACCTAATACCATGCCTAGCACGGTTAAAATTTGCAACATCACCTGAAAAAAACCAACACCTGCAGCGCCAGCTTGTTTGGAGATGAGGTAAATCAACACATAACTCAAACCCATCCCGCCCATTTTTAAGACAAAGGTTATAGCACTTCCTTTGAGTAGGTCTTTAAGGTGGATGTCACCGTTGAGTTTGTTTTTTATTTTTTGGAGCATCTTCTGATTTGTATCAGCCTTTATTTATATTTTGCTAAATACCAAGCAATGGTTTTTTTAATGCCGGTTTCAAAATTTTCATCTGCTTTCCAGCCGAGTTGATTTTCGATTTTTGTTGCATCAATCGCATAGCGTTTATCGTGACCTGCTCTATCTTCTACATAAGTGATTTGGTTCTCGTAAGATTCACCGTCTTTCCTTGGGTGCATTTCATCCAACAATTTACAAATCGTTTGTGCAATGTAATTGTTATTGCGTTCATTTCTACCTCCGATGTTATATACTTCTCCAGCTTTTCCTTTTTCGTAGGCTAAGGCGATACCTTTTCCATGGTCTAATACATACAACCAATCTCTGACGTTTTTTCCATCTCCATATATCGGAATGTTTTCACCGTTTAAGGCTTTGCGAATCACCGTTGGGATAAGCTTTTCATCGTGCTGTTTGGGTCCGTAATTGTTAGAACAATTGGTAATTACCGTGTTCATGCCATAGGTGTGGTGGTAAGAACGTACAATCATGTCTGAAGCTGCTTTACTTGCGCTATAAGGCGAGTTGGGCGCATAAGGTGTTTCCTCGGTGAACAAACCCGTTTCGCCAAGTGTACCATATACTTCATCTGTTGAAACATGTAAAAACCTAGCGTTATCATAAGCTGCCTTATACTGAAATGGTTTGTCCATCCAATATTTGTAAGCCACATCAATCAAGGTAAAAGTACCTTTGACGTTCGTTTCAATGAAAACGCCTGGATTTTTGATGGAGTTGTCCACATGTGATTCCGCAGCAAAATGCATTACACCTGAAATATCATATTTTTCAAAAAGTTCTTGCACCAAATTACGGTCACAGATATCTCCTTTTACAAATACATAATTCGGATGGCTTTCAACTTCTTTTAGGTTATCCAAATCACCTGCGTAAGTCAACAAGTCGAAATTCACCAAACGAATTGATGGATTGCTGTTTAAGAAGTGAATGATAAAATTAGAACCTATAAATCCTGCGCCTCCTGTTACTAATATTGTTTTCATGGTCTTTAACTTTTATTTAAAGGGATTTTAAACACTGTTTTAAACTGTCCCTCCAATGTGGAATGGTGATGTTAAATTTTTGTTTTGTACTTTCTTTATCTAAAACGGAATAAAATGGTCGCTTTGCTGGTGTTGGATAATCTTTTGTTGGAATGGGATTTACAACACAATTTAAGTTTTTGAGTTCCATGATGGCATGCGCAAAATCATACCACGAACAGGCGCCTTCGTTGGTGTAGTGATAAATTTCTGTGCCCGATGGTTGGTAGTCCAATAAGTTCTCTACAATAAATTTCGCTAAATCTGCCGCGTTGGTTGGACTCCCAATTTGATCGGCAACTACATTTAATGCGGGTTTCTCTTGACCTAAACGCAGCATGGTTTTTACAAAATTATGTCCAAAAACAGAATATACCCAAGCTGTACGTATGATTACCGCATTAGCACCGCTATCAACAATGGCTTTTTCTCCATCAGCTTTTGTTTTTCCATAAACACTAACAGGTGCAATGGGGTAATTCGTAGGGTAAGGACTACTTCCTTTGCCATCAAAAACATAATCTGTGGAAATATGGATCAAAGGAATGTTTTTTTCACGCGCAATTTCAGCCAAATTTTTTACCGCCAAATGGTTGACAGCGTTGGCTAAGGCTTGTTGCTCTTCCGCTTTATCTACTGCGGTATATGCTGCGCAATTAATGATGCCCTCAATTTGATGTTCTGCTACGAAATGCTGTGCGCTCGTAAAGTCGCAAATATCAAGTTGATTAATGTCTGTAAATATAAAACTAGAAAACTCCTTAGTTATCGCTTCTAACTCACTACCTAATTGGCCTTTGGCACCAATTACCCAAAACTTCTTTTTCATTTCTTATAACCAATTTTACAACATTTTTGGCACGGCTTCGCCACTGTTAGTCCCATAACGAACTACACAAAACTACAGCTAAATCAAATTGATTTAAGCTGCTTTCGTGATTTTTTTGAGCTGCGACTTAGGCACCTCAATTATAAATTTGGTGTTTAGCGCCGCTACCGCTAAACACACTTTATGTTTTCCTTTATGCATAATCAAATTACCGGCGATGCCGTAAAAAGACCCTGCAACTACTTCCACCCAATCACCAAGCTCAAAAAACTCCTCTTCGTGCAAGCTTTGGCAACCTTCAGACCAATTATCTGCAACAAGTTTCATGTGTTCCATTTCTTTGTCTGAAACAACTCCTGGTACATTTTTAATTTTTAAACAAGCTACAATAAGGGGGTGCTTCAGTACATCTTTAATGGCTGAGGCTTGCAACTTAATAAAAATATAGCCCGGCAAGAGTGGTTCCATCACTTTCTTTTTTCTATCACTCCACTGTTTGATGGTCTTTACAATAGGCACAAAGACCTTATACCCTTGCAGAGTAAGCTCAACAAGTGCTTTTTTTTCAGCACGTGATTTTGTATAAAACACATACCACTTTTCCATAGAAGAATTGGGAAGAGATTGGTGTTTATTATCAGGCATGCTTTTTTTTGCAAATATAACAATATCGTTTTTCCAAATTGTTTCAGCACTAACTATTTTAATCTTTTCACACTTAAACAGCCGGCCTACTGTGCTAACATAAAAAACAGGATTAATTTTTATACAATTCTTCTGAATTTTCAAAAACAGCTGCATTTTTAAAAGTAGGTAAATTCTTATCTTTTTCCGAGAACAACAGCTTTTTTGCTGGAATTTTCCAATCAATTTGAAGGTCTTGATCCAAGGCAAAGAAACCACTGTCGTGTGATGGTGCATAGTAGTTGTCGCACTTATAGCTAAAAACCGCTTCTTCAGATAGTACTACGAAGCCATGCGCAAATCCTCTTGGAACAAATAATTGGTGCTTGTTTTCTTCTGTAAGCTCTGCCACGACCACTTGTCCAAAATAGGGCGAATCCTTGCGCATATCTACCGCAACATCTAAAACTGCACCAGATACAACACGAACAAGTTTGGACTGCGTATAAGGCATTTTCTGAAAATGCATGCCTCTAATTACCCCCCTTTGGGATTTTGATTCATTATCTTGGCAAAACTCAATTTTTCTTCCTATAAATTCATTGAACTTATCCATTCTAAAGGACTCAAAAAAATACCCCCTGTGATCACCAAAAACGCTGGGTTTACACAAGACCACATCAGGGATACTACATCTTTCAAATTCCATGCGTCTATTTTTTGCGATTAACCAAGTTTATTAAATATTGTCCATAGCCTGTTTTCTTAAGTGGCTGGGCTAGCTCTAATAACTGCTCGGAAGTAATATATCCTTTTTCAAAAGCAATTTCCTCTAAACAGGCAACCTTTAAACTTTGTCTATTTTCAATCGTGCGAATAAAGTTAGAGGCGGAAAGCATAGATTCATGCGTTCCTGTATCCAACCAGGCAAAGCCTCTCCCCATTAGTTCCACTTTCAAACTTCCTTGTTGCAGGTAAGCCTCATTGACGGATGTGATTTCAAGTTCTCCACGGTCACTTGGGCGAACATTTTTAGCAATTTGCACCACATTGTTGGGATAAAAGTAAAGACCAACAACGGCATAGTTGCTTTTGGGAGTTTGAGGCTTTTCCTCGATGCTAGTTACATTACCCTTTTCATCAAATCCAGCTACACCATAACGTTCCGGGTCGTTCACATAGTAGCCAAACACGGTCGCTTTTCCCTCGTTTTCGACAGTATTCACCGCCCTTTTGAGCATCTCAGAGAAACCATGACCATAAAAAATATTGTCTCCAAGCACCAAACAAACATCATCTTCACCGATGAATTTTTCACCAATGATAAAAGCTTGCGCTAGCCCATCAGGGCTTGGCTGTTCCGCGTAAGACAGTTGAATTCCTATATCATTGCCATCCCCCAACAACTTTTTAAAGTTCGGCAAGTCCTCCGGGGTTGAAATAATCAAAGTTTCTCTTATCCCAGCCAACATCAATACCGAGAGTGGGTAATAAATCATGGGCTTGTCGTAAATACTCAATAGCTGCTTCGACACTCCTTTTGTAATTGGATACAACCTTGTTCCCGATCCTCCTGCTAAAACGATTCCTTTCATTGAATTAATATTATATGATCATTCCCGCAGCCACAGTTTCATTGGTATTGGGGTTAATTAAAATAAAACTACCTGTAGAACGATTGTCTCTGTATTCATCGATCATTACAGGAGCTGCTGTCTTAATTTTAACACGACATATATCATTCATCCCCATTGAAATATCTTCTTTAAAGCGATCCAAGGTGTTCACATCCACTTTATAAGTAACTTCCTTTATCATGGCTGTTTGCTCATTGGAGGTGTGTCTAATTATGAATTTGGTTCGATCTTGGTAAGCATCATTTCCTAGCCAACACAGCATCGCATCAAACTCTTGAACTTTCTCTGGTTGATTTTTCTTGCGGACAATCATATCACCTCGGCTAATATCAATATCGTCTTCCAATTGCACAGCGATGGACATTGGTGCAAAAGCCTCTTGGAGGTTCTTTCCCATTTGATCAATGGTTTTTACTTTCGACGAAAAGCCAGAGGGTAATACAACAACTTCATCACCTACTCTTAGTATGCCAGATTCTAATCTTCCTGCATAACCACGATAATCGATAAATTCTTTAGACTGCGGCCTAATTACCGTTTGTACAGGGAATCTTGTGTCGATTTTATTGATGTCACTTCCAATGTGCAGTGTTTCTAAGGTGTGTAAAAGCGGTGCGCCTTGGTGCCAAGTCATATTTTCCGAACGATTAACCACGTTATCACCTTTTAGTGCGGATATTGGAATGAATCGCACATCTTTAATTGTCATCTTAGACAAAATTGCTTGGTATTGCTTCACAATATCATTGAAAACAGTCTCGCTGTAATCGACCAAGTCCATTTTATTCACACAAACGATTACGTGAGGGATCTGTAAAAGAGAGGCAATAAATGAATGTCTTTTAGTTTGCTCAATGACACCATGTCTTGCATCAATCAAAATAATTGCTGCATTAGCCGTAGATGCTCCTGTTACCATGTTTCTGGTGTATTGAATATGGCCTGGTGTATCTGCAATAATGAACTTCCTTTTTGGTGTAGTAAAGTATCGGTAGGCAACATCTATAGTAATACCTTGCTCTCTTTCATCTCTTAATCCATCTGTAAACAAAGCCAAGTCAACACCTTCATGACCTTTCTTCTGACTAGTAGACTCAATAGCCTCCAATTGGTCTTCAAAAATAGACTTTGAATCATATAATAGACGTCCTATGAGCGTACTTTTCCCATCATCCACACTTCCTGCTGTGGTAAATCGTAATAGTTGATTGTTGTTTATTTCCATGTTTTTTATTTTAATATTTTTTAATAGTGATTAGTGGTTAGTGATTAGTGGTTAGTTGCCATAAACTAATCACTAGTTACAATCCACTATTCACCAGATACTAATCACTATTTTTTCTCTTAATTGATTTTATTAACCCGGATAGCATTTTTGAAATAGCGTCTGTGTCTTTTAATAAAACTTTAAATTCTTCGTCTTTAAGAAATTTTAAATTATTTGCAATTATTAGTTGCGTGTGCAATTCTGCCGCGCTTCCTAATGAAATATATAAAAACCGCATAAAATCTTTGTCTGTATTTCTAGCTGAACCTTCGGCAATATTTGAAGGAATAGATACTGCGCATCTTCTAATCTGACTTGTTAAACCAAACTTTTCGTCTTCAGGAAAACATTTTGTATTATTATAAATCGATGTCACGTGAGCCATAGCGTCTTTCCATACTTTTAAATCTTTATGTGATTTCATTGTTTACTGTTTAGTGATTAGTGAATAGTTGTTAATGTTTAGTGATTAGTGAATAGTTGTTAGTTGCCATAAACTAACCACTAATCACCAGATACTAATCTAATCACTAAAAATAACCTTGTTTTTTTCTATCTTCCATGGCTGTTTCCGATCTTTTATCGTCCGAACGGTTTCCTCGTTCTGTTTGACGCATAGCTGAAACTTCCAATGCTATCTTTTCGAGCGTATCGGCATCTGATTCAATTCCTCCTGTGATGGTAATATCTCCTAAAGTTCTAAATCTAATTTTTTTACGAACGATTTCTTCACCCTCTTCTTTAATAAGATATTCTGAGTCTGGTATCCATGAGTTGTTTCTCCAAACCACGTCTCTTTCATGCGCAAAGTAAAGCGAAGGAATTGCAATATCTTCTCTTAATATGTAATTCCAAACATCCATCTCTGTCCAGTTAGAGATAGGAAAAGCTCTAAAGTGCTCTCCTTCAAAGTGCTTACCATTAAATAAATTCCACAACTCCGGTCTTTGATTTTTAGGGTCCCACTGTCCAAAATCATCTCTATGCGAAAAGAATCTTTCTTTCGCCCTTGCCTTTTCTTCGTCTCTTCTGCCGCCTCCTATGGCACAATCAATCTTGTTAGATGCTATGGCGTCAAGCAAAGTAGTTATTTGTAAGGCATTTCTTGTGGCAAATTTACCTTTTTCCTCCTGAACCCTTCCTTGATCAATAGACTCTTGCACAGATCCCACTATTAGACGAGCACCTAATGATTCAATCAAGTCATCCCTAAATTGAATGGTTTCTGGAAAGTTGTGACCTGTATCTACATGCATTAAAGCGAACGGGAACTTTGCGGGATAAAATGCTTTTCTTGCTAAATGCGTAACAACGATAGAGTCTTTTCCTCCCGAGAAAAGGATGACTGGGTTTTTAAATTGTGCTGCTACTTCTCTTAGGATAAAGATAGCTTCTGACTCTAATTCGTCCAAATAATTCAAATAATATTGATCCATGGTTATAATTTAATTTTTTTATTTACTAGTTCTATTACTTTTTCAACTGATTCCTTGAGGCTTTCTATAGACGTATCCAAGGTGATATCAGGGTTTTCAGGCGATTCAAAAGGAGCATTAACCCCTGTAAAGTCTTTTATTTCACCTCTTCTCGCTTTTGCATAAAGACCTTTCACGTCCCTTTCTTCACAAACTGCTATTGGCGTATCCACGAAGACTTCCATAAAGTATTCTCTACCTATAATTTCTTTAAGCGCTTCTCTGTCTGCATTAAGCGGGGAAACAAAAGCGGCGATACAAACCAATCCAGCATCCACCATTAACTTTGCGATTTCACCTACTCTTCTAAGGTTTTCTTTTCTGTCTTCAGGAGAGAAAGAAAGTCCTTTATTAATCCCTAGTCTAATATTGTCGCCATCTAAAGTATAGGTGTGCACTTTGTTTTCAAATAAGACTTTTTCCAACTCATTGGCCACAGTTGACTTCCCGGACCCTGACAAACCCGTAAACCAAACAACAAGAGGTTTGTGTCCGTTTAGGCGCTGTCTGGTCGCTAAATTAACTTTGAAATCTTGTAAATATATGTTTTCAGACATCCTTATTAATTCTTAATAACATTGATGGTTAAACTTTCTTTCAGACTGTCGATGATATCGATTTCTATTGGGTCAACACCTAATTTCTCTGCTAAAAAGAGGCTTGCCCAGTCTATAACATGAATGAGGTAAAGACTGTTAACAATAATGTCTTTTTCATCACAAAACAAATCCATTGTATGCGGTGTTATTTTTTGGATTCTTTGCTTCGAAAACGCAAACCTTTTTTCATTTTGTGGATGTTCAAAAGGCGTCCTGATAAATAGGACCGCAAAATTGTCTGAACCGCCGGCCCAACCCACCAACTCATTATGGTTCATTTCTGGAATAACATTGTGATAGGCCAATAACTTCGTGTTCTCATTAAACTGCTGCTTTGCACGCAACGCAACTGGCTCTAATTGTGCTTGAGCATAGGTTATAAGAAACTTCCCATGAGAAAAGTCGGCTATTGCCCTTCCCTTGGCCTGAATTTCCTCTAACTGGCTTATCAATAAGCTCATTCCTTTTTCAAAGGACTTCAGGTGGTTTTCGCTTACCAATCCAAGTTGTATAAATATGTTCGTAATTTGTACTAGTGAATGCGCCAATTGTGTTCGTGGTGGATTACCTCCTGGAACAATAACGCAATCGAAGTTATGTTTTGAACAAATTTGAGACAGTCTACCTCCAGAAGAAACCGCAACTATTTGAGCTCCTTTGGTTATACCCTGCTCTACGGCCGATAAAGTTTCCTCCGTATTTCCAGAGTAGGATGAGGCAATTAACAAAGTATTTTGGTTAACAAATGCTGGTAACTGATAATCCTGACAAATAACAAGTGGCACTTGCAGCTCGTTTTGGAACCACTTTTCTACCATTTTCCCTCCTATACCAGACCCTCCAAGACCACAAATAATAATGTTTTGGATGTCCGAATAGTTGGATTTAAAGGTAAATTCTTTCGCAATAATCAAGGATTTTTCTAAATCATTTGGAAACTTATTGATTAGATTGTTCATCATAATTAGGCACATTTAAAGTGCAAAGTTAGTGTGATTTTTTCCAATAACCAAGAACCAGTTGTTTAATAATTTTTCTCGGTTGTAAATCATGTCTTTTTTCGTTTCCCAATCAATTACTTTACAGCCTGCGAACTTACAGATGGCTTGACCCGCGGCTGTGTCCCATTCCATCGTTGGAGCAAATCTTGGATAAAAGTCCGCTTGACCCTCTGCCACCATACAAAGTTTTAATGAACTTCCTTTGGATAAAGTCGCTACATCTCCATAGGTTTTTGATAGTCCATCGATAAATGTTTGCGTTTCTTCAGACATGTGAGATTTGCTCGCTACCGCCACAACTTGGTCTCCGTTATTTTGCAGGGGTAATGCAACCTTAGTGTTTGTTTTTTCAGAAAAATTATGGTTGTCAACATCTTGTATTTTAAATGCACCATGCTCATCAGCAAAGTATAATTCTTTCTTGGCTGGAACATAAATGACACCAAGTATTGGCTCTTGATTTTCAATCAGCGCAATGTTTACAGTAAATTCTCCATTTCTCTTAATAAATTCTTTTGTTCCGTCAATGGGGTCAACTATCCATAACTTTTGCCAGTTCTTTCTTTCTTCATAGCTTAAATGCTTACCTTCTTCAGACAATATGGGTATTGCTGTTTTAGATAAATAACTTAAGATTATTTCATTAGACAGCTTGTCTGCTTTCGTCAATGGAGAATTATCTCCTTTTGTTTCAATTCCAAAATCTTCAGAATTGTACACTTTCATAATTTCTAAGCCGGCATGCATTGCGGCTTCGATGGCTAAATCTAGGTTGTTCATCTTTTTTTTATTTTATTGTTATTCTCCTACTCCTATACCTTGGTACTGAAAACCAATTGCCTGCATTTGTTCCTTGTTTAATATGTTTCTGCCGTCAAAAACGAAGGCTGGTTTAAGCATTTGGTCAAAAATTCTTTGCCAATCTAGCGCTTTGAATTCATCCCACTCAGTTAGAATTGCTATGGCGTGCGCATTTTTGGTTGCTTCATACGGACAATTTTCACTTTTCACAGCTTTCTGATTTTCTTCCGCCGTTCTGGTGTTTAAATAATTTAAATCCGATTGTATTTGGTGGTGTTTCACCTTAGGGTCATAAACCTTAATCATGGCATTTTCTTCTAGCAAATAATCTGCTACATAAATCGCTGCGGACTCTCTCGTGTCGTTAGTGTCTTTTTTAAATGCCCAGCCAAAAAAAGCAATGTTTTTGCCCGAAACGGTGTTATACATCGTTTTAATCATCTTGTGCGCGAATCGTCTCTTTTGATGGTCATTCATGATGACCACTTGGTGCCAATAGTGTGCTACTTCCTCGAGACCCAAAGATTGTGCAATATAAACTAAGTTGAGTATATCCTTTTGAAAACAAGAGCCACCAAAACCAACGGAGGATTTTAAAAATTTAGGCCCTATTCTACTGTCCGTTCCAATTGCTTTAGCCACTTCATCCACATTAGCACCTGTTTTTTCACAGAGTTCAGAAATCGCATTAATAGAGGAGATGCGTTGCGCTAAAAATGCATTTGCGGTGAGTTTAGACAATTCAGACGACCAAACATTTGTGGTTAATATGCGCTCTCTCGGTATCCAATGGGCGTAAATATCAACCAATGCATTTAGTGCTGCTTGACCTTCTGGAGTGCTATCTCCACCAATCAAAACTCGGTCAGGATTTCTTAAATCATCTATGGCGGTTCCTTCGGCTAAAAACTCAGGATTTGAAAGGATTTGAAAATTCACACCATTACCCGTGTTTTCTAAAATACTTTTAATTGCCTCTGCTGTTCGAACAGGAAGCGTAGACTTCTCCACAACTATTTTGTCGTCTTTTGCTACTTTAGCAATTTGTCTCGCACACAATTCGATGTATTTCAAGTCTGCGGCCATTCCCTTGCCTTTTCCGTATTCCTTGGTGGGGGTATTCACAGAAATAAAAATCATGTCTGCCTCATGGATTGCCATATCTACAGCTGTACTAAAGAACAAGTTTTTCCCTCGATTGCTTGCAACTATTTCATGTAATCCAGGTTCATAAATAGGAATGTTTGTAACATCTTCGTCATTCCATGCTGCTATTCTTTCTTTGTTTAAGTCAACAACGTGAATCTTAATTTCTGGGCACTTCTCTGCGATTACTGCCATTGTTGGTCCTCCAACATATCCAGCCCCGATACAGCAAATATTTTTAATCTTTTTCATTTTTCTCGTATTCAATATTTTCAAATAGTTAAAAATTTTCCATGTGTTTTTGAGCCAGCTTTTTTCCTAGTTCAACTCCCCATTGGTCGAAGCTGTAAATATTCCAAATAATTCCTTGCACAAAAACAGTATGCTCATAAAACGCAATTAAACTGCCTAAGTTTTTTGGTGTTAGTTCCTTCATTGCTATCAAAGAAGCAGGTCGATTCCCCTCATATACCTTTTGTTGATTCTCGTTGTTGCTTCCTGTCCTCAAGGCCTCAATTTGTGCTTCGCAATTGGCATTTAGAATTTGCTGGTGAAGCGCATTTACGTCTTTTCGTTGCGCTATTTTTACAAATTGTGTTGGTATCACTTCCGTTCCTTGGTGTAATAACTGAAAAAATGAATGCTGACAATTAGTGCCTTCTCCACCAAAAATAACTGGGCACGTTGAATAATTTACTCTTTCATTGTTTCGGCTTGCGGACTTGCCATTACTTTCCATGATCATTTGTTGTAAGAATGGCACTAACTTTTTTAGTCGATGGCTGTAAGGTAAAACCGCATGAACGTTTGCATTCCAAAAATTGGTGTACCAGATTCCTATCAAAGCTTGTACAACTGGGATGTTTTGATCTAGCGGTTTTTCTAGAAAATGTTCATCTGCTGCGCTTGCACCGGCTAACAGCTGTTCAAAGTTTTGGTAACCAATGGCTAGCGGAATGCTTATTCCAGCAGCACTCCAAAGACTTAGCCTTCCTGAAACCCAATCCCAAAAATAAAATGTGTTTTCTGGTTTAATTCCAAACTTTAAAACTTCTTTGGCGGAAGGCTTTGCTGTTACGGCGATGAATTGTTGAGCCACTGCTTGATTTGTATCTAATCCTTTTTCTGCAAACCAATTCACCACACTTTTCGCATTGGTCATGGTTTC
>JAFIEX010000320.1 GCA_020832365.1 Crocinitomicaceae bacterium
GTTAATGGCGAGCCTCCATTAATAGTATAAACAACGGTATTTCCTGTTGTACCTGAAATAACAAAGCTCGCATTATCACCAGTACAAATAGGTGAGTTGTTACTAATCGATGGTGCACTAGGTCCAGGAATAACCGTTACTAAATCTGACATGGAAATAACTTGACTACATCCATTATTATCAATTAGAGTTAAGGCAATACTTTGGTTTGAAGTAACTCCGACAATAAGAATTTCTAAAATACCAGATGTTGGAATTGTATCTATTTGACTAGCTCCTCCATTAATAGAATATGTTACAGACTCACCTGCTACACCAGAAATAGTAAAAATTGCATCATCGCCTTCACAAATTGTCCCATTCGAGCTCAAATTAGGAATCGTTGGAGATGGGGATATTACTACCGTGTGTGAAACACCATTTGTATTAACACAGGCTCCATTTGCAATTTGAACAATGTTCATGGTTTGTTGCGTGGTTGCACTTGGAATTGTTATGTTGAATTCGCCAGAAGCGCCAATTGTTTGAACCTGATTGGCTCCTCCGTTAATATTATAGCTAACCTGATCACCTGGGTTACCTACCACGTTAAACACAATATTATCTCCAGAACAGATACCATTTGGAGCATTAATTTGAGGTGTAGCAGAAGTTACAATAATTGTAGAGGTAATATTAACAAGTGCATTACAGTTGCCATCGAAAATTTCTGAAATAACCATATTTTGATTAACTAGTGCACTTGGTATATTGACAGTAAGTTCGCCCCCAGAATCAATTATACCAGTTTGGGCTGCTCCACCATTAATACTATATGTTACTTCCAACCCTGGTGTCCCATTAATAACAAACGTAGCTACATCACCAGCACAAATTGGAGATAAAGCTGATATCGTAGGGCTTGCTGGAGCTGGCTCAACAATAATAGTTTCAGTATTATTTAAAGAAATATTACACGCTCCATTTGAAGTATTAATCAGCGTAATCGTCTGATTATTCGTTACGGCCGAAATTAGGACAGTTGCTTCGCCATTTACATCAGCTGTAACTTGCTGACTAGCTCCGCCATTAATAGTGTAGGTAATTTCATCTCCCAACAACATTCCCGACAATTCAAACACAGCATCTTGACCTGCACAAATCGGACTCATGGCAGAGATAACTGGAGCTACCGGTAAAGGCAATACCGCAATAGTCTCTGTAATGTTTAGACTATTTGTACAACTACCGTTTACTACTTGAGTAATGTTTATCGTCTGATTATTAGTCGCTCCAGCAATTGTAACAGAACCGTTACCAAAAGCATCCAATACTAAATTATTGGTGGCACCACCATTAATATTATAGGAAACTTGATCATTTGGATTACCCTGAATATTGAAAACTGCATTCTGACCAGCACATATTGGAGAAGAAACATTAACTGTTGGCGTTGGCGCTACAATAGTTACTTCAGAGGTTAAAGAAGTTGAAAGTTGACAAGTTCCATCATCAACCAATGTTATTTCCAATAATTGACTTGTTTGTGCATTTGGGACAAGCACCGTTCCAACACCGAAAGCGTTTAAAACAATAGTTTGAGTTGGACCTCCATTAACGGAATAAGTAACTATCTCACCAGACTGACCATTAATAGTAAACTCAGCTGTTTGACCACCACAAATTGGAGAGTTATTACTTAGCGTTGGGGCGCTAGGGGTTGGATTAACTACAATTGTTGATGTTAAATTTAAATTATTGGGGCATTGGCCATCACTTATCTCTGTAATCAAAAGAGTTTCATTAGGTGCCGTAGCATTGGATGTAACAATTATTTCTCCGCTTAGACCGAAAGTCTCTGTTTGCGTTGCTCCACCGTTTAATTGATAGTTAACTGTATTTCCTGAAGTTCCGACAATAACAAATTCTGCAATATCGCCTTCACAAACAGGAGAGTTTACAGAGATCGTTGGGGCAACAGGAAGCGGCGTGACCAATACAGTATCTGCAAAAGGCGTATTATTTACACAATCACCATCGTTAACCACTACGATATTAAGAACCACTTGAGGAAGTGCAGCTATAATATTGATTTGCTCTGTACCTGATCCTGGTAATGAAACATTCATGTTTGCACCACCATTAATATTGTAGGTTATTATGTCCCCAGGTGATCCAGTTAAAACAAAATTAATTGTTGAGCCCTCACAAATTGATGCTGGTGCCACTATGGTTGGAAGACTTGGCAAAGGATTAACAACAATGGTTTGAGTAATGTTATTCGTTTGAAAACATTGTCCATTGTCATAAGCTGTAATATTCATTGTAATTGATGGGGTTGTAATAGGAGTCGCAGGAATAATTATTTCACCCGAACCCGGAATTGTCTCTGATACAGCGCTTCCACCATTGATATTGTAAGTGAAATTAGTTCCAGCAGGCCCTGTAACTGTGAAATCCGCAAAATCATCTTCACAGATACTAGATGGGGCGTTAATAACTGGGGCAATAGGTTGTTGGTTTACTACAATTACTTCAGGAGCCAATGGAGGATTAGTTAGCTGACAAATCCCATCATCCAAAAAAGTAACGACTAGTTCCATTGAAGGTGGACCAGCTATAACTGGCGGCACGGCGTAAGTTCCTGAACCTGGAATTGTGGCAGTTTGAGGAGCACCACCGTTGATCGTATAAGTTACAATTAAACCCGGGTCTCCTGAAATGAAAAACTCTGCTGGGTCTCCTTCACACACTGGTGAAATGGATGACAGAGAAGGTAATATAGGTTGTACAATTACTGTTTCAGTTATATTTAATGGAGAATTCACACAAATCCCTAAAGGATCTTCTACTGAAATTAATTCCAAGATAACATTACTCAAGACATTATTTTCTGTTACGATAGCCTCTCCATTAATGTCCAAAACTACAGTCTGTACTGGACCACCATCAATAGAATAAGTTACAATTTCACCTGGCTTTCCAGATATAGTAAAGACAGCATTATCTCCTACACAAATAGGCGTATTTGATATCAAGGTTGGAGTTATTCCAATCACATCAATGGTAACAGATATACCTATCTGTGCTGTATTCAAAGAACAATTGGAATTACTAATTTCTGTAATCACCATTGTTTGATCGTTTAGAGCATTGCTCACCGTAACTGTTAGTTCTCCACTCGGAGGGAATATCTGAGTAACAGGAGCACCTCCGTTTATCGTGTAAGAAACATTTTCTCCCGGTAAACCAACTATTGTGAATATAGCATCATCACCTTCACAAACTGGAGAATTCGTTGTAACAACGGGTATTTGGGGAAGTGGCTCTACAATGACTGTAGCGATTACAGGTGGTAGAATTAAATTACAATTACTATTTTCTACTTCCAACAACTCTAATTCAGACTGAGGTATGGTTGCAGCAACTGGAGGCAAAACTCCAACACCTGCTCCATCTAAAACTATTGTCTGAATTGGTCCACCGTCTAATGCATAAGTAACCGTATTGTTCGGGTCTCCATTAATCGTGTAAACGATATCGTCACCTTCACATACTGGAGAAGTAACTGAAATAGTTGGGGTATTTGGTAATTCATTAACGACCACTACTGACGGTACTATACTTGGGGTTGATGAACAAAGCGCATCTTGAATCCCAACTACTTCCAACGTAACATCTGGAAATACACCAACAATAGGCGGAACATTGAAAGTACCAGATGACGGAATAGTTATTGTTTGTGCAGCACCACCATTGACAGTGTAAGTCACTTCTAAATCAGGATCTCCATTAATTGTAAACTCAGCAAATTCCCCTTCACAAATTGGACTATTATTTGTAATAGTTGGTGGAATAGGTAAAGGGTTAACAACAACTACTTCTTGAGGAATAGTGGTATTTACATTAACGCAAGCACCATCGTCAACAGAAATCAATTCTAAAATTTCTGAAGGAATAGTACCCGTGCTAGTTACGACCAAAGTGCCGGAAGAAGGAATAGGTTCTGATTGTGCTGAACCATTTAACTCGTAATTCACAATTAAACCTGGTGTACCCTCTATAAAAAACTCAGCTTGATCTCCATCACATATTGGTGAATTAGAAGTTATCGTTGGCAAATTAGGCAAAGGATTGACAATAACTGTTTCTACAACTGGGGGTAAAAATCGACTACAATTGGTATTTTGTGCAAACGTTAAAGACAATGTGGTACTTGATAAGACCGCTGGATAGGGCGGTATTGTTGCATTACCAGATCCATCAAGCGTTATTGTTTGAGAACTTCCACCATCAATATTGTAGGTTATTACATTGTTTGGATCACCGTTAATTTGAAAAATCACATCATCCCCTTCGCATACAGGACTATTGGATGTAATCGTAGGAATTGCTGGTAAAGGGTTGATATCAACACTAATAACATTTGCGTTCGTA
>JAFIEX010000321.1 GCA_020832365.1 Crocinitomicaceae bacterium
AAAAACTCCACTTCACCGCCCCTGCCAACAAATACCCTGCTTGCGACAAAATACCTTTATCTGAACCAAAAAACAATTGGGAGATAAGCAGCACGTCAAGATTTTGTCCGGCGCTCCATTGGGCTGAGGGAGAAAGGAACATTCCTTGCTCTGTTGGATAGTAAATTCCTGCAGCGCCGATGGTCCAACGCATGTTGATGGGATACGTGTAGTTGACCAAAAAGGCGTGGTCGGTGAACGAAAGGTTATCGGCGCGTAAGGGCTGTGTTAAGAGGAATAGCTGGGCTTCTTCTCCCGGTCTAATTTGGTTAAACAGGTACTCGCCCATAATGAAGCTCCCGTTTCCAAATAAATGGTCAATGGAAATTGCGGCTACAACATTCCAAGGGTCGATGGTGGCTGATGGTCGGAGGTCGTGGAAAAAATTAATTTCGCCTTTAAACCCCGTTTGTTTGATGTTTCCTGCCCAGCCTAGCCCTTTGGTAACGCGATTTTTGAAAACACCTCCCGAAAATTGCACATCGTATCCTTTCCAATTCATGGCATACATTCCTGCCATTACTTGCTCTTGCCAAGTGTCGGCCGGACTATACGCCAATTCAAAGCGACTCAAAGGACCTGAGAAATATTGTATGCGCACAGCATCTGTTCCGGGGCGCTCTTCGTAGTCAAAATCAAAAAAGGAATAGGTATTAAATAAATCATTGGGGTTAGAAACCATGTTGATACCCCAGTTGATGCGTTGCCTTCCTACTCGAACGTGCCATTTGTCTTTGCTGAAGTCGAGAAAAAAACGGTCGCTGGTGGTGTGAAGTAATAATCTTCTTTGTTCTAGTAAAATCCATGAGGGTTGTAACCATCCGGGGTCTAGGGCGACAAAATCAGCGTAAAACGGAAATGCTTCAACTGTTTCCCCGTAAAACAATCGCGTTCGAAGAGCACCTTGAAAATGGATGTTAGAAGCAATTTTCCAATGGACATTGAAACGGTTGTGGAGCAATTGGTCTGTGAAATGATCTTCAAAACCATTGGAGAAACGCACAGAAGGCAGGTATTTTACATACCCGTTGACTTCAGGTTTGTGCCATTTGAAGGTGGTGTCTGCTTCAGTTTGTGCTATCAATTCAACTGTCCACAAAAAAAATGTGAAAACCAAAATAATATGTCCTAAGCTTCTAAACACCACTTAAGATTTCATCACCTCATCACTATCAATTTTTCCATCTACCATTTTCACTACACGACGTGCTCGGTCAATTACCCGTTGATCGTGCGTTGAAAAAATAAAGGTAATTCCCTCCTCTTCGTTGAGTTTAGCCATGATGTCCAACAAATTAAAAGCAGCGACAGAATCTAAATTGGCCGTGGGTTCATCGGCTAGAATAAACTTAGGTTTGGAAGCCATTGCCCTAACTACAGCCACCCGTTGTTGTTCTCCTCCAGAGAGTTGCGCCGGTCTGGAATTCATTTTATCTTTCAACCCAACAGCGGTAAGTAATTCTGTGACACGTTCCTTGATTTCTGCTTCACTTCGCCCTTGCATTTGCATCACAAACGCTGCATTTTCATAGGCTGTAAGCACAGGAATCAGGTTGAAATGCTGAAAAACAAAACCAATGTGGTGCAAACGGAAGTCTATACGTGCACTACCGGTCAACTGTGTTACTTCTTGATTAGCCACAATGACTTCCCCGCTGGTGGGGGTGTCCAACCCGCCAATCATATTGAGCAATGTTGTTTTACCGGAACCGGACGGTCCAATCACACAGGTAAATTCACCCGCGTCAAATTGAATATTCACATTGTTTAAAGCGTACACAGGAACCGTATCCGCATTGTAAATCTTATTCAAATTTTTTGTTTCAATAATACTCATAACCATACAATTATTTTCTGACCGCTTCAGAAGGATTTAAACGTAACGCTTTTAGTGCAGGATAAATAGCTGCTAACAACGAAATCAGCAACACAATAATTGGTAAAAACACGTAAAAAGATCCCGCTAAATAAGGGTAAATTAATGTTTCAAAACCAATTTCCTGCATCACGTCGCTAAACGCAGATAAATCTATGCCTCTTTCCGATAACCAACGAATCAGCGCAACACTTCCTGCAATACTAATCACCGTTCCAATAATGGACAAAATAAACGTTTCAAAGACAATCATAAAAAAGACCGTGCGTTTACTCATTCCAATCGCCATCAACATTCCAATTTCACGAGTACGTTCAAAAACCGACATTAACATGGTGTTGAGTAAACCAAACGCCAATCCCAACATCAATACAATGACAAAAATATACGAGAACACCCCTCCTAGTTCTACCCAATATTCCAGTTCCGGCGAAATTTCGTTCCACGTGCGCACTTTATCGTTTGGAAACAGTAAAGCGACTTCTTTTTTCACGTCTTGCACCTTATCCATACTTGATGCGAGTACAGCAATTTCGTGAAAATAATCGCCCAACTGTAGCTGTTCGTTCAAGTAATCCAATGGCACAAAAGCAGTTGATTCATCGTAACGCGCATAATACGTTTCAAAAATACCTTTTACAGTAAATGCCGCCGCCACCATTTCGTTTTCAGCATCTTGAAAAGTTAAAACCACACGACTTCCGATACCGACATTTAATTTTGAAGCAAGCGCTTTTCCAATGAGCATGGAGTTTTTATCTCCAGCTGCAAGAAACTCCCCTTCGATTACATTAGCTGAAAACCCAGTTGTTTGTTCTTCTCTATCGGGAATTATTCCGTTTAAGGTCACCCCGGCCGTATAAGTCGCTGAAGCAATCATAGCTTGCGCACGACTGCGAGCCGTAACGCTTTTCACCCCTGAAATACCGTCCACTTTTTCTAAGACCGAAAGCGGGGTTTGAATAAAAAGAGGCACTTCTGGCTGTTCAATAAATTCAGGATGGTGAACTTGTAAATGCGAAATTTCTTTTTCGATAAAATTTTCAAAACGCCCGTGCATCATTCCTTCCACCAAGGCTGCTGCAAAAACACCTGCCATTAAGCCCACCACCACGGAAGCGATAACCGTACCGCTGCGTACTTTGTTTCGCCAAATATTTCGCCATGCTATCTTAACTAAATTCATTTTCTTGCCGCTTTTAAAACATTTAACCCCATTACACGTGCCATTGGATAAATCGTAATTACCATGCTGATAATAAAAATGATAATTCCCTGTTGCAAGAAGATCTCAGGATCTAACGAAAACGGCAATACTGCGTCCATCCCGTATTCCTCCATAATACCCGCCATGTCTTCGCCTAAGGGAATCGGATTGTGGTAAAAATAGAGAATTACGGGTAATGAAATCAACAACCCTACTAAAACGCCTATACTATTTATCGCTAAGGTCTCGATAAAAATCACCAACGCTAATTTCCATTTGTGCATCCCAACGCTAATTAAAACCCCAAACTCTTTTTCGCGTTCCAAGGTCATGGTCAACACCGTTCCAAAGATGCCAAAACCAATCACCACATAAAGGATCCAAAGGAAAATCAGTGTAGCTACTTGGTCAAATTCTACCGTACGGACCAGTTCGGGCATCAACTCTTCCCAGGTGTAAACGGTGTAATCCTTTAACCGCTCATCTTCTCGCAGCGTTTGCGCCAATTGTGCGTGGCGATTGGGGTTTTTGGGATGCACGATAAGCGAAGTCAGTCGTTGCTCAGCGTCAAACAGCCACTGTGCTGCTTCTATGGAAAGATAGGTCATGCTTTGGTTCATTTCCGGCATGGGGTGCTGCACGATTCCCGAAACAGCATATTTACCAGCAGCCGTTGCACCGTGGAAACCTTGCCCCAATAACACCATCGTATCACCTATCGAGAGTCCCAGATAATCCGCTAATCCTGCTGCAATAACGATTTGGTTATTTTCTGAAGCAAACGCTCCCTCAATTAATCGGTCTTGTAATCCATTCAGCACGTGTTCCCGCTCTGCATCAATACCGTTGATCATTACCACCCGACTTTTTTCGTCGGCAGCTGCCAACCCATAAGCTTGTAACCGAGGGATAAGCGTAGCTATTTCCGTATGTGAAGTTTGTAAATCCGCTAACAACCCTTCCGGTAACCAAAGCGTATTGTCGATACTGGGCTCGCTGTTGTATAAAGTATCTTGAATTTGAATATAGCCCGTTCCGAATTGAACAGAATTTCTAACCATTCCCTCTTGAGATCCCCTGTCCATAGATTCTAAAAAGAGGGCCAAAACCACCGCAAACACCACCGAAGAAATGGTAATCCAAGTGCGGCGTTTATTGCGCCATAAATTGCGCCAAGCTAATACTATTATTGTCTTAATCATA
>JAFIEX010000228.1 GCA_020832365.1 Crocinitomicaceae bacterium
TGTTAAGTTGTCTTCTTTAAAGCCAATTTCTCGGGGGATATGCATTTCATTCGCTTCCAAAAGGTATTTTCCTTCAGGGACATTCTTCGATAAATAACACCCTTGAAGCACCGCAAAGAGCAGTAGATATAAAAATATTTGGACGCCACATTTTTGCATTGTAACAAAATTAATACTCTTTGTTGATGCAGCAAGTAAAAGCTCCCTCAAGAACGAATTATTTTTAGTCTTCAATAATACATTAAATTACTGCTTATTTCTTGAACAAGCTTAAATTATTTCAGACCTTTGCCTTATGGAGTATAAATTAGTGTCAGATTTTGAGCCAACTGGCGACCAACCAGAGGCTATTAAACAATTGGTGCAAGGTGTTCAAAACGGTTCAAATCATCAAACATTGCTAGGCGTGACTGGCAGTGGCAAAACCTTTACAATAGCCAATGTCATCAAGAAAGTCAATCGACCAACATTAATATTATCACACAATAAAACGCTTGCAGCACAATTATATGCTGAATTTAAATCATTTTTTCCGAACAATGCTGTAGAATATTTTGTGTCCTACTATGATTATTATCAGCCTGAAGCTTATTTACCAGTTACAGATACCTACATTGAAAAAGATCTTGCCATTAACGAGGAGATTGAAAAATTACGCTTATCAGCGACATCTGCACTTTTATCTGGGAGGCGCGATGTTATTGTCATTTCTTCCGTTTCTTGCATCTACGGAATCGGAAACCCTAATGAATTTGAAAAAAGTATAATACCTCTTAAAGTTGGAGATGTTGTAAGCAGAAATAAATTTTTACATCAATTAGTCGAAAATCTATACGCCCGAGCTGGTGATGAATTTAAGCGTGGAACTTTCAGAGTAAAAGGAGACAACATAGATATTTTTCTTGCATATGCTGATTATGCGTTACGCGTTTCCTTTTGGGGAGACGAAATCGAATCCATCTGTTCTATTGAGCCTACATCTAGTGATACCATTGAAACTTTTGAAGCTATCAATATTTACCCAGCAAACATTTTCGTTAGCTCACCCGAGACAACACAAGCAGCAATTGAGATGATTCAGGAGGATATGTTATTGCAAGTAGAGGCATTTAGAAAGGACAGGAAGCTTATAGAAGCAAAAAGACTAGAAGAAAGAACCTCTTATGACTTGGAAATGATAAGGGAGTTGGGCTATTGTTCGGGTATTGAAAATTATTCCAGGTATTTTGATAAACGACTTCCTGGAACGAGACCCTTCTGCTTGCTAGACTATTTTCCTAAGGACTATTTGATGGTTGTGGATGAAAGCCATGTAACAATTCCTCAAATCAGGGGAATGTATGGTGGGGACAGGGCTAGAAAAATCAATCTGGTTGAGTATGGTTTTCGCTTACAAGCAGCTATGGACAACCGCCCTTTAAAGTTTGAAGAATTTGAATCATTGGTTAATCAAATGATTTATGTGAGTGCTACACCGGCAGACTATGAAATTCAAAAAAGTGATGGTGTTGTTGTTGAGCAAGTTATTAGACCAACAGGCCTATTAGACCCAGAAATTGAAGTGCGACCTAGCTTGAATCAGATCGATGATTTAATGCATGAAATTCAACTGAGAATTGATCAAAAAGAAAGAACCCTTGTAACTACGTTAACTAAGAGAATGGCTGAGGAGCTGCAAAAATACCTAGATAAAATGGGCGTTTTATGCCGTTACATTCATTCTGAAATTGATACTTTAGAAAGGGTTGAAATTTTACATCAATTAAGGGAAGGCGTTTTTGATGTTTTAATCGGCGTCAATTTATTAAGAGAAGGCCTCGATTTACCTGAAGTTTCCTTGGTCGCTATTTTGGATGCAGATAAAGAAGGATTTCTGCGAAATGAAAAATCTTTGGTGCAAACTGTCGGAAGAGCAGCAAGGAACGTAAATGGAAAAGTGATTATGTATGCTGATAAAATGACTGATTCAATGCAAAAAACAATTGATGAAACAGCTAGAAGAAGAAAGTTACAACATGAATACAATTTAATGCATGGATTAACCCCAACACCTCTAGTAAAAGCAAATAGAAATATTTTAAACAAGACTCCAAACAAACAAGAATATGGCAGTCTATTAGAAGATACAATTGCAAATATAGCCGCAGACCCTATTGTTCAATATATGGATGCAGCAACATTAGAAAAGAATATTGCACAAACAAAGAAGCAAATGGAAAAAGCAGCAAAAGCATTAGACTTCATAGAAGCTGCAAGACTAAGAGATGAAATGTACGCCTTGGAAAAAATGTTAGAAAAAAAGTAGTTGATAAGCTGCTCCTATTTAATGTCTTTGTAAGATATTCATAATGATTGGTTTTTTCCTCCTTGATATCTCAACAGAATGTTCATTCAACATACTTAAGCGATATCCTTGTAGTTTTTTAATATGTTTGGTATTAACTAAATAAGACTGGTGAACTCGAAGGAAGCAGTCCTCAGGCAGCGTATCTTCGAAATATTTCAACGTTTTGGCTATCAAGATGTCTTTATTTCCCTCTAAAAGAAAAATATGCGTGTAATTTCCATCCGCTTTTAAATAAATGATATTGTCTAGTTCAACGTAAAAAGACTCCATTTTCGTTTTAATAAAAACCTTTTTACCAGAACTATTCGATTTAGAAACAGACTCTAATTCGATTATTTTTTCTGCCTTCTGAATTGCTTCGGTTAATTCATCTGGAAGAAAAGGCTTTAAAAGGTAATCGACAGCAGATAACTTTATAGCTTTAATAGCATATTCACTATACGCAGTAATGAAAATAATTTTTAATTTTTTTAAATCAACCTCATTCATTATATCAAAGCCTGTTCCATCAGGAAGTTGCACATCTAAAAAAAGTAGGTCTGGTTGTAATTCTTGTATAAGCGGAATGGCCTTTTCTTTAGATTCAGCTGTTCCCACTATTTCTAATTGAGGGTGTTCGTCTTGGAGCAGCTGTATTAAAGCTCTCTGGATGTGCAACTCATCTTCTACAATAAAGACTTTTCTAGACTTCATAATTATCGGTTTTGCAAGGTATTAATAGGCGCACTTTAGTCCCCTCATCGGGAACACTATTTAGTTCAATGCTATAATTTTGTTTGTATTTTTTAGAAAAAAGTTTTAGTTGTTCTTTAATAACTGTCAAAGAAACGGATTTTTTCTTCAACTCTAAGCTTTTGTTTGATTTTATTTTATCATCTTTTATGCCACTGCCATTATCTTGAATAATTACTTCCAATTGATTTTCTCCTAAAAGCCTAAAGTATAATTTTATCTTTCCACCTTTTTGAATCGAAAAAACACCATGTTCAACAGCATTTTCTACAATTGGCTGGATAATTAGGGGTGGGATCATTAAATCCTCTGAAATTTCATCCTCATTGAAAATGATATCGAAAGAAAAACGGTTATCGTATCTTAGTTGCTGTAACTCTAAGTAAAAATGAAGATGTTTGATTTCGCTCTTCAAAGAAATGAAGTCTGCTCTTGATTGCTCAAGTACATTTCGAATTAAGCGGGCAAACTTTGATAAATAAACAGATGCATTTCTAGTATCATTGAGACTCATATAACCTTGAATAGATCCTAAAACATTAAAGATAAAATGCGGTTTCAATTGTAAGCCAATCATTTTGTTTTCCAATTTTTGAATCGCAATAGAATTCTTCAATCGCACCTTTTGAAAATACAGAATAATGGTAAATAAAGATGCTGAAAAAATAATAATAGACAATATCATAAAAAATCTATTTCTATTTAAATCGTTCTTTTGCCGTTCATTCTGAATAGTTAACTCTAACAAAGATTTTTCATTTTCCATGTTCTTCAAGCTCAACTCCGATTTTACTATGGCAGTTTTTAAATCTTCTGAAAAAATATCTTCTTGGAGGCTCTGATAAACTTTATAAAGGTTTAAAGCTTCCTGATAATTCTCCAGTTCTTCATTAACCTCTATTAATACAGAAATAGTTTCTCGTTGCAAATATGGTTCTTTTAAATTCTGTGCAGCTTTATATCCGTCTAAAGCAAGGGGCAAAGCCTTATAGGGAAGGCCTTTACTCAAAAAAAGTTTTGATAAATTAGCCATATTAGCTATTTCTGAAGGAATATTCTTTGATTTAATTGATAGATCCAAGCCTTTATTAAGGTACTGTTCCGCCTCAGGGACTTGTTTTTTCTCGAGATAGATACTTCCAATACCGCTATAAATTAGAGAGGCATAGTAGTCATTCTTAACTATTATATTTAGCTGCTCTGCTTGTTTCAAGTAATCGTAAGCCAAATCTA
>JAFIEX010000229.1 GCA_020832365.1 Crocinitomicaceae bacterium
TATAAAACACTGTCCATTAACTGATTCGACGACAGGAGAATTTCGCTTGAACACGCAGTAAGCAATATGGCGCACGTACATACTTGATAGAAAGCGCCACATCGCCTACTGCGAAACCGTTATAACTCATTCATCCGAAACGAAACCCTCTAGAAAGCAAAAAACCCCAGTTTCATCATCACCACGAGAGTGAGAGAGGATTTACTGAGGACTGCGAGTCAAAGATACGAATATTCTTTGTATTTTTAATATATGGAACTACAAAAAATCATAAAAGACATTTCTAATGAGCGTTTTGAACCGTATTTATTGAGGTGTAACGGTGATCAAAAAAAGGCTTTTGAACTTTACGAATACAACATAAAAGTTTCACAATCTTTTTATGCGCCACTTTCTGCGTTAGAGGTTACTTTAAGAAACAAAATTGACGAATCTTTTAAGGAACATTTTGGTGATGATTTTTGGCTGCGTAATGTCTTGCCTCCTGTTATGGGTAAACAAGTGACAGACCTTGAACAAAAGCTAGTACAGCGAAAAAAGACCATTACAAACAGTAGCATACTCGCAGAATTAAACTTTGGTTTTTGGACAATTCTTTTTAATCGACGTTTTGCGAAAACATACTGGAAGCCATTACACAGAATATTTGAACACATACCAAAACATCAACGTAAACGCTCAGAAATATCTGCGAAATTAAACCATATTCGAACCTTTAGAAACAGAATTTATCATTACGAACCAATTATTTGGGATTCAGAGGTACTCGATCAGAAACATAACGATATTTTGGATGTACTCTATTGGTTAAATCCTGAAACTGTGGAATGGGTAAGGTCGATAGATACTTATGAGGATATTAAAAGCAGGGTGCGGATGAACGAGTTATAACACAGGTCTAGCACTCATGCCTTAGTGAACGGCGTTTAATGAAATCTATGTAAATCTGGAAATAAAAAAGCATGGTAGGAAAGTCAGTGGTCTTTTTAGGCTAAACTAGCAGTGCTTAGAACGATAAAAAAATCAATCACCATAAATGTCCTTGCGGTAATTTTCATTTTCATCCTCTTGCATCAAATTAACGTAAGAGGCGTATCGACTTTCAGCAATTTCACCAGATGCTACCTTTTCTTTTACTGCACATTTTGGTTCATTCAAGTGAAGACAGTTATGAAATTTACATTCATTCAGAAGTTCTCGCATTTCAGGAAAATAATGTGACATAAATTGTTTTTCCAAATCAATGACGCCAAAAGCACGAATACCAGGAGTATCAATGATGTAGCCACCAGATGTCAACGGATGCATTTCCGCAAATGTAGTGGTATGTTGGCCTTGCAAATGATGGGCACTAATGGCTTGTGTTTGAATTTGCAACCTAGCATCTAATGCATTGATTAAAGTACTTTTGCCCGTCCCGCTATGTCCTCCAATCATCACTTGTTTTCCATTAATTTCTGATTTTAAGAATTCAATGTTTTCCTTGTTTAAAGCTGAAATTTTATGGCATGGATAACCAATTCGCTCATAAATAGCCATCACATTGTGAACGATTGGTAAATCCTCGTCGTCATAAATATCTATTTTATTAAATAGTAAAGTTGCAGGAATGCGAAATGATTCGGCCGCCACTAAAAACCGATCTATAAAAGCCAAGTGCGTTTCAGGTAGTGCCAAAGTAACCAGCAGATACACACGGTCAATATTGGCAGCCAATATCTGCGTTTTTTTGGATAAATTAATGGATTTTCGAACTAAGATATTACGCCGTTCTTCAATTGTATGAATGACGCCTGTATTATCATTCTCCAAGTTAAACAAAACACGATCACCAACAGCTACAGGATTCGTAGAACGCAGTTCATCCATTCGGAATTTTCCACGAATGCGACAGGTAACTACCGCACCATCTGCTTGCATGATTTGGTACCATTTACCTGTAGATTTAATTACAACACCTTCTAACATTATGCAACTTTCTCATGCAAATGTAATCAATTAATAAGGCTACTACACAAGATACAGTAGTCAATCCTGTTACTGAGTAAAATAAAAAGAAGCATTAACTGACTCAATTATTACATATGTTAGGGCAGTTGGGACTATCAGAAATAAAGTAGTACTTTTGATAATTAATTTTTGATGCATGATATTTCGAGTTACAATTTTACTGATTTTATCCAGTTTTTCGATTAAGTCACATAGTCAAGACACCTTACCATTCAAAATCCACTCTTCAAAACAGCTTTCAGAAGAACGCATAGCAAAGAAAAAAGAAGGGTGGTTTTTGACCGGAATGCCAAGGTTAGGATACGACCCCATTCAAGGATTCACTATCGGAGGTGACGCTGAACTATTTTTTAATGCTAGTAAAGACGACCCTTTTTTTAACTGGACACCTTATCGCTTAAAAACTACCGTTAAAGCACTTTTTACTCAAAATGGAAAAGTAGGGGCTGGAATAAATTTTGATGCACCCTATTTTTTGAACTCTAAATGGCGGACAAGAATGCGTTTTGAATTTGCCGATAACCCAAACAAACCTTATTTTGGAATAGGTGAATCCGCACTGCAAGGACTAAGTTACACGAATCCGTTTACAGAAACTACCACAGAAAACATGCATTTTGATGCCTATTCTGACTCACTTCGAAGATTGCGACCAGGAATAGCTGCCTTCGGTGAGGACCCTAACTCATTCTACACAGACAGGAGATACCATTGGATTCATTACCGTAAATTTGCTTTAGATTTATTAGCTGAAAGAACTTATTTGGATGGGAATCTGCGCGTTGTAGGGGGGATTGGTTTTACGCATTTAACCTACACGCATTATGATTTTCAAGAGGTTTCAGGTGCAGTAGATGCGGATGGCAACATGATTACTGCTACAAACGGACAGACGCAATTGACCCAAGATTATCTCGAAAGTATACATGGTGATGGCTCCGATTTCTGGAGTCAAAACAACATTTCTGGTTACGATGGAGGTTTTCTTCCAAAATTGAAAGCAGGATTTATTTATGATACAAGAGATTTTGAGCCTGACCCCTCCAAAGGCACACTACTAGAGTATTCTTTTGGGTATTCTCCAAGTTGGCTGGGGTCTGATTTCAATTATGTCCGTAATCAATTTCAAGTGATGCAGTTTTTACCAGTGCTTTCTTTTTTACCAAATAAAAATGTCTTAGCCGCCAGATTCATGATGAGTACTATTCAAGGTAGCGATGTTTTTTTTAGAGAAGTATTTGACATTTGGAGCGCTAGCCAAGGTAGGTTGGGTGTATTAGGCGGAGAAGACGCCTTACGTGGTTACAAAAAATTCCGATTTGGCGGGATGGTTTATGGCATTGCAAACATTGAATTAAGAAGTCATTTATTCAATACAACAATCAAAAAACAAGATTTTGGCTTCTCAATTGTACCTTTTTTAGATGCTGGAAGGGTTTGGGACAATTTCCAAAACATGTCATTGAAAGGTGTCCTATACAGCCCCGGATCTGGACTTAGAATTGCATGGAATCAGTCTACCGTGCTTAGATTTGACTACGCAGTATCAAAAGAAGACAGTCAATTTTTCTTCGTTTTTGGTCATATTTTTTAGGAAGCATATGGCCCATGATTAACCTTGCATCAAAAATTTTATGTAAATCCATATTAGGCTAGGCTACTGTGTTTAAAAAGTTAAAGTTAGTCCGAGTGAAATTCAATAAAAAAAGTAATCTTTGCAATAACTTAATCACAAAAAATGAAACGTATAAATCTCTCCGTTGGTATAATATTAATTATTCAACTATTCTCTAGCTGTTCGAATGAGCATCAAACAGAAAACTCCCAATTAATTGAAGCGCTGAATTCAACAGCAATAAGCAATCAAGAAGTTGGATATACTGATTTTTTAAATGAAATTTTGCTAGGATATGAAATTTCAGCAATTCAAAAGCACATGGTACAAACACCATATAAGTTTTTGGGGGAAACAGAATTTGTCATGAATTACGAGGCACAAGATGAAAACAATGTTGTCCATTTTATTTCATTTCACAAGTTTCAGAGCGTGCCCGGGGAAATGGGCGCATTAGTCTACAACCTAGATTTTAAAAACAGCAGTGCACAATTAGTAGGTGAATACCAAGAAAAATTATTCCAACAATTAGATGAAATTTATGGCGAGTGGTCTGAAGATTTTAGCACCGGATATACCGAAAATGGTTTTTTTGAAATGGAATGGTACTTTGAGGGTGGTACTTTGC
>JAFIEX010000230.1 GCA_020832365.1 Crocinitomicaceae bacterium
AAATTTTGGAATTATCAGAAAAAAAATCATCCCCAGTTTATATCAAACCGATGAATGCTAAGCAAGCGTGCTTTGTTGTCCCAAATAACTGGCCTAAGCTCATTTAGATTAGATTAGAGAGGTGACAAATAAAACAACATCAAACAATAATTTGCAAACCTGCAATTTATCAATTCAAAGTCAATCAAAGATAAAAATGCAATCCAAAATGCAATCCTGCGCCAAAAGCCTTTCGAATATGTGGCGCTTGATGATCGAAGTTATTGGTTAATTGTCGTTTGGCTTCCAGTAAAAAATAGATGCCATAATTTTCATCTAACTCAAAGCGAATACCTGTTGCAGCTATAAGGTCTAGTAACATTAAATTAAAACCTTGATTAGTTACTATTTCCTCTTGACGGACTAAAGAACCCTGCTCTCTTGTTCTTAAATCTGTTCTACGAGATAAAAATGCCTTACCAGCAACACCACCTGTTATGAAAAAGTTGAGTTCATCCCCGATAGTAAAACCGATTTGCGCTGGAAAAGAGATATGCCGGTAGGTATTGGTGTATTCATAAAGTGAATCACTCGTTTCAAAACTGTAAAACTCTCTATTACGCGATAAACCAAACCCAAAATTCACCAAGAATCTCTTTTGAATTTCATGCCTAACCCCTATAAAATAAGACCAAACGACCTGCGCTTCTTCATTCGTTTTTTCGCCAAGCGGTTTGGCAAACAACCCTTCATTTACCTCTAAAGTGCGGTACGTCCACATGGGGGAAGCGCCAATGAAAAATTCCGTCCCTTCATTTATGCTTTGATAAGCCTTTTGAAGTGTATCTGGTGCACTGTTTTCTTGACTGAAACCACATGAAAATATTAGTGTGAGCGTCAAGGTGATGTAAAACGTAAAATGTGTTAAAAACGTAGCGATCTGATTTATCATAAGCATAAATTTACTAACTTTAATTCAATCCAAGAGATCAACCAATAAAATATGGAAAACAAAAATACAGTAAAAAAAAGATCTACTTTAAGAAAAATATTGAAATGGTCAGGCTTGACATTTCTGTTTCTTTTAATTGCATTGATAACTATTCCGTTTTTATTCCAAGATAAAATTAAGGACTTAGTGTTGGCTCAAGCTAATAAAATGCTGAAGGCAGATATTGCCGTTGGCGATTTTGACCTAACGATCATTCGTACCTTCCCTAATATGACCTTTACCTTCAATGATGTAACAATTACAGGAAGAGAGGAATTCGACGGTGTGCGATTAGTTGATATTGGTGAGTTCCAAACAAGAATTGGTTTTTGGAGTATTTTTAGAACGAGTAACATCGAAATTTATGGAATTGAAATTTCTGATGCAGCTTTTGATGTTCGTATTTTAGAAGATGGAACTGCGAATTATGACATTGTTAAATCCACTGAAGAATTAGCTGAAGAATATCCAGAAGAATTAGACGAACAATCTCCATTCAATTTAAAATTACGTTATTATGCGCTGAATAATATTGATTTGCGCTATGCCGATGACCAAGGGGATATGTATCTAGATATCCTTGGCTTGAGCCATAGTGGTAGCGGAGATTTTACAGCAGATATTACCGATTTGCGAACACAAACAGCAATAAAAGAACTCTCATTTGCTATGGATAATTTGAATTATCTCCGCAAAGTTAAGTTAGATATGTTGATGAATATGAAGATGACTTTCAAAGATGATGGTTATACTTTCGAATTGGCAGAGAATGAAATAACAATGAATGAGGTGAAACTTGCCTTAGATGGCTCTTATGGTTATTTCGAAAATCACCAAGAAATGCATTTAGAATTATTGGCGGACAGAACAACTTTTAAAGACTTCCTCTCCTTAGTACCTGCTTTTTATTTAACTGGATATGAAAGCATGCTTGCAAATGGAGATTTCAATTTGAATGCAAAAATTAGTGGTAGTTTGGATGACAGTAATTACCCTGCTTTTAATATTAGTTCTAACATTAGAAACGGAAGAATTCGCTATCCGGATTTACCATCTTCTATTGAAAATATACGATTAGATTTTGCTACAGTATTTGCTGGAGGCGCGAATTTAGATAACATGACTGTTGATTTAAAGAAATTCCATGCGGCATTTGATGGCAATACCATTGATGCTGAGTTGCTATTGCGTTCATTGATTTCTGATCCGCGTATGGCGCTGAAGTTACAGTCACTGGTGGATCTTTCTAAGTTAAAAAATGTCATACCGCTAGAGGAAGGCGTATCTTACAATGGTATTTTCGCATCTGACGTTCAGCTTAATGGAAGGATGTCGGATTTAGATAATGAAGATTACGAAGCTTTTCAGGCAGAGGGTAAAATAGCTTTATCCTCATTTAATTACGTTTCTTCTGATCTTCCAGATGGCGTAACCGTAGATGAAATGCTTTTTGAGTTCACACCGCAAATTTTATTGTTGCAATACATGAATGGACAAATGGGCATAACCGACTTTCAGATGAAGGGAAGTATAGATAATTATTTTGGCTATTTCTTTAGAGATGAACCATTAGAGGGGCATTTTGACCTACAAAGCAATGTTTTTGACCTTAATGCATTTATTCCAACTTTCGATGAGGACGAGGCTGTAAATGCAGATGTAAATACTGAAGGTATTCTAGTAGAAGAGTATGTGCAAATTCCGAATAACCTCTATTTTACTTTTACAACACGCATTGGTCAGTTGCTTTATGAAGACATGGATATCCGCAATTTTACTGGTAAAATAGTATTGGATGCTGATAAACTTGACTTAAGTAGTTTGAATATGCAAACACTTGGGGGTGAAGTTGGTCTGTCTGGTTATTACCATACGCCCAAAAGAGCTATTCCAAATATTGCTTTTAGTTATGATTTGAGGAATATTGATATTGAATTATTGAGTAAGCATTTTGCAACAGTAGAGAAGATGGCTCCAGTTATTCAGCATGCTCGAGGGAATGTAAGTTCTCGACTTCATTTGGTATCTGATGTTTTACCGGATTTCAGTCCTGTTTTAAACACTGTTACTGGCCATGGAAAACTTACTTCCAATGCTGTAAGAATAGAAAATTTGAAGTTTCTAGAGCGCTTGGGTAACTTTATAGATGTTTCCAATTTAGAAAATACTACATTTAGAAACCTAAACATCTATTTTGAATTTATTGATGGGTTATTAGCGGTGAAACCATTCGACGTTAATATTGGGAACATACGTTCAACAGTGAGTGGAACTACTTCATTTGAGCAAGAAATTGATTATATAATTGATATGCAATTACCAAAAAGTGTAATTCCGCGAGAAATAGTGAAATTGGCAGAACAAGGAATTGCACAAGCGAAAAGAATTCCTGGCTTCGAAATAAAGACAATTCCAGACCCTTTAGATGTGAGATTGAAAGTTTTAAATACAGTTACAGATCCTCAAATAAGTTCAAACCTTAGAGAAAGGTTGATGGAGGAAGTGGGTAATGTGAGGGAATCCGTGAAAGAAGCAATTGAAGAAAAAGTAAAAGAAGTGATTGATTCTGCCAAAGCTGTTGTTAAGGAAAAAGTAGAAGATATAAAAGATGATTTAAGAGAGCGAAGGGATAAATTATTACTCGAGGCTCAAGAAAGAGCGGATAGGGTAGTTGCAGAAGCTCGAGTATTGGCTGATAGAACAAGGAGAGAAGCCAATCAGAATGCTGACCGAATCATAAGTGAAGCAGGAAATAATCCTATTCAAAGAAGATTAGCCGAAGAAAGCGCAAGAAAAGTAAGAGACACTGGCGAATCTTCTGCTCGAAGAATAGAATCTGAAGCACAGCAGAGAGCCAACACTATCATGCAACGCGCTCGAGAAGAGGCAGAGCGGTTGGAATAGTTACTGATTTAGCTTGTTATCATCTGCTTAACTTTCTCATAAAGAATCACACCAGTGGCAACCCCTACATTGAAGGAGCTAATATCTCCTAAAACTGGAATTTTGGCTCTCAAATGTGCAATTTTTAGCAACTCTGGAGCAATTCCATCCTCTTCTGAGCCCATTATAATAGCGGTTGGACCAGTTAAATTAACATCAAAAACGAATTGATCTGTTTTTTCAGTACAAGCAATGATTTTTAATCCAGCGTCTTTTAAGTAGGCAACGGTACTAGTCAGTTCTTTGGTTTTACAAACTGGAATACGGTGAAGGGCTCCCGCAGAGGTTTTGATTGCGTCGCTG
>JAFIEX010000231.1 GCA_020832365.1 Crocinitomicaceae bacterium
ATGAGCAAGCTAAAAACAGTACAAATAATTTTTTTAAACGCAACCATGTTGCAAATATAAACAAAACTGATACAATTATTTATTTCATATCTCACTTAAAGAAGAGCTTCATAGCTTAAATTGAAGGGAAATCCAATTATTTGATTTTTATTTTAAATGTTTCGCTTGAAAAATTTATGTAGTTTTGCTCTATTCAATTTGAGGATTTCCTCGCTGTGGAACCAAGTGAAAATCTTGGGCTGTCGTGCAACTGTAAGTTTCGTAATGAAACGAGCCAGATACACAGAATGAATAGGGTTAAGTATTCACGAAAAATGCTTAACGCATAACGCTTAGCGGTGTAGGCCTGTTTTTCAGAGGCTTACAAGGTTAATTTGTAATGTGTTAAGTGGCGTTAAATTTAATACATTATGAAAAAAGCAAAAATTAGTTTCCTTGTTTTAACCGCGTTTATTTTATTAGCCGCTTTTAGTCGTTTAATTCCCCACGTTCCTAATTTTTCTCCTCTAGGTGCAATTGCTTTATTTGGGGCTGCGCATTTTTACCATAAATGGCACGCATTTTTTATTCCTGTATTTGCTACTTGGTTAAGTGATTTAATCATTAACAACACCATTTACAGTGCTAATTACGAGGGTTTTGTTTGGTTTTACCCTGGGTTTTATTGGCAGTATGGTAGTTATATATTAATAGTGCTATTTGGTCTATTGCTCTTTAAGAAGATTACAGTTTTCAGAACTATTGGAGGAATAGCAATGAGCACCCTAGTTTTTTTCTTGGTTTCTAATTTTGGCGTATGGCTAAGTGGAACGATGTATACAAAAACAATTGAGGGATTGATTACGTGTTATGTTGCCGCAATTCCATTTGCGAAGGGCACTTTTTACGGGAGCTTAATTTATACCCCTATTTTGTTTGGGGCGTATTATTTGTTACAACAAAAATTCACAGTACTTAGAACACCAAAATTAAGATACAATTAAAATGCAGCCTAAAACAGCTATGATGTGGAGCAGTGGGAAAGATGCCGCTTTTGGCCTGTATCAACTGCTTCAACAAGGAGTTCCTGTTGAAAAACTGCTGACAAGTGTAAGTGGTGCTACCCATCGTGTAACCATGCACGGTTTGGCTTTACAAGTTTTAGAAAAACAGTTAGAAGCCATTGACCTCCCATTCGAAGCCATACATCTTCCAGAAAAAGTATCGAATGATGTGTACGATGAAGTGATGAAAGAGAAGTGTTTATCGCTTGTCGAAGAGGGTTATGAGCAAATTGCTTTTGGGGATATTTTTTTAGAGGATTTACGAAAATACAGAGAAGACCGTCTATGTCAGGTTGGTTTGAAAGCTGTTTTTCCTCTCTGGAAAAAAGATACGCGCTCGCTACTAAAAGATATGCTTTCAAAGGGGTTTAAATGTGTAGTGGTTTGTGTGAACGGAAGCATTTTAAATGAAAGTTTTGTAGGGAGAGTAGTGGACAACTCTTTTTTAGCTGATTTACCCGACAATTGTGATCCTTGTGGAGAAAATGGAGAGTTTCATACCTTTTGTTACGATGGACCAATTTTCAAACACCCTGTAGATTTTTCTATCGGCGAAAAAGTAAAAAGGAGTTATGCTGCTAATGATAACGAAATTCCTTTTTGGTTTTGTGAACTTTTGGTAAATTGATTGATGATGAAGCACGAACAAAAATCCTGTCCGCATTGTGGAACGCTGTTTGAATGTAAAGTTGGAGATGTAAGAAATTTTCAATGTGCTATTTCGCTTTCACCTGAAACAAAATCATTTCTTAGTAAAACGTATTACGATTGTTTGTGTGCGAGTTGTTTAATACATTTTGATAAGCTTGTTAAAGAAGCTGAAAAACATCGTTTTCCATCGCAAAAGGATTTTTTTATTGAAGGACTACATTATTACAAAGAGGGAAGTGCTTGGGTGTTTACGGAGTTGTATCACTTGCTGCGCGGACATTGTTGTGAAAACGGTTGCAGGCATTGTGTATATGGTTTTAAAAAGAAAAAAGTAAGATGTTAGAGAAAGAGTTAATATCAAAGATCAATGGTAAAACTAAACCCCTAGGTGCTTTAGGTAAACTGGAAGAATTAGCCTTTCAAGTTGGAAAAATTCAACAAACGCTTTCTCCTAAAATCACGGAACCAACTATTGTGGTTTTTGCCGGTGACCATGGTATTGCAAAGTTAGGAGTGAGTGAATACCCGCAAGAGGTTACGCATCAAATGGTTCTTAACTTTTGTAATGGTGGCGCAGCTATTAATGTTTTTTGTAGGCAACATAATATTCATTTTAAGATTGTTGATGCAGGGGTTAATTTTACGTTTGATCGTCAACTACCTATCGTACATCATAAAATTAATTTTGGCACCAAAAATATACTAATAGAACCTGCGATGACGCGTTCTGAATTAGCATTAGCGCTCAAAAAAGGAGAAGAAGTTGTAGATAAAGTGGTACATCCTGACTGTAACTGCATTGGCTTTGGTGAGATGGGGATTGGCAATACAAGTTCTTCCGCTCTAATTATGAGTGGTATATGTAATCTTCCATTGGATGAATGTGTTGGCTTGGGAACTTCCCTAAACGAATTCCATACCTTAAAAAAAACAGAAGTTTTAGCATTAGCGCAACAACAACATGGTACTATTTCCGATCCGTTGTTATTGTTACAAACCTATGGGGGCTTTGAAATGGCTCAAATGTGCGGGGCCATGTTAGCTGCGTATAGAAAAAACAGTTTAATTATTGTGGAAGGGTTTATCGCTACGGCAGTTTTTTTAGTCGCGCAAAAGATGGAGTCAAATTTAATCAACAACAGCGTTTTTGCGCACATTAGCGACGAAAAAGGACACGCATTGATGTTGGAATACCTTGGAGTTACACCGCTTTTAAACTTGGACATGTGTCTTGGAGAAGGAACTGCCTGCGCTATTGCTTTCCCGTTAATTCAAAGTGCTGTTAATTTTTTAAATGAAATGGCCAGCTTTGAAGAAGCCAATGTTCTTAAAAAATAATTTATGCCACTACAATTAAAACTATTTTTCACAGCGTTAATGTTTTACACCCGCATTCCTTGTCCAAAAAACATTGACCATTCGCCGGAATTTTTGAATAAAGCAACCCGCTTTTTTTCCTTAATTGGTATCATTGTTGGACTGATTTCGTTCGTTGTTTTTTTTCTGACTTATCCCTTGTTTGGAGTAGAGTTGGCTGTTGTTTTTTCTCTGATTGCAGGTGTATTAACAACCGGGGCTTTTCACGAAGACGGTTTAGCGGATGTTTTTGATGGATTTGGGGGTGGTTGGTCTAAACTTCAGATTTTAACCATTATGAAGGACAGTAGGGTGGGTGCCTACGGGGTTGTTTCGCTGGTGTTTTTGTTTCTAATTAAATACCTTGCTTTAGTTCAAATAACGAACTTTATTTTGGCTTCGTCTTTGTCCACTTTACCTGCTTTTACAAGCGTTGCATTTGTCTTTATCAATTACCATACATTAGCGCGATTTACAGCTGCCAACCTCATTTTTAGTTCAACTTATGCACGTGAAGACGAAACTAGTAAAGCGAAGCCCATTGCGAAGTCACACTCCTACAAAGAGGTTGTAGGGGTCTATCTTTTTACTTTAATTCCTTTTGTACTTACAAGTTGGTTTTTTCCACTGTTTGCTGTTGTACTTTTGCCACTTTTTTTGTTGGTTTTTTTTGCAAAACGTTACTTCGAAAAATGGTTAGACGGCTATACGGGAGATTGTTTGGGGTGTGTAGAACAACTGGCTGAATGTTTGGTATTATTAAGCATTATAGGGTTATGGAAGTTTATTGGGTAAGACACACAAAAGTTGCTGTGAACAAAGGAATTTGTTACGGTCAGCAGGATGTTCCTTTAGCGGCATCTTTTAAAGAAGAGCTACAGACCATTCAAGCCAAACTTCCTAAAGAAGCACATTGCTTATCCAGTCCGCTGCTTCGTTGTGCTTTATTGGCCAACGAATTATACCCCAATCCTACAGCTGTTGATCAGCGTTTGTTGGAATACAATTTTGGAGATTGGGAAGGGAAGGCTTGGGATGAAATACCGTCTAAACCCTTGCGCCTTTGGATGGAAAATTTTGTTACGCAGCGCCCTCCCAACGGAGAAACCTACCTGGAGTTAAAAGA
>JAFIEX010000232.1 GCA_020832365.1 Crocinitomicaceae bacterium
TCCAAAACTCATTCGACTTAACGCCAAACGGAATCATCGCAACCTTGGATTTAAAGCGCCCCATTTACCTCCCTTCAGCACGCAATGGACATTTTACCAACTCCGATTTTCCTTGGGAGCAACTGGATCAGAAAGTGTTAGTAGAAATTAGTGGGAAATAGTATTTTAGTAGGATGATTTAAAATTTTTTAGGAATGAATATAGATGTAACAGAGTCGCTTATTGAATCTTGGTTGAGATTCGGTGAAGAATGTCAAATTGTGCAAACAAATTATAAACCGTATCAAATTATTCTTGATTCAAGAAAAAGCAAAAAACCGAAATTAGAATGTTTATTTTCAAGTTTTAAAAAAGATTTGGAGATTAATTCGAGTTATTCTCAATTTATAAAACAGTGTGAAAATGACGTTTTAGGTTTAAAAATCAAGTCTGATAAAACAGTGTTGTATTCAGTTGAAGTGGCTTTTCATATTAATGGACTTAATTACGGTAATAATGAAAATGTAATAGCAAAAAAAATGCTACGGAGCGCATTAGTACATAACCTGATTTTTGAAGATAGTGTTGAAAAAAGAATTTACTTTACAACACCATACATGAGAGGAGTGGAAAATAAACAAAAGGTTATAAATGATTTAAACGAAGCTTTTAATGAAATGAACACAACATTTTATCTAATTGCCAATGAGCAATTTAAAGATGAAATATTTTCAAAGATTGATGAAAAAGTCAAAAAAATAAATGATAATTCACAACTTTTTTTAAGATCACTTAAATTAATTAATTTACTAAGCGCTTCTGAAAAAAACTATTCATCAATTCAGCCAGAAACAAAAATCTTGGATAGTAATTTGTTCGATGATGAGGAGCTTGAAGATAAGGACAACTTTATTAAACGTAATATAATAAGTCAAGATTTGATTGATTTAATAGCCGCTAATGATAAGATTGGAAAAAGGGCGATCAGTTTTTTTAAATTAGTGATTAATTCAAAAGAACAGTTTATAGAAGACTTAATTAAACAAGGAAAGAATCTTGGTTCTTTTTATTTGTTTTTAGATGAAAAAGCTGTTAATAATAATAAGAAGAAGTTAGATGATAGGTATTATTCTTCAAATACTTTCAGTTATAAATCTAAAAAAGATAATAAACATTATAGATTAGCAAATAATTGGAAAAAAAAGGATGAACTTTTGTTACTTGATTTAATGGAAGAATACGAAAACATTTAAACCCCATGAAAAACACCCTCCCCATCATCAAAAATGCTGTCAGCCAACTCGATTGGCAGCAAATCACTGCCGATACACGACTCCGTGCTGGTGCGCAAGCCGAGGAAGAAGTGAAAGAAATGAAATCGACCTTAATTGCCGCATGCGAATTCGTTATGCAGGAAGATGTACTAGAATTACATCAACCTTTTTTTCGCATTTGCTGGGATCCAACGCAACCCGAACAATTCGATTCCTTGACCATTGAATATAACCTCAAGGGTTTTCCCTCCATGGTGCCGGGCAAAAAAAAGGAAAAAGCACCAACGCCTGAATCAGAAATAGCTGACTTAAAGGCCAAAAAAAGCATCTTGATCCGTGAACAAAAGTATGAAGCAGCAGCAATCGTTAGAGACGAAATCATGCGCTTAGAAAAACAACGCAAGGATGCAGATCAGGGATAAGGAAAATTCAATACTGTTCAACATCTCAACAATAGGCACAGGAATCCACCATGTGGAAGGACCTACGCGGGAAGACTTGGCGTTACTCTTTTTAAGGGCGCAAGAATACTATGAAAGCGCCCACCCAGATTTTTATCGTAAGCATTTTAGCGTGGATACATTCAAATCATGGTATGCCCACTCCTTTTCGAACACAGGCGACTTTTCCTACCCTTGGGATTGGGAGGGATTTAATGTACCCGGTGAAGTGGCAATTACTGCAACCGCCGGTGCTTATGAAATTGGAGATGAGAACAAATACGACGAAGTGATGCAACAAATCATTGACCTGTGCAAGCCCAGCGGAAAATTCTACCTCATCGGCACCATGGACACATCTCCCAGCCCCGCTAAAACAAGTGCTATATTCGCACACGAAATTGCCCATGCATTGTATTATTTAGACAAGGACTATCGCAACGCTGTCGATTTGCTTATCGCCCCACTCCTCCCCGTTTTCTTGCCTGTACTCACCCGCTTGGGCTACCACCCATCTGTGCGTAACGATGAAACACAAGCCTACTTAGTGAGTGGCGTAGAAGCACTCGGTATCCCAGGCGACATCGAACCCTATGTGAAAAATATACACCCTGTTTTTGAAGCATACTTGGTAAAAAGAATGGGTTAGTTGGAGGGAAATAGTAGTACCGTCACCTTTTGACGTGCCCTCCCTCCTACCTTTGTACCTAAAAAACACATGAAAGCACATCTCATAGACATCATTCACAGTAAAGAAGTCATTACAGGGGACTACATGGATCGCCTGAACATGGAGTTAACTTATTTTGAACCGCATCAATACTTATTGAATCGCTATTGGCTGCTCAAAAAGCAAGGGCATCTGTTGTATCCCGAAATGAGCACCGGTTGTAGTTCTTTGGTACTGCATTTACTTGGTTTAAACCCCATAGACCCTATGCAGTTTAACCTCCCATTTTTGTTGGATGAAAACAATATCGAATCCAACTTATGTTTTTATTGCAATGAATCATTAAATCAAAATATTTCTGGTTTGTCCTTGCAACCGCTAAAACTGCTGTCAGAATTACACATTGTTTGCCAATACCTCCAAATTCAACTCGATGATATCACCCAAAAAGTGGTTAACGAAACGCATATTCATTTCTTCATTGATGACCTGCTGAACAACTTTGACCTGCGCTCAAGATCTTATTTCTTACAAGAAACTACTGTTGATTATTTCGATCAATTAGAAAACTGCCGTGCCACTACATTTGAAGAGCTGGTTCATTTTGTTCACGCTATTCACATCCAACTATATCCTAATGCAGAAAGTAAAACGCATCTGATTGCGGAGGTGTATATGGATGTACTTTTAGTAGGATGGATATGGTGGCTGGGGAGATTGGTAAAGCAGCTTTACCCTTCCCAAAAACAGTCCCGCTAGGGACGAAATACCGCTAACACGAAACACCCCACTCAACCTAAGTCCCTCTAGGGACGACATATCGGTATAGTCGCCCTACAAAACACCCCCCAAAAAAAAGTCCCGCTAGGGACAAAATATCACCCCAAAAAAATCAATCAATATCAAAATAATTTTTATCTTAAATAACAAAACCAGTTTATAACTAAAAAAAATACTATGGCAAACACCTACACACAAATCCACATCCAAGCCGTTTTTGTAGTCAAAAACAGAGACTGCGTTATCAAAGAAACATGGGAAGATGAACTTTACAAATACATCACTGGAATCATCCAAAGTCACGGACATAAAGTCTTAGCAATAAATGGTATGCCAGACCATCTACATGTATTATTTGGCTTACGACCTTCACAGTCCCTTTCTGATTTACTACAAGATGTAAAAACAAACAGTTCCAAGTGGATCAATGAAAAAAAGTTTATGAAAACAAAGTTCTCATGGCAACCAGGTTATGGCGCATTTTCATATAGCAACTCACATGTTCAACGTGTTATAAACTACATAAAGAACCAAAAAAACCACCATAAAAAGAAGACTTTTAGCGAAGAGTACAAAGTGTTTTTGGATAAGTTCGAGGTGGACTATAACGAAAGATACGTTTTTCAACCTGTTAACTATTAAGAGGAAAGTATGTCGTCCCTAAAGGGACTAAGGCAGTGTGCGGTAGAACGAGACTTATAACAATATGTCGTCCCTATCGGGACTTTGAACAGTCCCATTAGGGACGACATACCACTACCACGAAACAACCCACTTAACCTAAGTCCCACTGGGGAGGACATACCGCTATACCCGCCTTCACGAAACACCCCACTCAACCTAAGTCCCGCTAGGGACGACATACCGGTATACCGGTCACCCAAAAAAAACTACTTCCCCAAAAAAAGTCCCGCTAGGGACGACATATCGTTCTCTCCCCCAACGACACACTTTGACGGACTCCCCAAACACCTTTGCATCAAACAA
>JAFIEX010000233.1 GCA_020832365.1 Crocinitomicaceae bacterium
GCCAGCATGAAATTCACACCAAGACTTCTTAGAAATGTGCTTTTCCCTGCCATGTTTGGCCCCGTAATAATAGTAAACTGTTGTTCTTCAGAAAGAAGAAAGTCATTATATACCATTTTTTTAAAAGGGATTAATGGATGTCCCATAGCTTTAATATCCACTTTCTTTGATGTGTCAGGTTTAATTATAGGATAATTTGTTGATTCATAAAAATTATAGCGGAAATTCATGGCGCAAATAAAGACTTCAATTTCTGTTAACGATGCTAGCCATTTCTTGAGGTTAACATCATTTTCATTTTTCCATTTGTTTAGTGCTAACCTTATTTTAAAATCCCATCCAAAATAAAAATTTAAAATAATTCCAACCAGAATGTTATGACGGTATGCCGATTTTTGGATGAGTTTATTCAATTCTTTGAGGGCGCGATAAGCATTCGCCTTTTCCTCGAACAGTATCTGCTTTTGTTCTTTCATTAATTCTGACTGAAAATCAGTTTCTTTTAATAGCTCCATCTGTTTTAAAACAGATTTGGTATGTTGCTCAAAATGCAAAAGAGCATTTAAAATAGGATTAGTTTTTTTTACATGCCACAATACTGGAATTATTGAAAACATAAAAATGACTAAAAATTGAGTACCATTTATTATATCAAGTTGGTAGCAAAATGTGCTGCCAAACCCAGTAATCGGATAAGCAAACTGCGCGAGTTTAAACCATTTTGGAGTTCTATCTTTTTGAATCACCCAATTATGGTATATTTCACTTTCGATAGCGGGTTCATCATTTGAAATACTTGCTCTAAACGTTTGGCTCCATTCTTTGTGATTTAATAAATCCTCAGTTGCTTCATGAAAAGCCGATACATTTGAATAACCATTTAATAGTCTGTCTTTCAGTTTTTTTTCTGCTTCAATTGTGACGGTTCTATTCAACAAAGGAAAAACGCCCTTTTTCCCAAAAACATCCATGTCATAACTAAAAGGGTGTTTTTGATCGATAAACAATAGCCCGTCGGGAAATGCACTATGATCGTTGTGTAAAGATTTAATTTCGTTTTCATTCATTAACTTTAATCGTTTGTGAAAGTTGAGTAAATCTTTATTTTCAACACTTTTTTTGACGAAAAAAAGAAATAACAAAATCAAGAATAAAGTAATTGTAGAAAGTAACAGTGGTGATTGATTATATAAAAAATAGATCGCTAATGGAATGGTTGTAAAACTTACTAGTCGAATTACGACCCAGTTTTTAGCGTTTTTCCGTAGCTTTTGAATTCGGAGACTCAATGTTTTTACTCTATTCAAATAAAATAATTCGGTATTATCTGACGATATTACATTTCTTTCCATTCGGTAATCTTAATTTTGTAAAGTGAACAAAGGTATATTATATATTTTACTCTCGGGCTTGTGTTTTATGATAGTAAACATTTTTGTGAAAATTTTAGCCCTTGGAGACCAGCAGCCGTTTTTTCAGAACCTACAAAGTTATCCTGTTCATGAAATTATTCTTTTTCGTTCAGTCATTACCTTTATAATGTGTTACGCTATTATACGACAAAAACGCATTCCATTCTTTGGGTATAATCACAAATGGCTGGTCATTCGAGGCGTTTTTGGCACTGCTGCACTGACCTTATTTTTCTATACATTAGGTGCTTTACCTATTGCTATTGCAACGACTGTACAATATTTAAGCCCCATTTTCACCGTGCTTATCGCTACTTACCTATTAAAAGAAAAAGTAAATAAAGTGCAATGGATATTCTTCCTTCTTGCATTTTTTGGGGTGATAGGAATAAGTTTGTCTAAGTTTTTAAGTGAAGACGTCAAGACTGCATATATCCAACCATTTTGGGTGCTAATGGGGGTTTTATCAGCAGCATTATCTGGCGTTTCTTATAACGCAATCGTGAAATGCAAAAATACAGACGAACCTGTTACAATTGTGATGTATTTTCCATTGATCGCCATACCCATTATGACAGTTTTTAGTTTTTACGAATTCGTAGTTCCTAAAGGAGTAGAATGGCTAATTCTTTTAATAATAGGCGTATTCACGCAATTTGCGCAAATTTTAATGACCAAGGCACTACACGCTGAAAATACGGCAACAGTTACACCGTTTAAGTATTTTGGTTCGATTTACGCTTTTTTTATCGGCTTCTTTCTTTTCGATGAAATAATTTCGATGGTAGGTATTTTAGGTATTATTTTTATTTTGACGGGAGTATTGGGCAATACTTACTTTAGGGTTAGGAAATATAGAAATACTTAAGTTATAGATTCGCTGCGCGACTGCTTTCGGTAGTGAGGAATTGTAGGTTGTAGATTTAAGCTGTGGATAGGGTTAGTAGTTTGGGATTGTTACAAAAGTTACAGACTAGTTAGATATGTGGTAGTAATTTTAGGGAAAATTCGGAATCATGGAAAATCATTATAACATAACAATTATTGGAGCTGGAACGGGAGGCATAATGCTAGCAGCACAGTTGAATGCAAAGCATCCTTCTATTAAAGTTGGAATTATTGATCCTGCGGAATTTCATTATTATCAACCTGCTTGGACATTGGTTGGCGCAGGAACCTACGATTATGAAAAAACTAAACGTCCAATGAAAGCTATTGTTCCGAAAAAGTCTACTTGGATAAAAGATGCAGTAACGAAAATAGATGCTAAAAACAATCAGTTAGCAACTGCTACTAGTGGTATGATTACTTATGATTATTTAGTGGTAGCACCTGGTTTGACTTATAACTTTGATTTAGTCCCTGGATTAAAAGAAGCTTTTGACGACCCCAATGGAATGGCGGGAAGTGTCTATACAGATGCTAAAAAAGTATGGAAAGACATTCAAAAATTTAAAGGTGGTGTAGCACTATTTACCCAACCCAATACACCAATTAAATGCGGAGGAGCGCCGCAAAAAGTGATGTATTTGGCAGAAGCGGCGTTCAAAAAGCATGAGGTCAGAGATAAATCCAAAGTGGTTTTTGCTACCAATGGCGGAGTTATTTTTGGTGTGCAGCAAATTAAAGAAACCTTAATGAAAGTTGTTGATCGAAAAAACATACAAATTAAGTTTGGGCATCAACTGGTGAAAATTGATTCTCAAGAGAAAATCGCATGGTACAAATTAGGAGATAATTTTAGTGAACACAATGAAAGAGTTGGTGTTCAAACACAAGAAAAAGATGGCTTAATAGGAATAAAATATGACTTTTTGCATACTGCTCCGCCATCTGTTGCCCCGAAATTTGTGCAAGAATCTGACCTTGTAAATGAGGCCGGATGGTTGGACGTAGATAAGCATACTTTGAAGAGCAATAAATACGAAAATGTATTTGGACTGGGAGATGTTGCAGGGCTACCTACAGCGAAAACTGGGGCGGCAATTCGCAAGCAAGTACCAGTAATTGTTGACCATATTGTAAAGGCAATGTCTGGTGAAAAAACAAGTAACAAAAAATACAATGGATATAGTTCTTGTCCGCTAGTTACAGACTACGGAAAAATGGTATTAGCAGAATTCGATTACAACAATAACTTCATCCCTGACCCTAAGCTAAAACGCATGCTAGTGTTTAATTCTGAAAAAGAACATTGGAGACTTTGGATGTTTAAAAAATATGCGCTGCCTTATTTGTACTGGAACAAGATGATGAAGGGAGAGGATATTTAGGATTGTGGATTCACTTCGCGGCAGCCTGCGACGGAGGAGAATTGCATATTGTGATGATGTAAATTAGGGAATGACATGGTGTTATTTTAATAAATGACGATGAAGCCCAAAGCCAAGACTTATTAGCAACATACCTCCTTCTCCAATATCCGGAGTCAACTTGTGATAATTTGGTTTAGTATATAAAAATTGTAAGCGACCAAACAGTGCGTATTTTCTTCTGTTTTTAATGAAAAAATCTTCGTAATTTTTCTTTCTATCATTTTCATACATGGTATCAAAATCAACATTTAGTATAAAAACTGGAGCATTGCTTTTCAACGACGGATAAT
>JAFIEX010000322.1 GCA_020832365.1 Crocinitomicaceae bacterium
CTGCGCTAGGTGCACCGTTGATTCCAAGGATGGATATTGGGGTAGAAGGTCCAGCAGTGGTTAGCTTTACACCGTGTTCATTGTGCATAGCTCGTACCCTTCCAGAATAACGTCCTGCCAAGATAATATCCCCTATTTTCAAGGTTCCTTCTTGCACGAGCATATTCGTAACAAATCCTTTTCCTTTGTCCAAAGACGACTCTATAACCGTACCAACTGCATTTTTATCTGGGTTAGCTTTTAATTCCAATAGGTCTGCTTCTAGAATTACTTTTTCAAGCAATTCATCGATATTTAATCCGCTTTTTGCAGAAATTTCTTGACATTGGTATTTACCACCCCAATCTTCCACCAAGATATTCATAGCAGATAACTGTTCTCTTATTCGGTCCGGGTTTGCTCCGGGTTTATCAATTTTATTGATGGCGAAAATCATTGGTACGCCAGCTGCTTGAGCGTGAGAAATAGCTTCTTTAGACTGTGGCATTACGTCATCATCCGCTGCGATAATAATGATGGCAACGTCAGTAACTTGTGCACCTCGAGCACGCATTGCTGTAAATGCCTCGTGACCAGGAGTATCTAAGAAAGTTAAAGTTCTGCCGTCTGGTCTGGTTACACTGTAGGCACCGATGTGCTGTGTAATACCACCCGCTTCACCACTTGCTATATTAGCGTTTCTAATAAAGTCTAATAAAGATGTTTTACCGTGGTCAACGTGTCCCATTACAGTTATAATCGGTGAACGATCTTTTAAATCTTCTTCCTTATCTTCAACTACAGGAATAGCATCCTGAACGTCTGCTGAAACGAATTGTACTTCAAAAGCAAATTCATCTGCAACGATAGCGATGGTTTCAGCATCTAATCTTTGATTGATGGAAGCAAAAATACCGAGGGACATACAAGCAGCGATGACTTGTGTTGGTTGAACGTCCATCATTGAAGCTAACTCAGATACCGTAACAAATTCGGTTAATTTTAGAATTGCAGATTCTTTTTCTTGTTCTTCGAGTTCTTTTTCTCTCTTTTGAGCAACAAAGTCCCTTTTTGCCCTTCTGTTTTTTGCTCCTTTTGATTTACCTCCACCAGAAGAAAGACGTGCTAAGGTTTCCTTGATTTCCTTTTCAATGTCTTTTTCCGTTATCTCTGGTTTGGGTTCAGGTTTTTTCTTACCACCTTTCTTCGCTCCAAAATCTTTTCTAGGTGCCGTTTTATCAACCTCTACTTTTTTGATTCTTTTGCGCTTTCTACGAGGTTCATCTTTCGACGGTTTCTTTTCTACTGGCAAATCAATTTTACCAACAACGGTTGGTCCAGATAGTTTCTGTCTTTCTGCCTTTATGGTCTGAATCTCTGGTTTTTCGTGTTCTTTTGCAACAGGTTTTGTTTCTTCCTGAGGTGTTTCTTTTGGTTTTGTATCCTGTTTTTTTGGCTGTTCCTGTTTTGGTTGTTCTTTTACAGGTGTAGGCTTTCTAGGAGTTTCTTTTTTCTTTTTGTCTGGCCTTGTTTTGGAGTTAATTTTACTTAGGTCAATAGAACCTAAAACTTTCACCTTTCCATCACCAAGTGTTTTTTCACCTTCTTTTGAGATTTCAGGACTTTTATCCTTAGGTAAATCTTCTTTAGGCTGCTCTTCCTTTTGCTCTTCTTGAGGAACGTCAGGTACGGGTGTTTTTTTAACTACCACATCTTCTAATGGTTCAGGTAAAACCACGTCCTCCTCTTCCTCTGGTTCTTTTTCTTTTACCTTGTCTTTTTCTCTTATAGAAATGGTTTCTCTTTTTTCTCTAGGCAACCCTGTTTTTTGAGCAGCTTCCTTAAGGGATTGATCATCAGCAAATTGTTTACTAAGAACATCAAACACATCAGGTTCTACTTTTGTATTTGGATTGGGATCTATTTCAATATTTTGCGTATTCAAAAAATCAACGATGGTGGAAATACCAACATTGAGGTCTTTAGCTACTTTACTGAGTCTTTTAACTTTTCCGGCCATATATAACGTCCTTCGTTTTTTATTATTTTTTTATTCAGTGGTCTAAGGTAAGCAACGTATTTTATCTATTCAAACTCTGACTGAAGAATTTTAATAACTTCTTTAATTGTTTCTTCTTCTAAATCCGTTCTTTTTATCAAGTCTTCAATATTGATATCTAGTACAGATTTGGCAGAATCACAACCGATAGCTTTTAACTCATCAATGATCCAGCTGTCGATTTCATCTGCAAACTCTTCTAAATCAACATCTTCAATGTCTGCTTCACCATCACGATAAACATCTATCTCGTACCCTGTTAGTCTGCTCGCCAAACGAATGTTGTGTCCTCCTTTACCAATTGCCAAGGAAACTTGATCTGGTTTAAGAAATACATTTGCTTTTTTCTCTTCTTCCAAAATTTCAACGGATGTAATCTTTGCTGGTGACAAGGATCGTTGAATGTACAACTGAATGTTATTGGTGTAATTGATTACATCGATGTTTTCGTTGCGCAATTCTCTCACAATTCCATGAATTCGAGAACCTTTCATTCCAACACAAGCACCAACAGGGTCTATTCTGTCGTCATATGATTCTACAGCAACCTTAGCTCTTTCACCTGGAACACGCTCAATGTTTTTAATGGTAATCAATCCGTCAAAAACTTCTGGCACTTCCAACTCAAACAATCGCTCCAAGAATTCTGGCGCTGTTCTAGAAAGAATAATTACCGGACTGCTATTGCGCATATCTACCTTAGCAACTACAGCTCTTAAGGTTTCTCCCTTTTTAAAGTAGTCTGAAGGTATTTGCTCAGATTTTGGTAAAATCAATTCATTGCCTTCATCATCTAAGATAAGAATTTCTTTTTTCCAAACTTGGTAAACTTCACCAACAACAATTTCACCAATTCTATCTTTGTACATTTTGTACAATTGATCTTTTTCAAGTTCAAGAATTCTAGAAATTAAGTTTTGACGCAGAGAAAGAATGTTTCTTCTTCCAAAGTCCTCAAACTTTATCTCTTCTGAAACCTCTTCTCCAACCTCAAAATCAGGTTCTATTTTAATGGCCTCAGAGTAGGCTATTTCTCTGTTTGGGTCTTCTACTTCTCCGTCATAAACGATTTCTTTATTGACCCATATTTCGAAGTCTCCTTTATCTATATTGATAATTACGTCACAGTGGTCATCACTTCCAAACTTTTTTCTAAGAATGGAACGAAAAACATCTTCTAGCACGCGCATCATTGTTTGGCGGTCAATGCTTTTGAACTCCTTGAACTCTGTAAACGATTCAATTAAATTTAAGCTATCCATATTGCTACTTATTTAAAAGATATTATAATTTTTGTTGCTTTTACATCTTTATAGGCAAAGGTATGTGTGTTTTTTACCTCTACTTTTTTCTTTTTTCCTTCCACTTTTTCCCTAGATATAGTTGAAACAATGAAGCTTTTCTCGTCTGCATTTTCCAACAATCCTTTAATCGTGGCACCATCGTTTAATTGCACACTTACTTCTCGACCAATATTTTTTTGATACTGCTCCAATACACGAAAAGGCTGATCTAAACCCGCAGAGGAAACGTGTAATTCAAAATCCTGGGTTTCTCTGTCGAGGTTGTGCTCTATATTTCTAGAAACAGACACGCAGTCAGCAATGGCAACATTTTCTGTTTTGCTTTCTAACTCTACTTGAATTACATTTTTACCAGAAATTTTTATATCGACAATAAACAAGTCTTTGCCTAATTCTGCAATGCGCTCTTCTGCTAATTTTCGTATGTTTTCTTTACTAATCATTGTTACAAAAAGAGGGGACTTGTTGTCCCCTCGTTCTACTTTAAATCTTATAAAACGCTACAAAAGTAGTGCTAATTATTGAAAACACCAAAAAGCGGTTGTTTTTTTCCAGAAGTTATACTCATTTTGATTTTTTTTTGAACCATTAAGGCATGAAGAAAATGAAGGAGTTTTCAACTTAATGTCCCTTAATTGCTTAATGGTTTAACTCCCAAACTTACTTTCC
>JAFIEX010000234.1 GCA_020832365.1 Crocinitomicaceae bacterium
TTGATGAATTCTGTGGAATGAATAAGTCAAATAGGTTGGGGTACAACTATTTTCTCGAGTTAAATCGCAGTGTAACTCGGAGCCCAGCTGCCTGATTGTGCTGCATATAAACAGGCTGTAATTGCATAGACAAGTCTTTTGATATGTCAAAATCTACAAAATGTCCTTCCACAAAAGCATCTAATACATTAAGTCCATAAACTGCAACAAAAGCAAAAATCATCAAATCACGAGACAATTTAAACTGTTGATACAGCTGCAATACCCCTTGGTTGTCAAATTGCTGAAACTCTGGAAAATCAGGATTGGGAAATCCATTTTCAGTTCTAAATACAAACTCATTTCTTAAATCTCTTTGTAACACATGATTGGCAACTACTTCATAGCCTGTAAACCCCAAACCAGCATAAATTATCGGGATTTTCCACCAGGCATTTTTTTTGCCTTTTGGCATTGCACGATGATTATAGATTTGTCCTGCGCCAGGTAGAAAAATACTAAGTTTTGCCGCTGTCTTAGGGTTGTGAAAATTAGTATCTGCAATAACCATTTCTTCTTGCGTAAAAATAGGCAAGGAGAAAACTATCCAACCGACAAATAGACCAACTACAATCTTTTTGGAATTAGACATGTTGCAGATATTTCCCTAAAGTTGACATTTTAAATCAAGAGATTAGTCATTCAGAAATGCGATGATCCTGTTTAGATCTACTTCAGAGTTGAAATTGATGATCAGTTTACCGTCACCTTGAGGATTTTGATTAATTTGTACCTTGGTGGCTAATTTTTCGCCAAAGGATGTCGTAAAACTTTTCAAGTGAGGTGCTAAATCTGCTTTAACTTTTTTAGTTGGTTTATTCACCTTAGCCAATCCCTCTTTTATCAGCTTTTCCAAATCTCGAACAGAAAGTTCTTCAGCGATAACTTTTTGGCACAAGTTCATTTGTTTTTCCTCTGAACCAACAGAGACCAAAGCACGAGCGTGTCCCATGCTAATTTCATTTTCTCTTACTGCCAATTGAATTGCAACAGGCAATTTCAGTAGGCGCAAGTGATTGGTCACAGAAGTTCTACTCTTGGCAACTTTTTGAGCGAGCTCTTCTTGGGTTAAATGACATTCATCAATCAATCTTTGATAAGAAAGTGCTACTTCGATAGCATTCAAATCTTCCCGTTGAATATTCTCCACCAAAGCCATTTCTAACATGGTTTGATCGTTCGCTACGCGAATATAAGCTGGCACCTCTTCAAGGTTCGCCATTTGCGCAGCTCTAAAACGACGTTCACCGGATATTAACTGGTATTTGTTACGGCCCATTTTTCGAACAGTAAGCGGCTGAATTATACCATGCTCTGCAATGGATTTGCTAAGTTCTTGTAGCGCCTCCTCTTCAAAATGAGTTCTCGGGTTAAAAGGATTGGCAGTGATACTTGAAATGGGGAGCAAGGCCACAGATCCTAAAACGGATGCGTCCCCCAACTCTTTTGAAGTTATATCTGTTGCTGAACTTTCCAATAATGCGCTTAATCCCTTCCCCAGCGCTGGTCTTTTTGACTTAGTGCTCATCTCCTAATGTAATTTTTTTATCGTCTGCGCTTAATTTTGTGGCATTGTTGTTTTGCAAAATCTCTCTTGCTAAATTGAGGTAATTGATTGCTCCCTTGCTGGATGCATCATGCATAATAATTGTTTCTCCAAAACTTGGAGCTTCGCCTAATTTCGTATTGCGATGTATTACCGTATCAAAAACCAAATCTTGGAAATGAGTTTTTACATCCTCTACAACTTGATTATGCAATCTAAGTCTTGTATCATACAAGGTCAACAAAATACCTTCAATTTCTAGACTTGTATTTAATCGCGATTGAATAATTTTGATGGTATTCAGTAATTTCCCAAGCCCTTCTAGAGAGTAAAACTCAGATTGAACTGGAATAATCACACTGTCCGCAGCTGTTAATGCATTCACCGTAATTAACCCCAATGAAGGAGAACAATCAATGATAATAAAATCATAATCATTTTTGATTTTATCTAAAGCTGTTTTCATGCGGTGTTCTCTAGCTGGAAGGTTTATCATTTCCAACTCTGCTCCCACTAAGTCAATGTGCGAGGGCAAAATATCCAAGTTAGGATTATTCGTTGACATTATAATTTCTGCTGGATCCATGTCATTGACCAAGCAGTCATAAATGTTTTTATTGTTTTTTGGGTCAAAGCCCAATCCAGAGGTTGCATTAGCCTGTGGATCAGCATCTACAACCAATGTTTTATATTCTAACACACCAAGACTACCTCCGAGATTAACCGCGGTTGTCGTTTTCCCAACGCCACCTTTTTGATTGGCTATAGCAATTATTTTCCCCATATATTTTGTACTTAAAACTATTCAAATTCATCAAAGTTCACGTCAGAATACTCGCTCTCAATCTCTGGATATTCACCAGAATCAATGAGTTGCTTAATTTTGGCTAACGCATCCTCTAAGCCTTCTTTAAATTTACCAAAATCTTCCTTGTACAAGAATATTTTGTGTTTTTCAAAAGAGGCACGACCGTTATAAGTCGATTTTTTACTCTCTGTAATAGTAATGTACAAATCTTCGTTTTTCGTAGATTTAACATCAAAAAAGTAGGTTCTTTTCCCTGCTCTTATGCGTTTGGAGTACACCTCATCTTTCCTTCCGTCTTTGTTCCCGTCATCCATCTTGATTCAGTTAAGTATGAGTTACAAAGATTCTCTTTTTTTTCGGGAATCACAAATTTTTTTATTGAAGTGTTGAAAACTTTGGGTATTGGCTATCAGCGGTTGAACATTGAAGGTTAGATATTAGGTAATTGCACTTCATAAGTGTTGCGATTAGTCTGGAAAGCGCTTAAATAAAGCCACCAGCTATGGTGCATCTTACGCTTCCACCTCCATATGTCTCAATCGTAGGGATAGAAAAAAAAGCAATTTTTACACGTTCTGAAATGCTCGCTATTTGTTCAGGTTCAAAGGCTTGAAAGGCCGATTCACTCATCAGTAGCAAGTCTTCTTCATTTTGGTTTGTAACTTCGAAAACATTTCCACAAAACTGATTCATTTGTGTAAAAGAGATATCTACGATTAGCCTATCAGTTTGTCGAAGTTGCTCTAAAAGCATTTTACGTTCGATAGGATTGGTAATAGAGGCACTGCAAACTACAATTATATTCTTTCCAATAGAGAGCATGACGTTGGTGTGATATACTGCTCTGCCAAGGGCATCTTCTGCAAGAAAAGAAATAGCTTGATAATTTAATTGTTGGCAAATTTGCTCGAACAATACCACATTAGTGCGCGGTGAAATACAAGCATACGCTTTTCTCGTAAGATGGTCAAATATGATAGACCCAGTTCCCTCGCAAAATAATCCCTTAGCTGCTTTATCTGAAAAATCGATGACCTTTGAGATTTTAAAACTATTTTTTATCGCTTCGATTGCTGTTGCCCGAATCTCTCTTCTCCTGTTTTCGGCCCACATTGGATAAATCACTAAAGTTTTGTTAGGGGTAATGGAAAACCAATTGTTTAAAAAAATAGCATCGGGATTATTGAGTTGCTCATCATCTGCTAATACGCAAGTTTCAATGCCTGCTTTTTGCAAAGCTGCTACCATTTTTGCGTGTTCCAACGCTGCCTTGAGGGCAATCTGATTCGTACCTGTATTATTTTTCTGAAAAAAATTATTATTGGCAGTCTGTTCGTTGAATTGAAAACACTTTGGCGCTAAAAGGACTAATTTATTCGGGTTTTGCATGCTAGATTATTCTTCACAAAAGTAAACAAACTTCTCTTGCTAAAATATCCTGAATCGCTAAACACTAAATTTAACTTATCAAATCCGGTAGTGGGGGAGTTGTAAGTTTTAATTTTTGCGCAGCTGATTTTAAGAGTTCAACTTGATAGGGTAGTATAGGGTTACTATCACAAAACAATTGAATTTTTCTATTGGATAATAGGAAGTTGGCAAAATGTTCT
>JAFIEX010000235.1 GCA_020832365.1 Crocinitomicaceae bacterium
CTGTAATGTTTCGAACCATTTTAGGTCAAAGAAGATTGGCTGAAGCAAAAAATGATTTTATCAGTAATATGACCCATGAATTTAAGACTCCTATCAGCACGATTTCTCTTGCTTGTGAGGCCCTAGGAGACAATGACATGATAAAGGAAGCACAGCGAGACACTATTGCACCCTTTGTGAAAATGATTGGTCAAGAAAATAAGCGTTTGGAGAGTCTTGTTGAAAGAATACTTCAAAGCGCGTCCCTGGAAAAAGGTAAGTTGAAAATCAAGTATGAGGAATTAGAACTTAATGAAATAGTTAGTTTAGTTGCGCAGAAAGCCAGAATGCGCGTACCGAGCAATAAAGGCAGAATTAATCTACAACTAGCCCCTGGGTTTTTGTATTTTAAAGGAGACCCAGTACATACAATGAATTTGGTAAGTAACTTAGTTGATAACGCCATTAAATACAGTAAAGATCATGTGGATATTTCCTTAACAACTTTTAAGAAGTACAACCAAATACACCTAGTTGTTTCAGACAAGGGGATAGGGATAAAAAAAGAGTATCTAGATAAGATTTTTGATAAGCTTTATCGCGTTCCTACTGGTAACGTTCATGATGTGAAAGGTTTTGGTCTAGGACTAAGCTATGTAAAATCAATCGCTGAAGCTTGCGGATGGGAGATTCAAGTTCAAAGTAAATGGAATTTCGGGAGTGATTTCACCTTGATAATTAGAGACAAACAAGATAAAAAACAAAAAAATGAGTAATAAATTAAACATCTTATTGGCCGAAGATGATGATAACTTGGGCCTGTTATTGAACACATTTTTAAAAGCAAAGGGCTTTAACGTTGATTTAGCCAGAAATGGGAGTATTGCACATCAAATGTTCAATGAAAAGAGCTATGACTTCCTTATTTTGGATGTCATGATGCCTGAAATGGATGGATTTTCTCTTGCAAAGGAAATAAGAGAAACAGATAAAGACGTTCCCATTTTGTTTTTAACAGCAAAAGCGCTCAAAGAAGATAAGCTTGAAGGTTTTGCTGTTGGTGCTGATGATTATTTAACTAAGCCATTTAGTATGGAAGAGTTGTTAGCTAGAATAACTGCCATTCTCAAAAGAACGCGCGCTGAATCGGGAAAACCGTCTGCAATATACCAAGTTGGAAGGTTCAACTTTGATGCAGATAAAAGAATTATTGACATCGATGGTGAATTTATAAAATTGACAACTAAAGAGAATCATCTGCTTAAGCTATTGTCTAAAAACAAGAACGAAGTATTAGATAGGCAAGCAGCGTTAAGGGCAATATGGGGAGACGATAATTATTTCAACGGAAGAAGTATGGATGTATATATTGCCAAATTAAGAAAAATTCTTAAAGGTGATGAGAGCATCGAAATTATGAATGTACATGGTAAAGGCTTTAAATTAATTGATAATCTATAAAAGCATCATTTCAAAATTTATTTCAAGTTTTTTGTAAATGATATAAGCAATCGACGATTAATCTTAATGCATTAATTTTTAAAGGAGACTTTAATGTTACAAAAATGCATGGTGAAATACAAAAGCCATGAATTATGGAGGATTAGGCTTAAACCGATAAGATGAATTAACTTAAGAAGTTCTAGGTGGTTAGATCAGTTAATTGATTTAACCATTTTTTTCTTTATTGGCTTTTAACTCTAAGCCACGAAGCACTTTTTATTCCGCTATTTTTAGAGAATACAGAACAGCTTGAATGCGTCTCAGATCGAACGCTGGATTCATAGTTGGAGGAGCGTCCAAATACCCACTTATAGCAGTTATCGTTTGTCTCTTCGGGTGCAAAAAGTGGAAAGACCAAAATTTTCCACCCGAAGGCTCTAGTCTTCCAGTAAATTTATATAGACCTCTGAATTCATATCCTTCCACATCATCGATTTTAATGCGTTGGTGAATGGGCAAAACAGCTGGATGATCTTGTGTTCCCATATAAACGCCTGGAAACTCATGTAGTGCGTTATATTTGAGTATGGTGTCTCTTGCTCGCATTAGATAGTCTGGAGTTAGCTGCGTCGAATCTGAGAAAGGGATAGCCCATATCATTACCCCGCTTTGAATAAAGTTAGCTCTAGACGCACTGTACTGTTCGCTCCCTTGCATCTCCATCTGTCGCGATCTATCAGGAAACATAATTTTAGCAAAGTTTTGCTTATTAGACTCAAAACGAGCTTTTGCCGGTAATTCAAGTGTAATACCAAACTGTTTAACCAATTGTTTTTTGATGGATTGGTTGTTATCTTTTTTATGTCGATAGTATTCTCTTTTCCACTCTTGTGTTTCGTATTTTTTAACCAGACCCTCCACTTCAGCGTGCAATAATTCCATTAAGTCGTTCATGGAATTTGCTCGGATTTCTGTAAGTAACTGCGTTCTTGCAAAGTAATCTTTTTTAATGATCATTTTGGGCTTCCCGGGCTCGATATTTTCATCAAGCTCTATCAAGAGTAGGTTTCTGATTCTCCTACTCCCACTTTGAAACCTTTCTGGAGTAATATGTTTAATTTCAAATTTTTGTTGTGGAGGATAATATGGGAGGATGTAATCCCCAAATGTGGTGTCCAAAAATGTAAAAAGCTCTGGTGTTAAAACGGTGTTTTCTGCTACCACGATCAACTCTCCAGCTGAACCTACATATTGCGCTGTCGAGCCACCATGAATTACGCCCTCTTTATCCATGGCTACTTTTTCTCTTTCCGGTAAATCTTGCTTTTTCAAGGATTCTTCACAACTAGAAAAAGAATAAACGAAAGGAAATATCAGGAAAAACAGTTTGAAGCGCATCATTTAACTCTTACTTTTTGCCCAATCTTGAGGTCTGTTGGATCTAAATTAGGATTTAATTCTTCTAATCTTTTTGCGGTTGTTCCATAGCGTTTTGCTATATTCCAAAAATTATCTCCTGATTGAATAGTATGTGTTTTGGCATTGGAATCAATTTTATTTGATGAAGGGGTAGTGCTGCTTTTTGAAGGATTAGCTGGTCCTTGAACAATTAATTTTTGGCCTATTTTCAGTTTTGTTGTGCGAAGATTATTTGTACTCATAATTTGATTAACTGTAGTTCCATATCTTGAAGCAATTAAACTTAAAGTTTCTCCAGAGCGAACAATATGAGTAGTAGCGTTTCCTGAAGGTGCTGAATAATTTGCTTTTTCCGACTTTGTTTCTACTACAGGGGAGGCGAAGTAAAGCGAGTCTAATTGGTATAAACTATCTTCGTGAGCAATCCAATCTTTGATAAAACTAATTGGCATACGGATACATTGGGGAGGGTTTGTTTCAGGAACATGTTTTGTTTTATAAATAGGATTCAGTTGAATGAACGATTCATGAGACCAACCAAATAATGAGTCTAAAGTTGCTGTATTTAAGGATTTTTTCAAACAAATGGTATCCGTTTCAAAATCATTGATTAGCGGTTCTATTGGAACAATGTTGTGCTCAGCGTGGTACGTCATCATATATGCCATGGCAATAAAATTAGGAACGTAACCCTGGGTTTCTCTTGGCAGGAAAGGTCTAATTTCCCAATAGGTCATTTTTCCGCCGGATCTTCTAATTGCTTTATTTACATTACCTGGTCCAGCGTTGTATGCAGCTAAAGCCATGTTCCAATCGTCGTACATTTCATAAAGTTTTTTTAAGTATCGGGCAGCTGCATCAGTTGATAATATGGGATCCATTCGCTCATCAATGTAAGAGTTTTCCTCTAATCCATAAAGTTTACCTGTCCGATACATGAACTGCCACAATCCAAGTGCTCCGGCTCTTGACTTAACTTGTGGTCTTAATCCACTTTCAATAACGGATAAGTACTTCAATTCTAAAGGTAAATCGTGTTTTGCAAGCGTTTCCTCAAATAAATCAAAATAAAGACGAGACCGACCAAGCACAATCCCTGTAAATTTTCTTCTTTTTTTAGCAAAATAATGAATTG
>JAFIEX010000236.1 GCA_020832365.1 Crocinitomicaceae bacterium
CCATGATAACGCTGAACGATTACAATTTTGAAGGAAAAAGAGCCCTGATACGTGTAGATTTTAATGTGCCGCTTAAGCATGAAAATGGTGAGGCCATAATCACGGATGATACAAGAATTCGGGCAGCGCTGCCAACTATTCAACACATTTTAGCGAACAAGGGAAGCGTTGTGCTTATGTCACACTTGGGTAGACCAAAATCAGGTTCAGAAGAGCAGTTTTCTCTCAAACACATTGTGAATCATTTAAGCAAGCTTGTTGGTGTGACAGTTACATTCGCTGGCGACTGTATTGGCGAAGAGGCCTTCTCCATAACCAAAAATATGAAAGCTGGTCAAGTCGTTTTGTTAGAAAACTTAAGGTTTTACAAAGAAGAAACTGCAGGTGACCGTAATTTCGCAGAAAAATTGGCACAGCATGGTGATGTATATGTGAATGACGCATTTGGGACAGCACATAGAGCGCATGCTAGTACAACTATTGTTGCCAACTTTTTCCCAAATGACAAATTGTTTGGACACCTATTGGCCAATGAAATCCTAAATGTAGACAAAGTACTCAATAGTGATGAAAGCCCAGTCACAGCAATTGTTGGAGGCGCAAAAGTTAGCTCTAAGATAACGATAATTGAGAGACTCATTGAAAAAGTCGATTACTTAATTATCGGGGGAGGCATGGCTTATACTTTTATCAAGGCACAAGGAGGCGCAATTGGGTCTTCACTCGTGGAAGAAGACTACCTCGAAACTGCACTTAAAATAATCGAAATTGCTCAGGCAAACAACACAACAATTTGTTTACCAACTGATACGATTATTGCTGACCAATTTGATAATAATGCCACAAAAAAAAGTTGTGCTATTCATGCCATACCAGATGGTTGGATGGGACTTGATATCGGTGAAGAAACGATCAAAAATTTTTCAGAAATTATTGAAAAATCAGCGACCATTTTATGGAATGGACCAATGGGTGTATTTGAAATGAGTAACTTTCAAAAAGGAACAACTGAAATTGCCAATGCTTTAGTTAATGCAACTGAAAAAGGAGGATTTACACTCGTTGGTGGTGGCGACAGTGTGGCTGCTATTAATCTTTTTGGATTAGCCGAAAAAGTTAGTTATGTTTCCACAGGTGGTGGCGCTATGCTAGAATATCTCGAAGGTAAAGAGCTCCCAGGAATTGCAGCGCTTAGGGGCTAGTTTTAATAGCTGATATTGTTTTAGTCAGAAATTTAAACAAAAGCACCTTACAATGAAAGTCTTCTAAAACACAATTTGCTTAACAATAAAAACAGATTGGCAATAAACCCTGTCAAAACATTAATGATAACCTAATAAGTCTTTAATATTCAGTTGCTTTTAAGCTAATAACTTCGCGTTTACATTTATGTAAGCTATGACAATTATTGGCGGTTTAATCAAACAAGGAACGAAGATAGGCTATACACTTAGTAGCTTAAAAAATAAAAGACATGAAAGCAAGTCTTATTTTGTTCTTCCAGCGGCGAATCAATCTAAAACATTGAGAGAGCTCTTGAATCATTCCAAAAATACGGATTTTGGCAAGCGCTATCGTTTTGAAGCACTTAGTAAATCAGCGGATTTTATCAGCGAATTTCAAAAAGAAGTGCCCCTTTATAACTATGAAAAATTTAAAACACATTGGCTCGATGAAGTTTTTTTAGGTAAGCCTAACGTTATTTACCCTGGCAAAATACAGCACTTTGCACTAACTTCAGGAACAAGTTCAGGGAGCAGTAAAAAAGTGCCTGTTACACAAGAAATGATCAAGCAATTCCAAAGAACAGCCGTTCAGCAAATTATTGGTTTACATGAACTTCAACTTCCAGCTAAATTTTACAACACATCTCTATTGTCAATAGGAGGATCAACAGCCTTAACCAAACAAGCTCAATATTTTGAAGGTGATTTAAGCGGTATCTTACAAAAGTATCGATCTAAAGTTTTTCAACCCTTTCATAAACCCAGTCCAAATATTGCTGCTATCTCATCATGGGATGATAAGCTTCAAGCTATTGTAGAAAAAGCTCCTCAGTGGGATATTGGTGTAATAGCTGGTGTTCCCTCATGGGTTACAATGGTTATCGAGCGTATTCTCCATCATTATAAAGTGAAAAGTATTCATGAGATTTGGCCTAATTTGGAAATTTACCTGCATGGCGGAATATTTATTGATAATTATAAGGAAAGGATAATGCAGCATTGTGATCGACCCTTACATTTTATCAATACTTACCTGACCAGTGAAGGATATTTTGGTTACCAAAAGTTTCCTGTAGAAAAAGGTATGCGACTCCTAACGAATCATGGTGTTTTTTATGAGTTTATTCCGGCAAAATATGTCAATCAAATCAACAATGGTGATTTAGAAAACATTCCAGCGCTTAGTGTTCGAGAAATCCAGCCCAATACATCTTACGCTTTAGTGGTTACAACATGTTCGGGGATATGGCGCTATATTATGGGTGATCTCATTCAATTTTCAGATGTTGATAAATTAATTTTCAATATAGAGGGAAGAATCAACCATAATTTGAACCTAGCAGGGGAGCATTTATCCATGGAGAATATGACCACAGCCATCAGACGAGTTTCTGAAAAAATGCAAACCAACGTGGAAGAGTTCTGTGCTGTTGGCTCTAAACAGTTAAATAGACATTATTGGTATGTTGGTTCCCAAAAAAGAATAGACGAAGCTTTATTTGCAGTTTACCTAGATGAGGAGCTCCAATTATTGAATGATGACTATAAGACCATGCGAGCATATCTAATCAAACAGCCCAGGGTGAAGTCTCTGCCGCTAGAAAAGTTTTATGCTTTTATGGCGTTAAAAGGAAAATTAGGCGGACAGAATAAGTTTCCTAGGGTGCTAAACCAAGCACAAAGAAAAGAATGGGAAACGTTTTTAAGTTATTCCGATTAAGCTATATCTAAAGGAGAAAGTTCTTTGTTTGCCAATTTTTTGAGTTTTCGCTTGCGCTTTTGTTTAATGAAAGCATTGACAAAGACAGCCAAAACGATAATGGTTGCTCCTACATAAAATTGCCAATTTAACTCCCTGTGCTCTTGAAGAATTACCGCTGCTAGCCCTAATGTATAAATGGGCTCCATATTGATGCTTAAAGAAACAGTAAAGGCGCCTAAAAATTTTGTTATTTCAACGGTCACCAAAAAGGCTACAGAAGTACAAATCACCCCTAAGAACATGAGCAACCAGAAATCTTGCCAATTAATCGTCAAGACTTTCGCATTAAAATCACCAAACAATATTAGCAGAGCTGTCATTACTAAAGTAGCGCTAAACATTTCGTAAAGCGTGATACTTGAAGCGGTTTCCTCTTGTACCATTTTGGCATTGAAGGTGGAAAACATGGCGGCCATTAATGCTGCGATTAAGCCATAAAAAATACCAAGTAGGTCACTCGTTTCAGTGCTTTGCGCTGTAATCAACAAAATATCTGTAACAATAATTATACCCAGAAGAAACTCTGAGTAGAGCACTTTTCTTTTCAGGATTATTGGTTCTAACCATGCTACGTGTAAAGTTGCGGTAGAAAGACAAATAATAGCCAAAGACGCGGTGGAAACTTTTATGGCTAAATAAAAAAACAACCAGTGTAAAGCAACAATCACTCCAATTCCTAGGATGTAGTAGCTGTTTTTTAGACTAGTGATACGCCATTTTTTCTTTAATACAAGGAGAAATGCAAACAATGATACAAATGCGATGATTACACGGTACCAAACAAGCGCAAAAGCCTCAACTGAAATTAGCTTTCCCAAAATTGCAGTAAAGCCCCAAATAAAAATAATCACGTGTAAAACAACGTGGTGCTTGATATCACTTTGCATAAATTCAAATTACACTGCAAAAGTACATGCAATTCTTAAAATTGATTCTTTATTTGTAAAGATTAATATGTTCTAGAATATCTG
>JAFIEX010000237.1 GCA_020832365.1 Crocinitomicaceae bacterium
AATTTCTACCGAAATATCCATTTCCTCAGAAATTTCTGAATCCAAACTAATCAGGATCTGATTTTATGCTTGTGGAGCTAAATCAAGCGATCCCTCAATCTTACAACCCTTTTTACGCTGGTTGGTCTAGGGCAAATACAGCCGCATCATCTGGCGTTGGTATTCACCATCCCGCTGGAAGCGCCAAAAAAATATCAACTTTCAATTCCACCTTGTCAAATTCCAGCTTCAACGGAGGGGGATTCAACCATTTCTGGGCTGTACAGTGGATAGCTACCGCCAACGGACATGGTGTTACAGAAGGTGGGTCTTCAGGTTCCCCAATCTTTAATCAAAACGGTTTAATTGTAGGTCAACTTACAGGCGGTTCATCTTCTTGCAACTCTCCAAATAGTTCAGATGTTTACGGCAAAATGAGTTCGAACTGGAACGCGAATGGCAGCAATGCAGCTGCTCAACTAGCACCATGGTTAGACCCTAGTAATACGGGCGCCACAACGTTAGCTGGTTCTAATTGTGGTGGAACACCACCTCCACCTCCTCCAACAGGCTGTATCAACCCCACTACAACTTACACAATGGGATTTGAGGAAAACGAAGATTTAAGTAATTGGACCGTTTTTAATGTAAATCAAGATCAGATTAACGGCAATGCGGTTACTTGGGGAGTAATTAACCAAAGTGCATTCCAAAGTGGAGCAATGACTGCAAGAACTGGTCAAAGATTAGCTTATTATTTTTACAATTCTCAAAACACTAATATTGGAGGTGACGACTGGCTTGTGACACCATGTATTGATTTGGAGCCAGGAATCGTTTATACCCTTTCTTTCTGGTATAGATGTGCAGAGGCAGGAGGTGAAATTTATGACGAAAAAATGAAGGTTAATATTGGTGGCGCTGCAAATCCAAATAGTTTAACTTTCAATTTAGTTGATTTACCCAACATCAACAACGTCACTTACCAACAATCAAGCTCTTCTTTTACTGTTCAAACAGCTGGAGAATATTATATTGGCTTCCATTGCTACAGCGACCCAGATAAATATATTTTAGGATTGGATGACATCATGTTGACAGGGGTTCCAAGTACTGCTAATGTAGATAATGCTCAAGACTTGCTAGATCAGTCGATTCATTTATTCCCGAATCCAACTAATGAAAAGGTGACTATTCAATTTAACGCCCCTGTTTTTGAAGTAGCGTCTATTACTGTAAGAGATTTCAGTGGAAGAATCGTTAACCACCATGTTTTTGAAAATAATCATACTTTACAAGAGTGGTTGATTGATTTGAGTAATGAGGCTAATGGATTATATTACATTCAAATTAGTACCAATCAAGGAATAGTTAACAAGAAAGTTGTTAAACAATAAACTTGCAATCAGATACGATTTATGCAATAGGAGAGCTATGGCTCTCCTATTTGCTTTTATTGCTTAATCAAATGATTAGTAAACAATTAAGGAGCTCATCAATTTCTTAACAAAATATTCATTCAAAGATTTTTTTCTAGTCTAAAAAAAATCTAACTTTGAATATAATTTTTGCTGAATTATTCATGGAATGAATGCATAAAGGTTTCCAAGAGCATAAAGCGATACAAAAAACTTATTTTATAACTTATGAAAATTTTTACCCTTTTATTATCCGTAATTTTCACTGGTATTGTTTATACACAAGTAAGTATAAATGATTTTACTACAAATGTTAACGTAGAATTCTCCAGTTTTACAGGAAGTGGTTTTTCACCATCGCCTGGTCCAGGGATGTTAAGCTCTAATGAATGGGAAGTGCTTGGTTCAAGTGATGGTAATTTGCTATTTGGAGATACTCAAACTGGAGGGCAATTTGCCAGGGGAGTTAGTAACGGAGGAGTTACAACAGGAGGGATTTACGCTTTCAACTATGGCACAGGAATAGCTTTCGGCTTTCAAGCAACTGGAACGGCTTTTACACCTGGTGCTTTTACGTTAAAACTTCAAAACAATACCGGAGCGCCTATTCAAGACTTAACGCTATCTTATGAAATCTGGGTGCTCAATGATCAAAACAGATCAAATAGTTTTAATTTCGAGCATGGAAATGATAATATCAACTTCCAACAAGAAGGCACTCTTAACTTTGTTTCAGAAGCGCCTGCTGACCCTTCTCCTGCTTGGGAATTAGTTCCAAGAAATATTACTTTAGAGAATGTATACATTGCAGATGGTGACTTCTACTTCTTGCGTTGGACAACTAACGATGTAGGTGGATCTGGTTCTCGTGATGAATTTGGTGTAAACAACATTATCATTGGAGCAACTGAACTCACCAATTTACCTAATTTAACTGTTACGCCCCTTGTACTGACAGGTTTCGAGCAGTTTTTAGGTGCTCCGTCTGTTGAACAAAACTTTACAATTGAAGGAGTAAACCTAATTGATAGCGTAGTAATAGCAGCTTCTTCTGATTATGAAATAAGCTTATCACCTGCGGGGTCTTATTCTAGTCAATTAACTTTGCAGCCTTCGGCAGGAGTTCTTACAAACACCCCTGTTTATGTTAGATTGAACGGATCAGTAGTTAACACGAATGTACCAGGCACAGTTACTTTTAATTCTAACCTTAGCAATACCAATCCGCTTCAACTTGAAGGTGAAATATTCCCGCCACTTCCTGCGCTAACTTTTTCAACCAATGCACTCTCTGGGTTTCTGCAAGAAGTCGGAAGCCCTTCCACTGAACAAAGTTTTGAAGTTAGTGGTGAATTTCTTATCGACGACATTACATTAACAGCTCCCACAGATTATGAAATAGCTGAATTGGCAACAGGGCCATATACCAATCAATTGACACTGACTCAAAACGGCGGTGAAGTTATGCCAACCACTATCTATGTTCGCTTAAATGGAACAACCATTAATCCGAATGTAACTGGAGATATTGCGGTAAGTACAAATGGAATCCCTGATGAGTTTGTTTCTTTAAATGGCGAAATAGTGCCACCTACTCCTTTGATTAATACAACTGTAAGTTTATTATCAGGATTTGTGCATGAAGTAGGTTCTCCATCTCCAGAACAAACCTTCGAAGTGAGCGCATTTAATTTAGTAGATGATTTAGAATTGGAAATCATTGGTGAATATGAAATATCACTAACAAGTGGTGGTGGATTTACGCAATCTTTCTCATTAACCCCGAGCAATGGTGAGATCACTAGCACCACTATTTATGTAAGATTAAACGGAGCGACTGTTGCAAATCCTTCTAATGGAGAAGTTTTATTGACCTCTTTGAATGCATTAACGGTTGGGGTAGGATTAGAAGGCCAAACAAATCCAGCTTGCAATTTAAATACGAATGTGGTTTTAGATAATTTCGTGTTAACAGCCGCTCAAGCTGGCGTGAGCTATCAGTGGGTAGATTGTGATAATGATTTTGCTCACATTACCAATGAAACAACACAGTTTTTTGTTCCAAGTCAAAATGGAAACTATGCTGTAATACTTACAGATGGTTTATGTGTAGACACTTCTGCATGCGTGCTCGTTCAAGGACTATCCGTTAAAGAACAGCCTATGAGTGTTATTCAAATTTATCCGAACCCTGCAAAAACAAAATTCACCTTAAAAGGATCGGAGCTTAATCAATTTAATAATATTCAAGTTTTTGACATTACCGGTAGGCTTGTTTATTCTAATCTTCTTCATGCCACGGGTAGCGTGTTAGAAATATCTTGTTCAGACTGGAATAAAGGACTTTATATTCTTCAAATGAATGGCAAGGATAGAAGTTTAACCAAAAGAATAATTGTAGAATAGTTTCTGTTTCTTTAAATAAAAAAAACTCCATCTTTTTGAGATGGAGTTTTTTTTTACTACACTTTTTTTTTGGTACCTAAAAACATCAGAGATCATGAATCAATCTTCTCGCTTTCCAACCAGCCCAAACAAACCCGATTATGATTGAAAAGTT
>JAFIEX010000238.1 GCA_020832365.1 Crocinitomicaceae bacterium
GTTGTGAATTGCTTTCGTTCTTTTATCTTTATGGATAATTCACAGGGTACCCAAGCTTAACGGCTTGATAACCTGTGGGTTTCCGTAAGGATTAGAATGGTCAAAATGCTTGTTTTCCAAAATCCTCACTAGACGGCACTTCTTTTTTACTTTTCTACCCTGCTCACTTTTTGTTTCGTATGTTTTTTCTTTCGAAATGTTAAAATTTAGTGATTTTGTAACAATATTTTTGATTATGGCGTAATATTTTAAAAACCAATCCCATACGCTATGATCAAGAGAACGCTGCTATTTGGAAATCCCGCTTATTTAAAAACTAAAAACCAACAGTTGCTTGTTCGTTATCCTGATGATGAGCTGCCAGAACGAAGTGTACCGATAGAAGATATTGGCGTCATTATACTGGAGCACCCACAAATCACCATCAGTAACCGTTTATTGGACTTGTTGACCCAAAAAAATGTGGTGTTAGTGACCTGCGACCAGCAACACTTACCAACTGCCATTATGCTCCCAATGCATGGACATACAGCATACAATGAGCGGCTAAGGCACCAACTGGAGGCATCACTTCCGCTGAAAAAAAACTTATGGCAACAAACCGTAGAAAGGAAAATTAAGAATCAATTAGCTGTTTTATTAGAAGGGGAGGGGACACCACTTCGCGTAAGTAATAAAATGCTGAAGCTCTCCAATACCGTGCTTTCTGGCGATACGCAAAACAACGAAGGTCAGGCAGCAGCAATCTATTGGGAAAATATATTTAATATACCAGAATTTACCAGGGGAAGAAAAGAAAATGCACCCAATAATTTGTTGAATTATGGCTATGCAATTTTAAGGGCCGTTTGTGCCAGGGCCATCATTGGTAGTGGAATGTTGCCAGCTCTAGGCATCTTCCATGCGAATAAATATAACGCTTTTTGCTTGGCTGATGATATCATGGAGCCATATCGACCGTATGTGGATGCCCTCGTTCGGGATATTATTCGTGAAGATACAATGGTGGATGAACTAACACCTCACCTGAAGCAACAGTTGTTGCGTATCCCTGCGCTAGATGTTGTAATTGAAGGTAAGAAAAGTCCATTATTAGTTGCGATGAGCAGAACGACAAGCTCCTTGAGTGATTGTTTTGCAGGAGTTGCAAGAAAAATAAATTATCCCGACTATGGCAGTGGATCGGTTTTCAAGGCTTAATCAATACCGCGCGATGTGGGTCTTAGTGTTTTTCGATTTGCCAACGGAAAGTAAGAAAGAACGGAAAGTTGCTGCCAGGTTCCGTAAAGAATTACTAAACGATGGATTCAGCATGTTTCAGTTTTCTATTTATTTGCGTTTTTGTGCGAGTCGAGAAAACGCCGATGTGCACATTCGAAGGGTGAAAAAAAGTCTTCCAGAAAAAGGCAAAGTAGGTATTTTACACATTACGGACAAGCAATTCGGTATGATGGAATTGTTTCATGGCGTGAAACAAGCAAAATTAGAAAGTCCAGTTCAACAATTGGAGTTGTTTTAATACCTCAAAATGTCGTCTAAACCTTGTTTAAGTTCATGAAGTTCATTTTTCGAAACCCTACCAATCTTTTTTGTGAGTCGCTCTTTGGATAACGAACGAATGTGAAAAATTAAAACTTCAGAAGGTTTATCCAATCCATTAGATTTGTTAGGGTTTAAAACAATATTTCCTTTGTAATTTTTAGTTTTTGTCGTTAATGGCATAACGATAACAATTCGCAAATGTGTATTCAGCATATTTCCACTGATAACAACAACAGGACGATGTCCCGCTTGTTCGCTTCCTTTTATTGGATTCAAATTAGCAAACCAAATCTCACCTTGACTAATTTCTTTCATCATCAGTCGTGTCAAGTTGTGACAAATACTCTTCCATTCCTTCCTCAGCTAGGAGCAACACATCACTGTCTTTTGCCAATTGTTGATAGGACTTAATGTATTCAGCCTTATTTAATTGGTCCAAATAGATGCGCAATGCTTTTTCTATCAATCTGTTTTTCGGTAACTTCATAGCTTTAGACATTTTCTCTAATTGCTCTAAGAGATCATTAGGAAGGGAACTTGTAAATGTGGACATTGTTGTTTCATATTTATATTTTGTAAATATAAAAAATAAACATTAGTTTACAAAATATTTTAACAATGAATGATATAACCTAGCCTAAAACTTCTTTTGGTACAGCATTTTCTGCTATTATAAAAATAGGGTAGAAGACCTTTTCTTTAGGTTGCTGTAACAACCTTATTTCATACTTCCAATCATCACCAAAGTCATAGGTGTAATGCAGTTTCTTTCGTATTCCTTCGAAAATTTCCGTCAAAAATGTTTCTGCAGCATCCATTTCTTGATGCCTACTTTCGAAAAAGGAAGTAATTTCATCTACATCATTATCTAACAATTGGATAACATCACTTCTTTAGGGTGCACCTAAGTTAAACTTATACATATGAGTGTCCTCCCAATTCATTACACATTGAATGACTTGATGTAATTGATGAAAAGTAAATTTTTCAGGTTCGACAACAGTTCTATTTACCTTTGGGTCGGTTTATTTTTGTATTATTTATAGTATGTTGACATGTTTTTTTTGTTTTAATTAATTGTGTTAAAATTAGACTTTAAATAACTCGCATTGAAAGTTACTATTGCTGTAAATCATTCATCATTCCAGCTTAAATCCCCAGTAAAGTCTAACTCGAAATCGTAATTTTCATATAAAAAGTTCCAATTTCGTTGAGATAAACCTAGAATTGGTGTTTTGCCTTCTATTAAAATCGATGAAGACTCTGTTTTGTACTTTTCAATTTTTGACTTCACTTGCTTCATAAAACTTTCTCCTTTAATAGACTCAATTACTTTTAATCGTGAATTAAAATCATAAAGTCTTTTCTCAAAATCCTTATTTCGTTCATTTGCATTTTCAATATTTATATTAGGTTCTATTTTGTTTATACCTAGCTTATTTTCATATTCTCTAATTATTCTATCTTTTTCTAATTTTATTGAACTGTCAATATCATTTTTTGATTGTGCTTCAAGGTGGTGTTGTAACATGATTTTTGTGCCATCGTATTTGAATTGAGTAATCTTATACAATCGATTTTGTTGAAATTCACTTTCAAATCTTTTTTCGTAATCAGTATCCTCTTGTATTACAAATACTTTTTGACCAACTTTTAAAAGTTTTTTATCAAATTCATTGAATTCAGGATGAAATAAATTTATAAACTCTTCCTCATTAAATTTTTTGGTTTTACGAAATACTTCAGCTATCTGAAAAGATGATATAGGAATTAATTTCCTTACTAATTTCCCTTCGTCATTAGATTGAAGCATTATCGCATAGGGTATAGAGCCTGAAGCAGAATAGAAGTAATTTTTATGCTCATGTTTTGAACGGTAATTTACTCTTTCTTTAACGGTTTTACCTGCTTTAACTTTCATCCTAACATGACGTATTTTGTTCCCTTGGAAATCTAGTATTGGAAATTTGCCTTTTTGACTTTCTATTAATTTTCTTATATCTGGGTCTACAATATCATCTGTTTTCTTTACTGCTTCTTCTATAGGCTTTCTTTCCGTATAAATATATTCTTCATCACCAGATTTGTATTTCCAATCGTTACCGTCTCGTATAGGTTTGTCATTTTCATCTCTTTCAATATCCTTGATTTTACCTAAATAAGTTTGTTTGAAAAGAGTGCTTCGTATTGAATCTCCTTGAGCTATTTTTTGAATTTTATTACCTAAATTGTCAAGAACAAATTCACCTTTTTTATTTTTCACAAACTCTATTTTTCCACGATTTCGTAATTTTTTTCTTGATTGCTGATTGATTTTATCTTTTTCATAGTTAACTATTAATGTAGTTTGCTCAATATCTTTGATTAAGTCTTGCGGATTAAAGTTTTTAAAAGGGATTAACTGTTTAGTTTTT
>JAFIEX010000239.1 GCA_020832365.1 Crocinitomicaceae bacterium
CTGAAAAAAACCATCTTTATAAATTGATTTTAAAAAGCCTACGCGCATTTTACAGCGAGCAAACTGTTTCAAGTCAATTAAAAGAGGAGTTAAAAAATATTGAAATTCTTTACAATAAAGCACTCTACAAGGAATGTTCTAAATTTCTTAAAAGAGCTAAAAAACTTGCGTGGGAATACGAAAAGTTCTACTATTTAATTGAGTTAATTGCTTGGGAAAAGCAATTAATTGAGGACGCCTACCAGGATGGTGATTTCAGTGTAGATTTATCTGCCCTCATTTTAGAAGAGGCGGAGATTGTAGGTAAGCTTCAAAATTTAGCAACTTATCATGTTTTGTATTCTGAAATCAACGCCATTTTTAGAAGTGGAGGATTCTCCAAAAATGAAGCAGAGAGAAAACAAGTGGATACCATTGCAAACCATCCATTAATTAAAGGGAAAAATACTGCTTTATCGGTTAGAGCTGCAACAATCTGTTATTATATTCAAGGTCTTTGTGCTGCAACTAACAGAGATTATAAAAGTAGCTATCAGAAGTTTAACAAAACAAAAGAAATTATAGATAAAAACCCCAAATTAAAAAAAGATTTAGGGCAAAGATACATATTGACTTTATCTCACTTATTAAACTGTTATAAAGACGAAAGAGATTTTGAAATGGTACAATCTGTTATTTTTGATTTGAACAATTTGCGAAATGATAAAAGCTTTCAATCTTTGGATTTAAAAATTAAACTTTTTGGAATTTGTTTTAATGAGCAAATTTATCTGTACAACCAACTTGGAGAATATCAGAAGGCAATAGACTATTTCGATGCAACCAATATGAATCAACAAAATTTGATCAATAGTTTCAATAAAGAACAGTCAATTGTGATGCATTTCAACATGGCTAATGCATACTTTGGTAATACAGATTTTAAAAATGCTTTAAAATGCATCAATGAAATAATTAACGATAATGAATCAAACTTGCGCCAAGACATATATAGTTTTTCTCGAATATTGAACATTTTTATTCATTTTGAGTTAGGCAACTTTGATTATTTGGATTACACCATGAAGTCCACTTCAAGATTTTTCAAGAAAACTCAAAAAGATTATCATTTCGAAAAAGTCATCATCCAAAATATTTCAAAACTAATTAGAGCAGAGGACAGCGAAACAAGAAGCAACTTGTATGAAGCGTTTGCTAAGGATGTTGACGAATTATTGATGCAACCAGAGGAAAAAGTGATTCTGACCTACTTCAATTTACCTGATTGGCTAAAGAGAAAACTTGAATAAAAAAATAAAGGAGTAACAGGCGTTACTCCTTTATACTAATCAACCTAACCTAACCACCTAATCTGCACCAAAAATAAGAAAGATTTAAATGTTGTGCATATTCGAAACAACAAATTTCGATTAAATACTTGAAATTTTAGACAAATTTTTTTTTGGAAAATTTTTTAACCCTTGATTTTTTTATTAATTTCATTTATGGTTTTTCTATTGGTGAAAAAGATTAGAATTTTACGACTAAACTAAAAATTATGGATATACATGCATTAGGGGCACTAGGAGAGGAGAAAGCCGTTTGTTATTTAAAAGAGAAAGGTCACCAGATTGTTAAAACAAATTATCGTTATTTAAAATCGGAAGTGGACATAATTAGTATTGACGGGCAAGATTTGGTTTTTACAGAAGTAAAAACAAGGCAAACTGCTGAAATTGGAGAACCGTGGATGGCGGTTACTAAAAAAAAGCAAAAACAAATAATTAAATGTGCTCATCAATATGTAGTTGCCAAAGACCTTGATGTCAATGTGAGGTTTGACATTGTTTCAATAGTTCATAATAGTTACGGAACGCGCCTGGAGCACATCCCCTGTGCATTCACTGCTTGATTTAAATATGAATTATTTTGATGTCCAGATTATTACTCAATAACGAAGTCAGTTCTTCTGTTCTTTGCTTTATTGACGGATGAAGTGTTTGGTACTTTGGGAGAGGTTTGACCAAATCCTTTTGCATTTAAACGTTCTTCACCGACCCCTAATGAAATAAGATAACTTTTAACTCCTTCCGCTCTTCTTTGAGATAGGGTCATGTTCTTTTCAGCATCTCCTTCATTGTCTGTGTGTCCTTGAATGGTAATTTTTAATTCTGGATTAGTTTCTAAAAACCTTGCAAATTGCTTTAAGATAAACCTTGATCTATCATTGAGCTCTGCTGATGCTGTAGCATAAAGTATGTCATTAATCGTATAGGGCTTACCTTTTTCTATTTTTCTTACCTCCATGTCTTTAGCCCGAATAGTTTCACCTTTTGCTAACACTTCTTTTTCGATGATTTTTGAATCGAATGCATGTCCTTCTTTTTTGATTGAAACCATTACGTCTTGTGGCTCTTTCGTTTTTACAATAGCTGCATATTTACCATCATTCCCATTTATTTTTACTTTTTCAATTTTATCAGATTTGGAGTATGCAATTTCGATTTCTGCATCAACCACTGGCTCTCCATTTTCGTCTTTTAACTCTCCCTTAACCACCACTACTGATTGAGGCCTTGCTTCTTCATATAGTTCAAATGAGTAAATATTCCAAACACCTTTTTGTAACGAAGAAAAATAAGCTTCTTTCCCGTCGGTAGAAACAAACAACCCAATTTCATCACCTTCTGTATTGATTGGATAGCCAATGTTTTTTGGTTTAGACCATCTCCCATCTGGTTGTTTTCGCATATAAAAAATATCTGTCCCTCCAACACCTTTTCTTTCAGATGAAACGGATGAAACAAAATAGAAGGTCTCGCTATCTTGATGAAAAAAGGGACTCTTGTCTTTACCTGCTGTGTTTATTTCGTCAAATGGCTTTGATGCACCCCATGATCCATCTGGTAGTCGCTCAGAAACAAAAATATCATTATCCCTAGTTGTTGGTCTCATAGCGGTATAATAGAGTGTGTTCCCATCTGCGGATAATGTTGGCTGTGCTTCCCAACCATCAACCGTATTGATGCCATCACCTAAGTTTTTTAAAGAAGACCACTTGTATTTACCATTCTCTATTTCAAAATAAGTTACATAAAGATCGCAATTACGATAAATTTGGCCCCTCACATTCTCGTCTTTGCAAGCACTAACAATCATTTCTTTGTTGTCAACAGAGAGTGTTGCAGCGCCATAGCTGTTAAAAGTTCCATCATTAAAAGGCGAGTCAACTGGTTTCCCTCCATCAAAAACACCATGCATACTCGCTCTATGTGACATGGTAAATTCTTCAACGATTTTGCTTACTAAGTCTCCTTTCAAACGCTTGTCGGATTTTCTTGTATAAAACATAATTTCGTTATCTGGTGACAACATCGGAAAGTATTCGTCATTATTGGTGCTCACATTTTCTACAATTTTTGGAGAAAAAGGCACGGCATTTTCTAAAATTGATCTTTCGTCTTTCATTTTTTGCAGCACAACTTTAACATCAGCTTTTCTAGCCATATGTTGCGGGTGATACCGCTCAATATCTTTATGGTCAAAAGCTAAAAAAGCCTCAAAAGAACGAATTGCATCCGTCTGGTTGCCCATTGAGTAATTAATTACGCCAATGTAATAATGACAATCCGCATGAAAATAGGAGCATCTTTCTAGTGTCTTCAAAAACAACTGTTCTGCACGCTGCATGCTTTTATCCCCTTTTTTTGGATTAGGATCTCTTTCATATAAATATAAGCCTTGGTTATAGGCGTATTTCGCAAACTCAAAATAAACACTGGCATTATCGCTTTCAGCATCAAGCGCTTCTTGAAATAAATTAATCGCTTCTTGAGGGGGGGCATTCCTTGCCTTTTATAATAATTTCTGTGTTTTTTTACT
>JAFIEX010000240.1 GCA_020832365.1 Crocinitomicaceae bacterium
AAATGGTTCTCCTGTAGCAATGACTACATCGACCTTGTTGTTTTTTAGGTATTCTTTGGCTGCCAAGTAAACGGTTCTTTTGGGTCCAACGGGTAAAACAAATTGAAATAGTTCAAAATAAGCCGAAATAATTTTACGAATCAGTCTGAACTTTTTATCGCCATATTTTAACATTAACCGATTGGCCAAGTTTGGAAAATACGGCGCTCTGATAATCGTACCGTATTCGTTTTTTTCTATTTCAACCTTTTTTGACGCACTTGGTGCAATGTAATCCAATTCATTGCCATATTTATTCTCCCATTGCCGTGTCACGACAACCGGTTCAATGTCAAATTGTTTGAAATACTTGAACCAATTATAAGGGCGCAAACCACCTACCGAAACGTAAGGCGGAAAATCGTACGCTAGGATCAGTACCTTTTTCAATTTACAGGATTTTTTGTGCCTACTATCCATCTCCCACCTTTAGCAGGATCTTCATATTTGAGCCTCTGCTTAGCCTTTAAGATGCTAATGTGATACCTTACCCCTTCGATTGATAGCTTCAGTTTTTTCGCTATTGCCTGCTTATTGATTACGGGACTCTCATCCATTAATTCAAGCAACTTAAATCGTGTTTTAATAGCTGTTTTGGGGGAAGTCAATGGCACTAATACTTCGAAGGCATCCTGTTCTTTGAAAATTGGTAATTCACCTGAGTAAAGCTCACTAAAATAGACTATTGGACTATGCATGAAACAAAAATAAATATATTTATGATGTGTTTGCAAACTGTTTGAAAAAAAGCAATACTGCGATTGATTTTGTTAGGCAACCTTTTATGCAAACATTGCCATGCGTACCATTGGTGCTAAAAATACTGGTTGAATTGTATTGTGATGCGAAGATCGGTCGTAATTCAATTGCTAACCCTGATAGGGTGACATCTAAAAACAAGGGACAGCGTCCCTTGAAAAAACAACCGTCAGGTTAATAGAGTCCTGAAAGGACGTAATACACTATCCATCAAACAAATAACACAACACGTCTTTCATTCAAACTTTATATGATTTACCCATGCATGAACGATTGAACTTGGTAAGTTAATAATTTTGTTTCCATGAAACTTGCTAAATTTGTGGGAAATATTTTTATCATGAAAAACCTGTTGCTGATAACCGCTGGCTTTCCTTTTGGGAAGAGTGAAACCTTTCTGGAGAATGAGTTGCCGATTATTGCGCCCTATTTTGAAAAGGTCACCATTTTGGCGGTCTGCGATGGTTTAGCAGACCAGCGGGAAGTGCCGATCAACTGTGAGGTTCATGGTTTACACATCCAAGATGATAAGCAACTCAAGCTGAAAGCCCTTGCATTGATGGGGTCAAAGTGGGTGAAAAAGGAAAAAAAATGGATACGCAAAGCTTATCAACAATCAGTTACTGGCATGCACCAAAAAATCATGTTGATGTCACTAGCTAAGGCCAAGCATATTCAAAAATGGATTAAAAAAAATATTGAACAACCTCAGAATACCGTTGCCTACAGTTATTGGGGAGATGATGCTGCAGTGGCGTTGGCTTTATTGCAACGAAAAAACTTTTTTGCGAAGGCGGTTTGTCGGGTGCATCGTTGGGATTTATATCCGTCCGTGAATAGCTTTCCTTATTTGCCATTTCGAAATTTTATAACCAATCATTTGAACACTATTCATTCGATTTCAGAAGATGGAATTGTTGCTATCGCTGATGAATGGAAATGTAAAATATCTAGTGTTGAATTGTCTCGTTTGGGCGTAAAAAAGCAAGTTTTTTCTGCAGATCAATCTAAACAACTCCTTGTTTCTTGTTCCAATGTGATACCAGTAAAACGTGTTGAGCTTATTGTTTCAGCCTTAGAACATATTCAATCTCCTTTGCATTGGACGCATTTCGGTGACGGTCCTCAGTTTGATGCGTTGAAAAAACTAGCACAAGATTTGCCTGAAAATATTAAAGTCACGTTTAAAGGAAGGGTTGCCAATTCCGATGTGCTAGACTTTTACCGCAAAAATTGTCCAACAGCTTTTATCAATGTTAGCAGTTCTGAAGGAGTTCCTGTTTCCATAATGGAAGCTTTTTCTTTTGGCATTCCAGTGATTGCAACTGAAGTAGGGGGTAATGGGGAGATCGTGAACAACAATAATGGTGTTTTATTGGCAGCTCATCCTTCGGAAGAGGAAGTCGCAGAAGCGATAGCAGCTATTTTTGAAGCCACACCAGAAGCTTATACTAAAAAATCACAAGCAGCTTTTGCTACATGGGAAAATGACTATCATGCGGAAAAGAATTATAACGGGTTTGTTGGGGAATTGTTTGGATAGCCGCGGGGATATTTCGTAAGTAATACTTTAATCATTTGTTGATTAACACAAATTAAAATCCATTGAGGTAACGCTTTTTATGTACTGATTTCGCTTGGGATATAACCCTGTAAGGGTGATATATACAAACATGGGACAAAGTCCCTTGAAAATACAACCGTCATATCGACTTAGTCCTGAAAGGACGTAAGACTTTTTCTATCACCAATATAACTTTCTTATTCCGCCCTTTCAGGGCTAATATGGTCTTAGTTACGTTAACAATGGGCTATGCCCAATGTTAGTCTATGGCGTCCTTTCAGGACTTTATATGAGATACCAATACAAAAACAACTTATATTGCTAACCCAATTAATACTTTTCAGCTAAAAGGAAATCTTTTATATGCATGTGCTTCACGCCATATAAGTTTTCATTCCAAAAATCGTCCATGGTTACTACGTATTTAGGATACTGATCTTTTACCGTTGAGAGCATATAAAATTCTCTTTCTGCTGTTGCTTTGCTTTCTATTTTATAAGCCACTTGTACGTATATTTTTTCATCTTTTCGAACTGCAATAAAGTCAATTTCTTTTTGGTCTATCTTGCCAATATATACATGGTAACCTCTCCTTTTAAGTTCTAAAAAAACTATATTTTCAAGCAGTTGGGCAATCATACTCGTTTTAAATCCCATCGTAGCATATAGTAAAGATACATCACTCAAATAGTATTTTTCTTGTGTTTTTAGCACTTCCTTTCCCCTGATGTCATAACGTGGTACTTTGTACAGGATAAAAGCTCCTTCTAACGCATTTAAGTAATTATATACGGTATTGATATCTATTTTTCGTTGTTGACTTTTAAAATAATCGGCTACATTTTTACCTGAAAAAGTATTTCCTAGGTTATCAAAGGTGAACTTTATGATGCGCTCTAACAGTTCTGTATCTCTAATTTTATAGCGTTGTACCGTATCTCGTAAAATTACCGAAGAATAAATGTCATGTACAATTTTATAAGCCGAATCTAAAGAATAATCCGCAATATTTACAACAGGAAAACCACCACATTTTAAATATGCTTTAAACTGCTTTTCTGTATTCTTTTCTTCTTGAAAGTAATGTGTTCTAAAATCAATATATTCTGCAAACGAAAGCGTAAATATTGGGATTTCGATATATCTACCCGCTATATGCGTAGCTAATTCTGATGAAAGTAAGTGTGAATTAGAGCCAGTAATGTATATATCGACATTAAAATCAACCATAAATGCATTTACCGCTTTTTCCCATTCCTGTACTTCTTGAATCTCATCGAGTAATAGATAATATTTTTTGGTGTTCTCAAGGTTATTTTTGATGAACTTATAAAGTTCTGATGCATTAGTAAGGTGTGCGTAGTTGAAACTTTCTAAGTTGATATGTATAATTTGATCGTTTGCTATATTTTTTTTCCCTAACGCTTCTTTAAGCAACTTTAATACCGTTGATTTACCAGATCTTCTAATACCTGTTAGTACTTTTACCAATGG
>JAFIEX010000241.1 GCA_020832365.1 Crocinitomicaceae bacterium
GCCACTAATTCATGTCTTCCAGCTACACAGTTTTTAGCCTTCAACGAACCTGGTGTATAATATAGCCCGGAGTGAATAACGCCTGAATTGTTTCCAGTCTGGTGGTCAGCCAAGTGCTTTTCCTTTTCTATTAAAAGAATTTTTAATTCAGGATTTCTTCTTTGTAACTGATACAAAGTTGCCGCTCCAACAATTCCACCTCCAATTATTGCTACGTCGAATACTTGTGTTTCCAAAATTTCTATTTTCGTGCAAAAATACTAAATAAAGCAAAGTTGAACGATGCGTAAGCAGCAAGAAAAATTCTATTTCGTCAATCTGGATGCTTTGCGCTTTATTGCAGCATTGAGTGTGGTAGTATTCCACTACTTTTCTTTTTTACAAGGTCAAGAACTATTACCCAAATGGTTGGAAACGATTGATTTTATTTTTAAACGAGGGCATTTGGGCGTTCATTTTTTCTTTGTTTTGAGTGGATTTTTAATTTTTTTCCTTTTTTTTCAAGAAATACAACGAACAGGTAAATTTCATCCTTGGAACTTTTTGGTTCGCAGAACTTTAAGAATATGGCCATTGTTTTTTTTTGTTATTGGGTGTTCATTTCTATTGGTTCATCGCTTTCCAATTTACGGGCCAACCCAACATGAAGCAATTTATTTTGCTTTTTTCTTGTCTAATTTTAATGAGTTAAAAAATGGATTAACGGATGCTTACACGCTCCTAACAGTGCCTTGGTCTGTAAGTATAGAGGAACAGTTTTATTTATCTTTTGCGCTGTTGGTTATTTTTTGGAAAAAAGTGGTAAAATACCTGCCTATTTTACTTTTGTTTTTACTATGCTTTTCGCTTGTTTTTCAAGGGATAAATTATTTCGATGATCGTGTACGTTATTATCATACATTTTCTGCTTTGGGATATCTCGCGATAGGAGGATTATTAGCTTGGGGTTATTTTTACCATAAAAAGAAAATCAATCGTTACCTTCCAGACAATTTCATCCTTCGAAAATTTGTTTTAGTGCTCTTTTTTGTCCTCATCCTATTAAAAAATAAAATTTTGCATCATGGAGCATGGATTACACTTGAGCTATTATATATTGGTTGTATATTCGCATGGGTAATTTTGTATCAAATTCAAGTAGAATGGCGAATTCCAAAAAAAATCAAACACTACATTGACTATTTTGGAAGGATATCTTATGGAATTTACATGTATCACATGTTGGTTTTTTTCTTTCTAGAGCTTGCCATTCAATATAACTGGATAAATAGCAACTACGCAATTTATTGGGCGATTTTAAGTGGTTTAATGACACTACTCATTAGTCATTTCAGTTTTGTTCTTCTTGAAAAACCATTTTTAAAATGGAAAAATAAATTTTACGCCCATGAATAAAAAGCAGTGCATTGAAGAATTGGTGAAGATAATGACAGACGAGCTTCAAGAATTAAAGCAACATCAATCAGATTTACAGTCGGCTCTCCAAGCAGAATCCAGAAGTACAGCAGGGGACAAACATGACACAAGTCGCGCAATGATTCATTTGGAGCAGGAAAAAATACAATTTCAGCTAGGAAATATTCAAAAGCAAATTGTTGCATTACAACAGTTTGAAAAACAGCCAGTATCAGAAAATGCTCAAAGTGGTAGTTTTTTGGTATTAGACAGCGGTCAAGTCATTTTGTTTGGCATCGGTTTAGGTCGAAAAAAAATAAAATATGGAGAAGTCTTTTGTGTTGCATTAGACACGCCTGTCGGACAGCAAGTTTTAGGCAAAAGCATAGGTGATGTGCTTACTTTTGCAGGCAGGCAAGCCACAATAGTTAAGTTAATTTAGGTGCAATATTTTTTTTGCAGTTGTTGAGTAACGTATTGGCTTTATACCTAATTTCGCCTTGAGTAAATATTGCGATTGCATACCTTATGTGTGTGATGGATGAAAAAGGTTAGCGTTATTCTGGCCACTTTTAATGGGGAGAAAACCATTGAAAGGACAGTAGAATCCATCCTAGGACAGGATGGTGTTACTTCTGAGTTCTTGTTAGAACTAATTGTTGTAGATGATTGTTCAACGGACAGCACCTACGACAAACTTGAAAAATACGATTGTATCTTATTGCAAAATGAGTCAAACTCTGGCGGTCCTAATAAAGGTAGGAATATTGGTTTGGACAAGGCGACAGGTGATTATGTATGTATCGCCGATCAAGATGATTTTTGGAAAAAGGATCGTATTAAAACCCTTTTGCCATACTTGGAAAGAGTGCCAATTGTTACTTCTGGATATGAAGTGTGGGATAAGCAATTAGCTAAGACATTAAAAAGAGTCAAGCCAGCAGAAAAAGATCACATATACTATGGGAAAAATCAAACTTTTCTGAAGCGATTAAGACGTTTATTAGATGGACAAAACACTTATTTAGGTTCAATAATTTACAAAAGGGAAAAAGATAATCCGCAAAGCAAACTGAATCAATTAAGGTTTGAAGAAAACTTCGGAATGGTGGACTATGATTGGATACTGAAATTATTTCACGAAAATGATTCCATAGAAGTTTGTAAATCCTTATATGTGCGCAGTGTAGATGGTCAAAATCTTTCTTTGAACCCTAGGTACAGAAGATATGATTATTATTTTTCTCTACTTACTTTGGATGGATACGAGGATGAATATACGAAAAGCGTTTATTTTGCTTATAAGAAAATACATGGAAGTAGGGCACGATATTTTTACAAAATAGGAAACAGAAAAAAAGCGAGATACTTCTTTCTGAAAGCGCATTGGGATTGGAAAACAATGATGTATTTCTTAACCTCATATTCGGATAGGGCGAGTAATTTTGTAATCAAAAGATTTAATGTGTTTGGGTAGTTATGATGGGAAAATTAAGAAGTAAAATTAATGAGAAGCGTTTGAATTTTATATCGTTCATCCGGAAAATTCGTTTGCGCTTTACTTTGCCCAAAGCAGAAATAGCCCATTTAAAGCCAACGATTGGTTTAAGTAAAAAATGGTATGGCAATAGTTATGGAGGGTTTTATGTTCATCCTGATTTATTGAATTCCTCATCTATAGTTTATTCGTTTGGAATAGGCAAGGATATAAGTTTTGATAAAAAAGTGATGAAAAACCTCCAATGTTCGGTTTTTGCATTCGATCCAACGCCCAAATCTATTGCCTATGTTAATGCTTTAAATTTACCAAAATTGTTTCGTTTTTTTCCGATTGGAATAGCCCTGAAAACAGGCCAGCAAAAGTTTTACCTACCAAAAAATGAAAGAGCCGTTTCTGCATCAACTACCATTAATAGCTTTGTTAACGAAAACAATGCTATTACGGTTGCAATGAAGAGTTGGGAAGATATTACTACTGAACTAGGTCATAGCGTAATTGATGTTTTAAAAATAGACATTGAAGGTGCTGAGTACGAAATACTGCCAGCTATTCTCGAAAGTAAAGTTCATGTGAAACAACTTTTAATCGAGTTTCATGACCGTTTTTTTGAGGAGCCTATTCTATCAAAAACGACTGTTGACTTATTGAAAGAAGCTGGTTATGAAATTTTTGCAGCATCATTGAATTACGAAGAGGTTTCGTTTATACATAAAAATATATTGTAATATTTAAGTACTGCTACTAAAGATAAATTTCAGGCTTAATTGGCATGTAACAAGGTTTCTTTAACGATTAAATCATCGTTTAATTGCCACAGCTTTTTTAGACATTCAACGATTCTACAGAACAAATTCAAAAAATATTTGTAATTAAAAAAAATAAATTTAATGTGGATTAAATTGGGAAGGACTTGAAGGTAGGTTAAGAATAAAAAGACATATTACTCTAATAAAAAT
>JAFIEX010000242.1 GCA_020832365.1 Crocinitomicaceae bacterium
AACCAAAAATTAATTGGCACTTGGGAGTATGATCGCTATGAAATAGCTCCGGTTGGAATGGGCAAGTTGGCTGAGTTTATTCCGGAAAACTGGAAAAATGAAATTGACAATTGGATAGAAAAAACAAAAGGGTTGACGAATAGTCAAATGGTGTTTAATGCCAATGGTACTTACAAAGAATCATTCAGTGGATGGATTGAAGACTTTACAAGTGTGATGGGGCATTTCGAGCTGCGTAAGGATTTGTCAATGCTCAAGCTTATTGCAGCGGAGAAAGAACAGGCTTTGCCAATTATTAGTTTTGATGAACAACATTTCACTTATGTTAAAGAATTGAACAATTACAGTATCCCACTTACGATTTATATCACCTACAAGAAGGTTCCTGAAATACCCTTAGCGCATTGATTGCGATAAATTATAAAATAGCCATAAACAGTAACCTTCTTTCCGTTATGCCGTTTCTTAAGAATATAACTGCAAACGATCACTTATGCAAAAGTTCAAAAAGCGATTGACTCCTATTGGTTTTGTTTCCGCTGTCCTGACTGTTTTTTGGTTGACTACCACTTTCACTTATAATGCTTTCACGGCTCCACTTGTGAATGTTTCTTTTTCAGACACCCTGTTCAAAGAAAAGCAAGTTGCCGACACACAGTGGATACAAATTGGTTTTGTAGGTGATATCATGGCGCATCTAACTCAGCTAAATGCTCAAAAACAGCCTGATGGAACCTATGATTTTTCGAATAATTACAAATGGATGGCGCCACTTTTTGCAACGAACGACGTGATGATTGGTAATTTAGAAACAACTTTCGCTGGAGCTAGTCAGGGGTATAGTGCCTATCCAAAATTCAATACGCCAGATGCCCTTGCTGAAGCGTTAAAGGGTGCAAATTTCGATATTCTAGCCACGGCAAATAACCACATGTATGATACTGGAACAAAGGGTTTAGATAGGACGCTAGAAATTTTGACAAAAAATGACTTGAACTATACAGGCTCAAGGTTAACAACCGAGCAGCCGCGTTATGCTATTCGTCAAGTTGGAAACACAAAAGTGGGCGTTTTGGCTTACACTTATGAATCTGGTAGAACTGAAAATGGCATAATTACCATCAATGGTATTCATGTGAAACACGCAGACACGAACAGGCTTAATACTTTTGACCCATGGAATCTTGCTCCTTCTGTTCAAGAAATGCGGGAGGAAATGGATAGGATGACAAAAGATAGTGTTGAAATTTTCATAGCAGTGATGCATTGGGGATATGAGTACAAAACCATGCCAGCAGATTACCAAAAAGCATTGGCTGACAGCCTACATCAGTTAGGTTTTCATGCCGTTCTCGGCAGTCACCCTCATGTGGTGCAGCCCATGGATTTTTTAGTGGATAGCACGCGTGGTCACCAAACGTATGTGTTGTATTCCGCTGGTAATTTCATCAGCAATCAACGGTACGAAACATTGCAAAATTACCACACCGAAGATGGTGTATATGTTGTACTCAAGTTTCAAAAAATTGAAGATAGTGCGCCAGTTCTCTGTTCAGTAATGCACGAGCCAACTTGGGTGAACCGCTATAAGAAAAATGGGAAATATTACTACGAGGTAATGCCAGTCAAAACAACCCTTTCTTCTGAGGAAATTCTCAATGAATTAGAGGATGCTCAAATTCAAAGAATTAAAAACTCCTTGGATAGAACCATGAACATCCTGCAAAACTTTAAGGAGCTGCCCTTACAACTGAATTAAATGTTTACCACTCCCTCAAAAAAACAAACATTGCTTTGGTTTTTCAAAATATTTTTGTAATTTGCAGCTAATAATAGCTTAAAACCATACTTATGAAAACTATTTTTACCCCCCCCAGAAATTATTAAAGTACGCTGCAATAATGATTTTAGCGGTTGTTTACAGTTTTGAATCTCTTTCCCAAACCCATGTCAACAGGGAATGGATAGACAACACGGGTTCGCCAGACACCATGATTTGGTCTAAATCAATTGCCATGCCAGGGGATTATTTGCTGCATATTGGACATACCAAAGTGCCCAACCAACCCACCAATGCACTTTTCACTTATTATGATGCACAAGGAAACATTGAATGGCAACATACCTTGAGGTTTATAAAAGAATAAATACGCTATGCATAAGACCAATTATTTTGATATAAAGCTCGTTGTAGCTCAAATATTAATGAGTTTATTAACAATAAACAATATATCTGCGCAAGAATTTCCTGTTTTAGATTGGCATTACTATACAAAAGGTTCAGGAGACCTCATGCGTTACCGTCCTTACAGTGTTGATCTTGATAAACAGGACAATATTATTGTAGGTGCTGGAATAAGAGATTTAGTTGACCTATCCATTGAAGACCCCTCACATTTTGTAGGAGAGTTGACTAAAGAAAGTAGAATATTGGTGAAATACAGCAGTAGTGGTAACCTTTTATGGGCTCATCTTGCTGAGTTTTTCATGCTTGTGATTCGAACAGATAGCCAAAACAATATTTTTTTAGGTGGTCTTTTCTTAGGTGAAGTAAATTTTGATCTTAAAGGAGGTCAACATCTTATTAGCGCTCAACAAGGTATTGATGCTTTTTTAGCAAAATATTCACCAGATGGGGACTTAATTTGGGCATTTAGTTTACCTGGAAATGGTTATTGTGCAATTAATGACATCAGTATTCATGAAGCATCTAATACCGTATCCATTGTTGGCGCCTTTGCTAATCAAGTGGAAATGAATCCAGATCCTAATGCATCTCATCTGCTGACCAATAATCAGTCTGCGAGGTCCACTGTGTTAGCCAGCTATACATTGAACGGAGAGCTTAAATGGGCAAATCAAGTTTTTGCTGATTATGATTTTGAATATCAATTCATTGTTCACGATGATTTTGGTAATCTTTTTTGGACGAGTCAATTTAAAGACAGCATTTTCCCAAATAATCAAGACTCTTCTTTTTATTATGTTTCGGATAATCTGGTTTCACAAGGAGAAGATGGAATAATAGCGAAATACAATGAATTTGGTGAATATGTTTGGTCAGTTTGGATGCGAGGGGATAGGCGAATAATTCCTCGTGGTCTTGCTCACAACAAAGGAGACATAGTCTTTGGAGGTGGTTCAGCAGGTAAATATTACTTTTATGTTAATAACAACCATACTTTTTCAAATGAATCTAGTCTAGGATTTCATACTTTACGACCAATAATTTTGTCATTAGATGCAGAAAGCGGAGAAATTAATTTTGTTTCAGAACTAGCTCATCTTGATACGCTTTATGGGAATTCAACCTTTCTAACATTATCAATAAATGACGATGGTGATTATATCGTTGGAGGTGAATATTCTGCGTTTGAAATTCCATATCTTGATTTGAATCCTGGAATTGATACGTTTGCTATTGAACATACGAGCTCACATGAACAGGCATTTTTTGCAAAGTATTCATCAGTGGGAGATTTTAAATGGGGCTTTACATACCCAGATGGCATCAAGTCCTCTCCTTTGTATGTTGGAACAACTTCGGAAAACAACTTATTATTATTTACGATTTTTATGGGCGAAATAGATATATCAGCCTATGGACCTACCCAAACAGTTTCAAGTTTTCATTCACCAAGTATAAATGACCGTCTAGTAATTGCAATGTACAAAAACAGCGGGTTAGCAATAAATGAAGATCAATTGTTTTCAGAGATATTACTTTTCCCCAACCCATCCCAAAACACCAACACACTCGTTTTTAAAAACCCAGCTAGCACAAAAACACGAATAGACTTGTATGA
>JAFIEX010000243.1 GCA_020832365.1 Crocinitomicaceae bacterium
AATTTATTCTATAACTTAGTTGACGGTAATGTCGCATTTGCTGGTTGAATCTTCCCTACTGTATAAGCAGCTGCATAATTTGTAGTTTTAATTTTTTTAATGTATTTTGCAGATTATATGATGCTAAAACAGGCAGATAATTATTTACTGATTAGAACTGATCAAGCTCCTGGAGTTATGAATGCTAATACAAGTGGGACGTTTAATGCAGGAATAGGTGGTCAACCAGCTTGTACCACAATTGATTCAATTGTTATATTAGACCCAAACTTCACTACTTTTACTCAGTGCTGTCAGGGAGAAGAAACACTAACACCTTTTTTCTGTGGAGGAACTGTAGATGTTGATTGGTGGGACGATTTTCAGTGGACTGTTGAGGATTAATTTTTTACAAGAGACTGCTTTGGAGTTAAGCAGTCTCTTTCTTTTATAAAAAATCATTTTATGAAATCAATTTTTATATATTCCATATATTTTTTTTTAATAAGTAGCTCTAGTTTATTTTCACAATTGTCAGGAAATAAATATATCCCCGGAGATTACACTTCAATAGGTGAAGCCGTTGATAGTTTGAATCTTTACGGTGTAGGAAATGGAGGAGTTACGTTTAATATCGAAGCGGGGCATATTGAGTTGGATGTAATAGCGCCAATTAATGCTACTGGAACAGCAAGTAGTCCTATTGTTTTTCAAAAAGATGGGGTTGGCGATAATCCTAAAATCAATTTCCCTACGCAGACAACTAATGTGGCTTTTCAATTAATGGGAAGTGATTATGTAACATTTGATGGAATTACTTTTGAAAATTTATACATGGGAGTTGCATTTCTTCAGCAAGGGGCAAATAATGGTTGTCTATATAATGAAATCAAAAATTGTGAATTCATAAACACAACATTTATGGTATGGTCCACTAGAAATACTATGGCAGTAGATATTGAAGGAACTCATTCATTTAATAAAATCAATAATAATGAATACTACAATACTGGAATATCTACAGGAAGTACGGCAATTTATTTTTTTTCAGTAGATAATAATCAGTCAATATCTGATCAAGGAAATGAAATAGGTGTTGATGGAGGAAATATTTTTTCATACCTGAACTCAGGAGGACTTACTCACGTAGCGAATATTAATCACCAAAAGTCTTTATCATTTGAAAACAATTTAATAACGTGTGATAATCACAATGGCGCTTTTTATGGTGTATCATCATTTGGAATTACTTTTCCTCCATTTTTGGACTATATTGCTTCTGACAAGGTATCCATCCAAAACAATGTTTTTAATCTAAATAATATAACTAACGCAAATCTAGTAACGCCAATAAGCATTGCCTGCGCTCAGTCATTGTATGACAGTATTTTAGTTATAGGGAATACTATAACAGGAACGAATATAAATTCAGCTTCGTTTAGGGGGATAAGAGTTACTGATGTTTCCTCTGAGTATTTTATTGTTGCGGAAAATAACATAGAGAACTTGACAACAACTACAGGAATAGGAAATTTTACTGCTATAGACTTCATCTTTGGAAGTGGGTCAAATTATTTAATACGAAATAATACTATTAATAATATTCAGGATAGTGGAAATTCATTGTTTTCAGGGATAAAAATTGGACTGGGAGGTGGTAATTTTGACATTCTTGAAAATGAAATTTTAATGATAGGGAAAAGTAATTTTGGGGTTGGAGATTTACAAGGGGTTGTTCTACATTCAGGAGAAGTTACATTAACTAATAATAATATCCAGAATTTCAATCATCAAGGAGCAGGAAATATATATGGCATTAAAGGGTCTGACTCTTTAGTCTCAGAATCTATTCAAAATAACCAGATTTACGACCTAATAGGTTCAAATGGAAATATTATTGGAATTAGCAATGAAGGCTATGCAGAAAATAGTATCGTTTCCAACAATCAGGTTTTTAATTTTAGTGCTTCAGAATCAGTTGCAGGTTTTTCTTTTGACAATCCGAACCCTTTAGGCATTAGAAGTATATTCGAGAATGAAGTTTACAACCTAGTATCAGATAGTTCTGGGTTTGCATTACGAGTAGGAGGAGGAGAGAACGTCGTAAACGATAATCATTTTTATGCGATAGAAGTAACCGAATCAACAAGTACGGGAGACTTATCAGGGATTCTTTTTCATAAAGGAGAAATTTCATTGACCAATAACAATATGCATAGCTTCAATCATCAGGGAACAGGAAACTTGTTTGGGATCCAAGGAACTGATACGACCACTTTAGAAATTATCGAGAACAACCAGATTTACGATTTAATAATTTCAAATGGAAATGTTTATGGTATAAATTCTAAAAGTATAAGTAACGATAGAACAATTCGTACAAACGAAATTTATAACCTATCAGCATACGATAATGCCGTAGGGGCAGTTTTCGAAAACTCTAACACACATTTTAACCGAAACAAAATTCACAACTTAGAAAGTGAAAGTATTAATGGAAAATCTACAGGGGTTAAATTTGTTTTTGCAGATTCTGTCTTTTTGAGCAATAATTTAATAGGAAACCTCACAGCACCCAATTCGAATGACCTAAACGGAGTAAATGGTATAATGATAGACACAGTAAATTTTGCTAGGATGTATTACAACTCCATTGTTCTATCAGCTGAAAACTCAGCGAGTAATTTTGGTTCCTCTGCGATTTTTATAGGCGACATATCAAGAGATATAGAATTAAGGAATAATATTTTCATCAATAAATCTGAAGCCAATGGATCAGGAATGACAGTAGCTTTAAGAAAGGGAGACGATGACTTAAACATCCTTTCTCCAAGTAATAACAATAACCTATATTTTGTGGATACATTGATCTCAAATGCTGCTACTTACCATGATGGCACGAATACAGATGCACCCCTTTCAGCCTTTAAGCAAAGAATGGACATCAGAGAGCAACAAAGCGTTACAGAGGATGTTGTTTTTGAAAGTTTAAATGGAGCTTCAATCGACTTTTTACGACCAAGTAATGCAGTTGAACCCCTAATCGAAAGCAATGGGCAAGAAATATTGGGGTATGAAGATGATTATCATTTTTTATCCATCAGAACAAACTATCCGCAAGCAGGACAAGTAAATGGAGGAGGTAAGCAACCCGATATCGGAGCAGTTGAAGGAGACTATATGTCAAAACTTAGTTCGATAAATGAACAAGTTGTTGAAAATATTAAAGTAACGCTTTACCCTAATCCAACAGTTGATGAATTCACTATTCTTTTTTTTAATGCAAAAGACGTAGAGCATGAAATCACCATTACAGACGGACAAGGAAACATTGTATTAAACAGAACATACGCCACAAGCTATATTAAAGTTGATACACGTGAATATGCATCAGGGGTTTATTTTGTTTGTGTGAAATTTGGGAATTCTGAAATTGTCGAACGATTAATTGTTTTATAAATTACTACACAGCAGTGCATCTATATTAAATTAAACCCTACCACAGGGTGATACTGCCTTTCTTCTTTTTTTAAAGTCGATACCACCTAAAGTCATGAATAATTCTTCTTTGGGAAGTTCGCTATATTGGGCATTAATTCTGGAAGTTGTTCGTTTAAATGTTTCGCGTTCCAACCGCTTGTGAAAAAGTGCAAGTCCATCATTGTTCCAATGCAAAACTTTGATACGTGTAAGTTGGCTGTCTATGACAACATAGTCAAGATACCCACCAAAATATCACAAGGAATTAAAGCTAAAGACCATTATCCAACCAATTTCACTATATTCGTTCAAAATAAGAAAACATGATTTTAAGAGCATTAG
>JAFIEX010000244.1 GCA_020832365.1 Crocinitomicaceae bacterium
ATGAGTAACACACAAGAAAGATTGGCTTATAAGGTTAAAGATATAAGTTTAGCGGATTACGGTAGAAAAGAAATCAAATTAGCGGAGGCTGAAATGCCTGGCTTGATGGCTTTGCGTGAAGAATATGGTAAGGAAAAGCCGCTTAAGGGTGCAAGAATAGCAGGTTGTTTGCACATGACTATTCAAACTGCGGTTTTAATTGAAACGCTTGTTGAATTAGGTGCTGAAGTTACTTGGTCTTCTTGTAACATTTTCTCAACACAAGATCATGCTGCTGCTGCAATTGCTGCTGCTGGCATTCCCGTTTATGCTTGGAAAGGTATGAACGAAGAGGAGTTTGACTGGTGTATCGAGCAAACACTTTTCGCTTTTGAAGGAGGAAAATCATTGAACATGATTTTAGATGATGGTGGAGACTTAACCAACATGGTTTTTGACCGTTATCCGGAGTTAACCAAAGATATTAAAGGGTTATCAGAAGAAACAACTACAGGTGTGCACAGGTTGTATGAGCGCATGAAAAATGGCACACTTGTTATGCCTGCTATCAACGTAAACGATTCTGTTACTAAATCTAAATTTGACAACAAATACGGATGTAAAGAGTCTTTGGTAGATGCGATTCGAAGAGCGACTGACACCATGATGGCTGGAAAAGTTGCTGTGGTTTGTGGTTATGGTGATGTTGGAAAAGGTTCTGCTGCTTCCTTAAGAGGTGCTGGTGCCAGAGTTATCGTTACAGAAATTGACCCAATTTGTGCTTTACAAGCTGCAATGGATGGCTTCGAAGTGAAAAAACTAGACTCCGTTGTTGATCGAGTAGATATCGTTGTTACAACAACCGGTAATAAAGACATCGTTGTTGGTCGTCATTTTGAAAAAATGAAAGATAAAACTATCGTTTGTAACATCGGACATTTCGACAACGAAATTGATGTGAAGTGGTTAAATTCTAATGCACAAAATAAAACAGAAATTAAGCCACAAGTTGACCTATATGAGTTGGGCGGAAAAGAAATTATTTTGTTAGCGGAGGGAAGATTAGTGAATTTAGGATGTGCTACAGGCCACCCTTCTTTCGTGATGTCTAACTCTTTCACAAACCAAACTTTGGCACAAATTGAATTGTGGCAAAATGCGGGTAACTATGAAAACAAAGTTTACATGTTACCGAAGCACTTGGATGAAAAAGTAGCCGCTTTACATTTGGCAAAAATTGGTGTAGAATTAGAAACACTTTCACAAGATCAAGCTGAATATATCGGTGTAACTGTAGAAGGGCCATATAAGCCAGAGCACTACCGTTATTAATAGCTATTTACACCTAAGGGTTGTAATATTAGAACTGCGGAGAGCCATATTGATTCTCCGCAGTTTTTATTTAGTAGCTGTCTTTCATACAGGAAAACTGCAACAGAGGAACGACCATCAAGGCCTTCGTTTTTTTGCGTTTTGACCAACTTTGAAACAGCCTTATCCATAAAATAACCCTCTCCTTTTTTGAAATGTATTAATTTAGCGGTTAAATTAAATTCACAGTATGGCACTGATACACTCTTTTGAGTCTTCTGGCAATTTTTTGTTTCGTTACAGGGGTCAAATACCTGTTGTTCTTTTTTTATTAGCGATTCCAACCATATTCTTTACCAACTATACTTGGATTGAAGATCAAAGTTGGATCTATTGGCTTGTTTTGGGACTTTCGGTAGGTTTATCATTTCTTGGTTTGGTGATTCGCGCAATTGCTATTGGAACAAGTAATAAAAACACCTCTGGTAGAAACACAAAAGAGCAAGTCGCTGAGGCACTCAATACAAAAGGTATTTATTCTACCATGCGACACCCACTCTATGTTGGAAATTATTTCATGTGGATAGGAATTGTAGTTTACACCATGAATATCTGGTTCATTTTATTGGTTTCTTTAGCTTTTTGGTTGTATTATGAAAGAATCATGTTTGCCGAAGAACGCTTTTTAGAAAGAAAATTCGGAGATCAATATTTACAATGGTCTTTGAAAGTGCCTGCATTCATTCCTAGTTGGAAAAATTATGAAAAAACAGACATCCCATTTTCAATGAAAACCATTCTAAGAAGAGAGTATAGCGGTGTAACTGCCACTATTTTAGGCTTTCTTTTTGTTGATTTTTTTCGGGATTGGTTCAGCACAGGCAGTATTACCTACCATACTTATTATGGGATTACACTGACAATTGCCATTATGATTTCTTTGGTGCTGCGTTCGTTAAAACACCATACTAAATTGCTTTACGAAGCAGACAGGTCTTAATTTTTCAAAACGGGTTTACATGAGAGTATTTCGTGATTTTGATGTCGTAGGGAAAATTAAGCATCCAGTTTTAACCATTGGAACTTTTGATGGTGTGCATATCGGACATCAAAAGATTATTCAACAAATCAATACTATCGCAAAAGAAATTAAGGGCGAGTCGGTATTATTCACTTTTTATCCCCACCCTCGTATGGTGCTTTTTCCTGAAGGTCATGGATTACAATTAATTCAGACGCAACAAGAAAAAATGGATAAATTGGCACAAGTTGGTCTCCAAAACACCATTGTATATCCATTCACGAAATCATTTTCTAGACTTTCGGCATTAGAATTTGTGAGAGATTTTTTGGTTAATCAACTTCATGTACATACGGTAGTGATAGGATATGACCACCATTTTGGAAAAAACAGAGAAGGATCTCTTGAACTCCTTCAAGAATTGGGTCCTGTTTATGGTTTTAACGTCATAGAAATTCCTGCGCAAGACATTGAAGATGTTAATGTTAGCTCTACCAAAATACGCAATGCCATATTATCTGGTGATTTTCAAACAGCAAATGCATTTTTAGGAAATTATTTTGACTTTAGTGGTACGGTTGTTAAAGGAAGAGAAATAGGTAGAAAAATAGGCTTCCCAACGGCAAACATACAAATAGACAGCGATATAAAAATTATACCTGCGGATGGCGTATATTTTGCTATTACGACAACTCCAGACAATAAAAAACACTTTAGCTTGTTGAATGTTGGTAACAACCCAACAGTGAACGGAAAGTGTCGTTCAATTGAAGTATATTTGTTAGACTTTTCTGGTGATTTATATCATCAAACACTGCGTGTTGAAATTGTACAAAAAATTCGTTCAGAAAAGAAGTTTGAAAATGTTCAAGCACTGGCTGAACAACTTAAAAAAGATGAAATTACTGCTCGTAATATTTTATTCAACTTGGAGCATTAGCATAAGCTATGCGCAAGCTTTAAAAGATACTTTGGAATATATTCCATGGAAAAATGTTTCTTCTTATACTCCAGCGGAAGTTATGGCTATTGATGCTAGTCGCCAAAAATGGACAAGCTTACCTGTTGAATTAGCTAGTTTTCCTAATTTGCGCGGTTTGAATCTTGAAAAAAACAAATTGGACAGCCTGCCTGAATTCTTCAAAGCACTCGAATTAACTCATCTTTATTTAGGAAAAAATCAATTTACCTACTTTCCTTATCAAATTTTTCATATATCAACTTTAGAAAAATTAGCGATAGAAAAAAACAAAATTACTACACTTCCAATGGGGATTAAAGCTTTAAGTTCGCTAAAACATTTAGATATTTGGGGAAATAGGATTACAACATTTCCCAAAGAATTGATGGAATTACAGCAATTGCAATACTTGGATGCACGTGGCACCATGTACTCTCCACAATTTATTGCAAAATGGCAGGAAAATTTACCGAATACTAAAATTCATTTTGATCCACCTTGTTCATGTTTGGATTA
>JAFIEX010000245.1 GCA_020832365.1 Crocinitomicaceae bacterium
GATTGCGACACTGCTCCTTACGAACATTTTTCCAATGTTGTATTCCATAAAATGACTTTTGAGGAATACGTGCAAAATGCCCGCCAAAAAGCCAGCATTGATTTCCAACCAGCCAATGCTTATAAGTTATGCGATTTACGCCCATTGTACCCTGTTATACACTTCGACGATATCAAAAACAGTGACTTTTATGGCTGGACAGACATGGATATTTTATATGGCGATATCCGTTCTTTTTACACCGAAGAAATACTTTCGAATTACGATGTCATTTCATCGCAAGAAGTCAGGGTATCTGGGCACATGGCACTATTTCGCAATACCCCGAAATACCGCAACTTGTACTTAAAAATCTACGATTGGCGCAACAAATTGGCCTACCCTCACTTTGTTGGAATAGACGAGCACGGTGTCACCAATGCTTTAACCATGACCTTTTGGGATAAACTCAACGAAAAAATGGGCTGGAATATCAATAACTTTTTTACCCGTTGGATAAAAAATCGAAAAGTGCGCAAATTCTATATGGTGGAGCAATATACTACTCCGTGTATACCTATCCCATGGTTTGACGGTTCAAAAAACAGCGACCAACCAGACACTTGGTATTACAAAGATGGCGTTGTCACTAATGAAAGAGATGGCAACAGGAATTTTATCTATTTGCATTTGATGAATTTTAAATCATCGACCTATCGTCATGATGGTAGCAAAGCACCTTGGGAAGGAAAAGACAATTTATTTCGGGCGAATGTTGAGGATATGAAAAGTGGTATTATTATCGATAACAATGGGATTCAAGCAATGAAATAAACGGTTTTTCTGAAAAATTCCGAATATTATAAAAAACATACATATTACTATTTTTGTAGCAATGAAAAAGTATCAAGTACCTAGAAATAAGCTGAAAAACAAATGGAAAAACTAAAAATACTATTTGTAATCCGGTCACTCTTGCGCGCAGGAGCCGAAAGGATGTTGGTTAACATTTGTAATGAACTGGTCCATAGGAACAATTATACAGTAGCGATATATACCGTTTTTCCAGCAAACGAATTCCAAGACGCCATGGACGATAGGATTATCGTTCGCGGCGGTGATGCGTCTTTTCATTTTTCACTTTACAAAAAAGACCGTTTCAACAATGAAAACTACATCTCCTTTGTAAATGATTTTCAACCAGATATTATCCACAGTCATTTGCACTACGGGGATATTCTAAGCCATACCTATCATTACAAGGGTGCAAAATATTTTTCCCATCAACACAACAGTTTTGTTGCAGAGTATAAGAAAATTAAACTCAATGATATTTTGGAGAAACGATCTTGGACAAATTATTATGAATTTCAATGGTTAAAAAATAAGTTTATAAAACATAATACCCGTTTTATTGCTTGTTCACAAGGAACAGCAGAAATGCTCAAGGAAAGGATTGGTTTTGGAAAGGTTTTCACACTACCTAATGCCATTCCATTGCCCACCCTAAATTATGCATACAAAGCCATTCCTGATGATTGTATTCAGCTCATTTGGGTGGGGAGATTTTCCAATGTCAAAAGACCAGAACTAGCCATTGAGATTGCCAAATTATTAAAAGCAAAAGGGGTACGTTTTCAATTAAAAATCATTGGCGCAGGTGATCACTTTGAATTGTGTCAAAAACGCATTACAGCCTATCAGCTTGAAGAACAGGTACAACTGACAGGCTTAGTGCAGAACATTGAGGAATATTATAAAGCTGCCCATCTCATGGTGCATACATCAACCTATGAAGGTTTGCCTATGGTTTTCGCTGAAGCGCTTTCTTATGGTATTCCCATTATCAGTTCCGATTGTATGCCCAATAATGAGATCATTTCCCACGGTCAAAATGGATACATTATTCAATCCGATGACCTCAACGCCTATGTAACGCACATCATGCGTACCCTAGCAAACAAAGATGAATACCAAGTACTTTCTGAAAATGCAATTGAAAGCGCGCAACGATTTGGTATTGAAAAGTATGTGGACCAATTACTTGATAGCTACCAAGCCTAATTAAGATGCATGAAATAGCACAATCAAGTATGTATAAAAGAAGTAACTAAATGCCAGAAGAATACAAGCACATCAAATTAGCGATTGGTGACACCTCCATGAACGAAAAATTGGGTATTTACTACATCGATTTTAGAGACTCTTTGATTCATTATGAAAGTGATTTTTATGGGGATAAAGACGCCAATGGAATACCTATGGTAGGCGTTGGAAAAGATGCGCAATATTACCCCATTAATATTGCACAATATGGTTTATTGCTGCACGCCCAATATCTTCAAGAAAAGTCAGCGACGGCCTTAACCAAAATGGGGCATTGTGTGGCTATTCTTTGCACATTAATGACACAAGAGGGCGATACCATGGTTTGGAGACACGACAAAGCGATGAGTCGATTCAAGCTACAGCCAGGCTGGGCATCTGCCATGGCGCAAGGAGAGTGCATTTCGCTCTTTTTACGTTGGTACCAAATCACGGATGAAACGAAATATTTAGAATATGCCCAAAAAGCTTATGCCTTCATGAAAATCCCAACTTCCGAGGGCGGCGTGCGGGCTTATGATCAAGCAGGCAATTTGTGGTTAGAGGAATATCCAGCTCCTGATGGTCCTTCTTGCGTACTCAATGGTTTTATTTATGCATTGTGGGGATTATATGATTTGTACAGGGTAACAGGTGATAAAGCAGTGAAAGAAGACATAGACGCATGTGTACAGACACTGAAAAATACGCTACCCCAATTTGATGTGGGCTACTGGTCTATCTATGATCAGTACACTTTTGAGTTGGTGCGTTATTATTACCAAAAAAATGTGCATGTTCCGCAACTCTACGCCATGTATGACTTAACGCAAGAGCCCCTATTTTTAAAATATGCCAAAAAATGGGAAAAAACCGTTAATTGGCGCAATTACCTATTGGTGCAAATCATGTACCGGGTGTTGCCAAGGTGGCGAAAATTAAAAGGATTGTTGAAGTAGAAAAAGCCAGTTTAGCAATTACAAACCTATATTCAAAACAAGAAAAGAATATTTTTTAGGGTTACAAGCCTAAAAAGTGAAGAAAAAAGTTTGTTTTTGTGGTTATTAGCATGAATATTGAATGAAAACCTAAATGGCTTGAAGCACATGCATATAAAAGATTTCCTTTTAGCTGAAAAGTATGAATTGGGTTAGCAATATAAGTTGTTTTTGTATTGATGAATCATATAAAGTCCTGAAAGGACATCATGGACTAACATTGGGCATAGCCCAATGTTGACGAAACTAAGACCATATTAGCTCTGGAAGGGCGGAATCCGAAGTTTAATTACTGATAGAAAGTGTCTTACGTCCTTTCAGGACTAAGTTGACATGATGGTTGTCTTTTCAAGGGACTTTGTCCCTTGTTTGGTATATATCACCCTTACAGGGTTATATCCCAAGCGAAATCAATCCAAAAAATACATAAAAAGCGTTACCTCAATGCTTTTGAATTTTATTAATCAACAAATAATTAAAGTATTATCGAAATGTTCCTGCTGCTATTTCCATAACTCATGCACAAACCCAGCATAATTCTTCTCAGCATTGTAGTCCTGAAAGGACGCTTTATACTAACATTGGGCTATGCCCAATGTTGACGAAACTAAGACCATATTAGCTCTGGAAGGGCGGAATCCAAAGTTTAATTACTGATAGAAAGTGTCTTACGTCCTTTCAGGACTAAGTTGACATG
>JAFIEX010000246.1 GCA_020832365.1 Crocinitomicaceae bacterium
GACTCCCACTTCGTAATCTATTTACGTTTTAGTGGTATGATTGCGGGGAAGCATTAAATATAAACAAGATATTCACAAATCTATTCAGCTTGCATGAATAGAGGTGTATTAACGGACAAATCCAAACGTGTTTATCTGCCGTTCCAATTGCCTAAAACTCCAATTATTGTTACACGTTTCTTCGATATAGTAAGTGCGTTTGTCATCATCATTTATGCGCAAAAGCAAGCGGTATTGCGTCCAGTTCAATTGCGAACGCAGTGCGTTCACTTTTGGAAATGTATTATAAAATTGGCGACAAAACTCTAACTGCCTTACTCCATTTTTTCCATCCCCACCCGTAGGGACGTATTGCAATACGTCCCTACGGGTGGGGAATCTATACTAATATTCCTTTTTACTATTCTCAACAATTTCTATCTCCTCCTCCGTCAACCCGCACAACGCATAAACCAATTGGTCGATTTCTTTCCGAACCGGTTTAACTTTGAGGAACGCTTTATTCAATGCCTGTTTGGGTTTGATGATGTTGAGTTTCATGAACCAATTAATTTTGGAGGGTTAAGATAAGTAATTTTTTGGATATTGGTGTAAGGTTATAGCCCCCCTAAAGCGCAAAAAATTTGCTTATTTCAGCTGTATTGGCAATAGCTGTTTTTCTGTACTAATTTGAATAGCTGCTTCTAAGAAGGCAGGTGGGCCAAACACGCCGCGGGCATCGTTGGAAAAACCATAATGCTCTGTTGGTACCCCGAAAAAGTTTTTGTCTAGTTTTTTATTGCTGTTGGCATCGTGGTACACGGCAATGGCTATTTTTTCTCCTGGGGTTAGGATTTTGGTTAAGTCAATTTCCATGGTTTTTGCTGTAACAGGAACAACCAACTCATTTCTGGTTTTGGCTTGGTCGGGAAAACTTGCTGCATTGTCGTAAATTCCAATCATTAATTGCCCCTTCACCGTTGGAATTCCAGTAATTTTCAAAGTGGTTCGTCTTTGTGCCATGGTCAAACAAGCGATGCTTAAAAATAGTATTAAAAAAAATGCCTTCATCTGATTACTTGTAAAAATTCATTTCATCCACATATTGGTGTACAGGATCTGTTAACAAATACCGTACATCTTTTCCATCTTTAATGGCTTGTCGGATGAAACTAGCGCTAACCTTCATTACAGGGGCATCATCGCAGAAGATGATTTTGGGATGATTACTTAGTTCATTGTCAGGCAAAGACCCCATTTCTTGCACCTCCTGTTCCTCCTGCATGGTGAGTACGCGAGGATAAACGTAAACTTGGTGTTGTTCCAAGATGCGTTCGAAATTTTTCCATTTGTGAAAGGTGCGTAAGTTATCTTCACCCATGATTATACTAAAGTCAATATTTGGGTGTTGTTGTTTGAGGTAGGCTAAGGTGTCAGCGGTGTAAGAGGGCAGGGGCATTTTAAATTCGATATCTGATGCGCGAAGTTTATCGTTGTCATCAATAGCTACCTTAACCAAAGCTAAGCGGTGATAATCAGCTAACAAAGATTTTTTCTTTTTCAGTGGGTTTTGGGGGGATACCACTAACCAAACTTGATCTAAGTCGGTGTATTCGGCCATGTAATTAGAAATGACCAAATGACCGATATGTATGGGGTTGAAGGTGCCGAAATAAAGTCCAACTTTCATTTTTCAATCTTTATGCCTTCAGAAAAGCATCAATGTCTTTCTGAATGGTTGCTATTGTATCTTCCAATACATCGTTAACGTATGCCTTGTCAAAATGTTCTTGTAAGGCAATTTCTTCTTTAGCTTTATCCAATCTTGCACGCAGTGTTTCAGGGGTTTCCGTATTTCTTAAAACCAAACGATTTTTCAACTCCTCCATGGTTGGGGGCAAAACAAAGATACTCATCGCTGCTGCACCAAAAAACTGTTTTAAGGATATCCCACCGTAGGCATCTACGTCAAAAATCACTACCTTGTCTTCTCTCCATAACTTTTCTATTTCCGATTTTAGTGTGCCGTAAAAGTGGTCTTTATATACTTCCTCCCACTCAATAAATGCGTCTTCTGCTATTTTGTTTTTGAATTCCTCCACACTAAAAAAGTAATAGTGTACGCCATCTTCTTCATAACTTCTTGGCGCACGCGAACAAGCCGAAACAGAGAAAGCAAAACTAGGATAGTTGGTAAGTAAAGATCTTACAATGGTCGTTTTACCTGCTCCCGATGGCGCCGAAAAAATAATACATTTTCCATTTCCTTTCATGTGATAAATTCAATTATAGCGTATTTAACACTTGTTCTTTAATTTTTTCTAAATGGTCTTTCATGTGCACAACAATTTTTTGTAATTCAATGTGCTGTGCTTTGCTGCCAAGGGTGTTGATTTCGCGGCCAATTTCTTGCGCAATGAAACCAAGTTTTTTTCCGATCGGACTTCCAGCCTGAAGGGTTTCATCGAAGTAGTTCAAGTGGTTGGTGAGCCTTTGTTTTTCTTCGGAAATATCCAGTTTTTCTAGGTAAAAAATCAGTTCCTGTTCAAATCTGTTTTCATCGATGGACTCTTTGAGTTCTGCTAAGCTTTTGCGGATTCGCTCTTTAACTTGTACCATTCTTTCTTGTTCAAATGGCGGCACTTGGGCCAATAAATCGCGAATGGCTGCAATTTGTTGCTGCATATCTTTGTGTAAAGGAACTCCTTCTTGGATGCGAAAATGATCCGTTGCTGTAGCCGCTTCCGCTACTAAATTGTTGACGAACGCTACCTCTGACTCGGAGATAGTATGCGCTGGAGCACTCAAAACTTCTGGCAGACGAATGACTGTCGCAAGTATATCTTGGTTTGCTAATCCGCTTTCTTTTGCTAGCAGCGAAAGCTCTTGAATGTAGGCTTTGGCCAAAGGTAAATTGATATGGTTAGCAACAGCACTTTCTTCATTTTCAACGCTTATGCTTACTTCTATTTTACCACGGTCTAATACTTGTGTAATGGATTTCCTGATTTCCATTTCAAGCGACTTATACTCTTGAGGAAGCTTTACATAAAGGTCTAAGCCCTTACTGTTAAGGGTCTTTATTTCAACGCTGACTTTTTTCCCCTCTTGCAAGTTGGTCGCTTTACCGTATCCGGTCATTGATTTAATCATCGGAAAAATTTTGCACAAAGATAGTCATTCTTTTGTGCTTAGCGTTTTAGTTACTTAATTACCCCGTAATGTAAATGCATTTAATCTTTAAATTTTTGTTTTGTGGCTCCAATTTATTTGTTTTATAATTGAATAAGTTGATCTTAAGAAACCACTAGTTGAATGGTTCAAAAACAGCGCTTCATGGTTTTGGAAAGTAGGTTGAGGGGTTAAACCATTAAGCAATTAAGGGACATTAAGCTGAAAACCCCTTAATCAACTTCATGCCTTAATGGTTCAAAAACAGTACTTCACGGTTTGGAAAGTAGGTTTAGCGATTAAACCATTAAGGGACATTAAGCTGAAAACCCCTTAATCATCTTCATGCCTTAATGGTTCAAAAACAGCGCTTCACGGTTTGGAAAACACGTTTAGCGATTAAACCATTAAGCAATTAAGGGTCATTAAGCTGAAATTCCTTCATTGTCTTCATGCCTTAATGGTTCAAAAAACAGCGCTTCACGGTTTTGGAAAAATCAATCCAGAAAAAATGCTTAGTTTTGAGAAAGGCGCTAAAAGAAAAGAACATTTAGTAATTTAGTTGTTACAAGAATAAACAAATCGAT
>JAFIEX010000008.1 GCA_020832365.1 Crocinitomicaceae bacterium
CTTTCTTTAATATATGGATTATAAACTTTTAACTGTGTCATTTTCATTATTGTTTTTCTGATTTTTTTTCAAGAATCGAACACTAAATTAACTATTTAATGTAAATAAAACATCACCTGGACACCATCCTACTCTTTTATGCGCTGTTCAAACTTTAAAACTATATTGTTTTAAAAAGGTTAAATCATTGTATAAGTTAGCACAACCGCTTTTAAATTTTTAAAAACCAAGTTATTTCGATTGTATTGATATATTATTTTGTAGTTAAAATTAGTTTTTCATTCACGTTAACTATGCTAATTTAATTTTAGTTCGAAGGGTTTCATAGAGTAAAAGCTGTTAAAAGATTTATCTAATCAATCCTCTCTCCTACTCAAATCTTAAAGATTCTTTATACAAATATTTTTTCTGAATAGACCCAAATGGTCGATAGATGTAATATACTTCATTATCATAAACAGCCACTTTTTCAACATAGCGATAAAATAACGTCATGACTGAAGACAATGAGCCATCATGGGGGTGCAATTCTCTGATATGGCTGTAACCCGCTTTATCATAAAGAAGGTAGGCCTTTTCTGTTATAGGGTCTTGCAAAACAACTCTTCTCCAACCAGTTTTTCGTTTATCCAGGTGGTAATTAATTGCGATGCTATCCACCAACTCAATCTCGCTATCAATGGTAAACTTATACAATTGATTTTTATAATGATCGCTGATATAAGCAGTGTCACATTGCCTAAAAAATGGCACGAATGGCGGCTCATAGTATAAGGAGTTTGTGAAAACAGCTGCCCCAACCCAAACTTCACGATCAATTCCAGATGCAATCTCCATGTCCCATGCCCAAAGTTTGGTGCGCACATCAACATACTTGTATTCTGCCCTGTAGTGCTCCATTATTTCAGCATCCTCGACATAAAGTAAGTTTTTATAACTGCTATCTTTTTTATCCACAGCAAAGTAATCTACAGCCGGATAAAGCGGATTATAATTTGAGAAAAATACTTTTTCAGAGTATTCTGATGCTATTGGTTTAATTTTTTCTTCGTAATAAGTTTGGTCAATTTTTTGTATTCCAATATCTCCAACAGTATGTACCAAATAATTTGCATCTTCTGTCTTTAAATATATTCTACCTAAATAGTCTTTTTCCAAATGACTTGCTAGCGATGGACAACGCATTACTCTATCTGTATTACCTTCTTTACGCAGGATTATCTTTGCTGATTTAGGAAGTTTTTTTTCATAAACCAATAGTACCAACTGTCCCAAAGTATCCATTTCAAAATCTGCGACATGCTCTTCCTCACTACTGTATACAATAGCTGGTTGGTAATAGGCGCGAATATCAACAACATCTAAATCCTGACCAGTAAATTGAATGTAAAAATTTAAGTTCACCAATCCTCTTTTAATATTTTTTTCTGTTATTCTGAAGAGTGTATCTATTGGCAAATAATACTTAGAATTAATGCGAATATGTAAGTTTTCTCCAGCCGAAACATTCCATTTATATTCATCATTACTTCTAACAGAATCAGCAAAATAAAGCACTTTACCTTTACTAATAGTTACATAAAAATCTTCCATAAGAACCTCTTGTTTGGGATCATTGAAATTCCATCGAAATGTGATTTCTTTCTGTCCTAGTACAAAGACAGAAAACAATTGAATGATGCACACTACTCCCCACTTCATAATACTAATTTAAAAATTTAGTCTATCAATCACAAATGAGATGCATTAGAAAATAATTTCCATAACTTAAATTTTTTTTTGTAAATAAACTTTAACCTTTTTTACTTTTTACAATGCATTGAACAGCATAAATTTGTCTAATGGTGCGATGTGCTTGGATATTAATGATTCTCTATTTGATTAGTAGTCAACTTTATGCACAAAAATGTCAACAGGTGCATTTACATGGCCAAGTTATAGATAGTACAAATTTCACAGATTATAGAAAATGTATCTTTAAGAATCATAGTGCCAATAGTGGTATTCACATTAAAGAAAACGGCAATTTTAGAGGTATTGCTAAAGAAGGTGATTTGCTTTCCTTAGCCTGTCGTGATTGTGAAAGTATTAGTTTTTATGTCACAAACCAAGATGGGAATTGCAACATGGATACTATATTAACCATCATTAATCAAAAAGTTCAAGAATTCGAAGATGTGAGTGTTTATCCTAGTTACAGCTTACAAGCTATAGGTGCGCAAAGAAAAGTACTTGCTCTGGAAACAGCACCAAAAATGGGTACATTAGAAAGTATTCAAAGTCCTATAACGGCAATTTACAATAGGTATAGTAAACAAGCGAAGACCAAAGAAAAAATTCGAGATTTACAGTTTGCTTTTCAAAAAGAGAAAATTTTAACGCAATATGTGCATACTTATTTATCGCATCAATTCCTCAAAATCCCTGCTCATTTGGTAGATGCTTTTATCGCTTTTATTGACGTAGATTTAGAATTTCTTAGAACTTCTAATGAGTATAGTCTGATGCTTGAAATTCAAAAGCAAAGTCTTGTTTTCTTAAAACTTTATCAAACAGATAAACCATAATTTCCCATCATTTGCTTCAGTCGTCTTTGTATTTCTTCTCGCATAAAAGCAGGTTGAATTATTTCTAAGGCACCTCCATAACTTAAGATTTCACGATAAAGTTCTTCTGATACGGAAACAAATAAAGAAAAAGTCACACGTTTTTTCCCCTCTTTCTCTTTTAACTGACTATTATGAAATGGTTGAGAATCAATATATTTTGCCGCAATTTTTTCAGCTTTAAAGATGATTTTCTGAGGCGCTGCATTATTGGCAGTTATTCCGATAGCGTGTTTGAAAAATAAATCTGGATCAAAATCATGGGGTTTATGACCGTTTTCATTTGAAACTGCAACATCATCCATTCGATCTAAAGCATAAGTAATGATTGCCTCTTTCACATGGTCATAGGAGATTAAATACCAGCGATTGCGATATTCTTTCAGCAAAAGCGGCGTTACCATCCTTCTTTTCCTTTGTTGTGTTAAAAAACTTTCATATTCAAAATAAACAACGACATTAGCTTGAATGGCGTCTAACAAATCTTTTAAAAACTCACTTCCGGTGTTCACTGTACCTGTTTCAAACTGAATAATATTTTCATGAACTCCACCTGTTTGCTCATCTGAAGCACTAATTCGATCGATAATTTTCCCCAGGCTGAACTCGAATTCTTTGAACAACTCCGCATCTTTAAATTGCGATAAAGTGGACGCGGCAAATTTTATAGCATCTAATTCGTCGCGAGTAAGCGGTATCTCATTAATAGAGAAATTTGGGTCTGCGTAATAATATCCCTTAAATTTTTTACTATATCTAATAGGAGCATCATGTTCCATTCGCATGGCAAACAAATCCTTTTCGATAGTAGAATCGCAAATGTGCAAACCATCTGGAGAACCAAATAAATTTTCCTCGCAAGCGTGTCTTAAATCTTGCTTGGTAGGATAAGGTTTATAATTATTTCTTAAACATTTATCTATGATTCTGTAACGAATGAGCGCGTTTTTAATATGTGGCATAATAATAAATTTTAAAAAAGCGATTAAATTAAAGTTTTTGCGCTTACTAACGTTATTTTTGTGAACAAATTAATTGAAGGATATGAAGAAGCATTTGATTATAGTTACTTTATTGGTATTAGGATTAATATATGCTTGCACTAACAGCAATTCGCCAGAGGAATTGAGAGAAAAATTAATTTCTGGAGAGTTTGACGCTTATCATTCACTTCCCCAATTACCTTGTGACAGTCTGACTATTGATGAGAAAGGCAAATATCATTTAGGAGATACGCTTTTTACTGGAGTCTGCTTTACAAATTATGAAAACATAGCAGCTAAACTAGAAATACGACAAATATTTCAAGGAGAACTGCATGGTTATAGAATGATGTTATCACCAAAAGGAGATACTTTATCGCTAAATTTGTATAATCATGGCAAATTAATTAGAGCTTCCATTGGTGAAAACGAGCGAGTTAATTGTGACTCTTTGGAGGTTTTTACCAATGATCAGGGTAAAGAAGTACGTTTTTATTTTGGAGAGCCATATACAGGTATCTGCGAACGCTATTACTCAGATATAGATACTACAGCTATTTACATGCGTGCCAATTATCGCAATGGATTACCAGAAGGCGATTTAATTATTTTTGATAGAGCTGGTAACGAGATATTGCGAGAAACATTTGTGAGAGGTGAAAAACTAGGGAATTAGTAAAGTTAATTTTGGGTATTAGCTTCTAATTCTGTGCAACTAAATTCCATTTTACTCCTCACACCTGAAAACCGTCAATTCTAAACATTTTTTTTTAATTTGATAATCAGCAACTTAACACTTATACTGTAGCTAAATTAATAAGGACTCAAATAATTTCGAGGATTAAATGACATATGACTTGTAATTTGGAGTTATTTTTAAAGACTTGACAAGGATAAATCAGTTCATGTTTTTACTGTTGCTTTTTTTGGAATTATTTTAACTTTGTAGCTTAAATAGAAATATGGCAGACCAACGATACAATCAGCGCGGTGTTTCCGCTGGAAAGGAAGATGTGCACAATGCTATCGCAAATTTGGATAAAGGGCTGTTTCCGAAAGCTTTTTGTAAAATTGTCCCCGACATGCTCACAGGCTCTGAAGACCACTGTGTAGTTATGCATGCTGATGGTGCAGGCACCAAATCATCCTTGGCATACATGTATTGGAAAGAAACAGGTGATTTAAGTGTATGGAAAGGCATTGCCCAAGATGCTTTAATCATGAATTTGGACGACTTGCTTTGTGTTGGCGCGACAGATAATATTTTGGTATCTTCAACCATCGGCAGAAATAAAAATGTAATTCCAGGTGAAGTTATTGCTGCTATCATTAACGGAACAGAAGAATTATTGGCAGACTTAAGAAGCCTAGGTATTGGCATTTACGCCACTGGAGGAGAAACTGCGGATGTAGGAGATTTAGTTCGCACAATTATTGTAGATTCTACCGTTGTATGTAGAATGAAAAGAGCAGATGTAATTTCAAACCATCGCATTGCTCCTGGAAATGTCATTATAGGCCTTTCTTCCTTTGGTCAAGCAAGCTATGAAAAAGAATACAATGGTGGAATGGGGTCAAATGGATTAACTTCTGCAAGACATGATGTTTTTAGTCATGAGCTGGCCAAAAAATACCCAGAAAGCTTTGACCCAAGCATACCGAAGGAACTGGTTTATAGTGGAAATTTTGATTTAACAGATGCTATTGCTGAAATTCCTTTAGATGCAGGTAAAATGGTACTTTCACCTACTAGGACTTATGCGCCAATCATTGTTGAAATATTAAAAAAATACCGTAAAGACATTCATGGAATGGTGCATTGCAGTGGTGGTGCTCAAACTAAAGCATTACATTTTGTAGACAATGTACACATCATCAAAGACAGCCTCTTCCCTACTCCTGTATTATTTCAAAAAATTCAAGAAGCATCAGCTACTGATTGGAAAGAAATGTACAAGGTATTCAATATGGGACACAGAATGGAGTTGTATGTACCAGAGGAAATAGCAGCAGATATTATTAAAATTTCAGAAAGTTATAATGTTGCTGCACAAATTGTTGGTCGTGTTGAAGAAAGTCAAAATGGTAAAAAGTTAAGCATCCGTAGCGAATACGGAGAATTCATTTACAATTAATCAAATGCAAGATTTATTAAAAAAATTAGAAGCAATTCACTATCGTTTTAAAGAAGTTGGTCAATTAATTACTGACCCTGCTATCATATCTGATATGCAACGTTATGTGAAGCTTAATAAAGAATATAAAGATTTAGAAGAGCTCGATCAAATTTACCATAATTACAAAAATGTTTTGGATAACATAGCTTCTTCAAAAGCAATACTAACAGAGGAGGACGATCCAGAAATGAGGGAAATGGCTAAAATGGAGCTAGATGACTTGGAACATCAGCGTCCTGAGCTCGAAGAAAGAATTAAATTCATGCTTATCCCTAAAGATCCTGAGGATGATAAAAATGCCATTTTAGAATTACGTGCTGGAACAGGTGGTGATGAAGCTTGTATTTTTGTAGAGGATGTATACCGCATGTATTCTATGTACTTCAAAGAAAAGGGCTGGAGTATTGAAGTAATCAACTCTAACGAAGGTGGAACAAAAGGATACAAGGAAATTGCACTGAATATCACAGGTGAAGGAGTTTATGGCACATTGAAATTTGAATCAGGTGTACACCGAGTGCAGCGAGTTCCTGAAACAGAATCTCAAGGTCGCGTGCATACTTCAGCTATTACAGTGGCTGTTTTGCCAGAGGCTGAAGAAGTGGACGTGGAACTTAACATGACGGATGTTAAGAAAGATACTTTTAGGGCGTCAGGTGCCGGTGGTCAGCACGTTAACAAAACAGAATCTGCTATTCGTTTGACACACATTCCATCTGGAATCGTTGTCGAATGTCAGGACGGAAGATCACAGCATAAAAACTTAGAAAAAGCGATTTCTGTGCTCCGCTCTAGATTGTACCAACAAGAATTAGAAAAAAAGCAATCAGAACGCGCTGAACAGCGTAAATCATTGGTTTCCACAGGTGATAGATCTGCAAAAATCAGAACCTATAACTATCCGCAAGGAAGAATTACTGATCATCGCATTAACAAAACAATGTATAACCTTCCAACTTTTATGAACGGCGATATACAAGAAATGATTGATGCGCTAAAATTGGCAGAAAATGCCGAAAAATTAAAAGGCCAAGAGGTTATTTAGTTTTTTAGTGCTCATGATTAAACTGAAGAGCGTTTACAGTTTATTTTTTCTATCCTAAGGTTATAAAATGTCTATACCTTTATTCCTTTTCTTGAAAATACGTTTAGGTATTAATTTAAAGCTAAGACTTAAAGAATAAACAGAAAAAAATTACTCTTTAGGTTGTAACTATTGTTAGCTTCACTCGTCTATTAACTGTGAAAAGGTCTGAATACAATCAATTAGTGACTCAATGCAGTGATGGTTTGTACCGATATGCTTTAAAATTAACTGGCTCTGAGCAACACGCGCAGGACTTAGTTCAAGATGCTTATGAGAAAATTTGGTTGAAAAAATCAGAAATTAATTTTGAAAAAGGAAAATCCTATTTATTTCGAACCGTTCATAATCTGTATATTGATTTTTACAGAAGGACCAAAATTATCAGGTTTGAAGGTGAAGATAAAGCAAAAAACGAAGTAACTTCAAACACCCTAACTATCGATTTAAATGAGATATTAGAAAATGCTCTAAACCAATTAAATGAAATACAAAAATCAGCAGTCCTTTTGAGAGATTTTGAAGGGTACAATTATACTGAAATTGGTGAACTATTAAACTTGAGTGAATCACAAGTGAAGGTCAATATATTCAGGGCAAGAAAAAAACTTCAAGAGATAATCGGTAAAATTGAAACAGTGTTATGAAAATTACATTAGAAAATTACGAAGCGTTTTTACTTGACTCCCTTGAAAGTAATTTATCACCAGAGGACACTGCTGATTTAAGGTATTTTCTGGCAAAACATCCTGAATTAAAGATTGATGAAGATTTAACAATTCACCGTTTATATCCATCAGATGATATCACACATCCAAATACCAAAAACTTATTATTCGATCAAATAAACGAACATAACTACCACCATTTTTACATTGCATATTGGGAAGATGAATTATCCAAAAAAGATAAAAATACAGTTGAACATTGGCTAAATGAACATCCTGAATACTTGAAGGAATTTGAAAAATACAGTAACTGTTTATTGGCTCCAGATATGAATATCATTTATCCCAATAAAGAGTTACTTTATCAAAATATTGGTATTAACAAGAGATTATTATATAAAATAGGGACTGCAGCAAGTTTCATTGGATTTCTTGTATTATACTTACTCTTCAATAATTCAGTGGAATTAGCCCCAAAGTATGTTCAACTTGAGAATGAAATCTACAAATTGAAAATAGAAAGTCAAGTTAATGAAAATATTTCTGAAAACCCATTTAGCATTGCTCCTTTGGATACTGATAGCATCGAAAAGTCTGACGGTTTCAAAAAAAATCAAATAAATGGGACAACAACAATGATAACTCCTGAAAATTTTACCCCTTCCTTTAATTCAATTATTGATTTAAATGAAAGCAACGATATTCTAAACCCTTTAACAGCATTAAATATACCCATGCCATTCAATGAGATCAACTTAGAATACATCGATTTCTCATTTTATGGAGCTGAGTTCATAGCGTCTTCTGACCTAGCATACAAATCCAACAACGTAATAAGTGGAATAGTTCAAAGAGGGCTTGCTGCTTATCGCAAACCAAAAATGCCAGAAAATATTCCAGAAATACCAGCTTCTATAAAATCATTTCCTAAAAGAATCCAACAGGCCAGTTATTTGGCGCAAGATGAAGTAGATGTGAAGGTTATCAGATTTCGTTTCATGGGAATTAACGTTGAACACACAAAAGTGATAGAAGATTAAGAATAATTTGTTTTATCAAGCAATTTTATAGAAATTTGTTGTAAATCATTACATGAGATTAAAAGGTTGCATTCTTCTTATCATTCTCATAGTTAAATCTTTCCATTCATTTGGACAGATGAACCTAGTTGTTGATACAACATTCAATTATGCATGCAATGGCATTCCATGCAACTATAGTGGACCTTCTATTTTAATTAATGAAATTATGGTATCTCCTAACACCGGTGATGGTTCTATTTCTGGTGGCGTCCCCCCTTCTCTAGGAGTTGGAGATGGAGAGTGGATAGAGTTGTACAATCCAGATTTATGTGAAGCAATCGATATTTCATGCTACTATTTAGGCAATTTCACTTTTGAAGGAAGTGGAGGTTTTTTACTTCCGCAAGGCACAGTAATCCCTCCTTCAGGTTTTTGTTTAATTCGAGGTGTGAACGCTCCGTCTGTTCCGCCAAATTTATTGGTTCAAAATGGAGGAAGAGTGGTTGAAATTGTTGTTCCTCCAAGCTTAAATGCTCCTGGCGTGTGCAGTTCTGGCAATAGAGTTTGGTTTCCTAATGCTGGAGGTTGGTTTGCCTTTTATGACAGCAACGGAGTTCCACAAGATGCCGTGCGATGGGGAAGTTCAAACACGGCTGATTTAGGAGGCACTCCGTGTATTGCTCAAGGTCTTGGATGCAGCGCTCCAATGGTTCCTCTTGTTAGCTACAACAATATTCCTGCTAATCGAAAAACACATGCCAGCACAATGGACGCAAGTGATCATAAAGACTTAAGCATTCGAAGAATTCCAGATGGCGGCAACTGGGCTGGAATTGGAGCGCCAACTTTTGCTAATTGTAATGCTCCTTGTATCCCTCCAGGGGCGAGTTCTTGCAATGGCTCTGCAACTGTTCAAGTAACTGGTGGCACTCCACCATTTTCCTTTCAGTGGAACGATCCAGACAATCAAACTACACAAACAGCATCGGATTTGTGCGCAGGAACTTATACTGTAACTGTAACAGATGCAAATGGTAATACACAAAATACTAATGTTAAAATCCATAATTTTATTCCTACGGTAAATTTTTCAGCGGGCGATACACTATGCCTAAACCATGGGGATTTTTTCTTTCAAGAATACTCCCCAATTGGGGGGCCAAACGACGTGGTTACTTTCATTGGCAACGGAATAAATAATAATATTTTTAATAGTCAAGCTGCTGGTGTTGGCACCCATGAAATAACATATATCTTCGAGGATGAGTTTAAATGTACCAATTCTGACATAGACTCAATCACGGTTATAGCGCTTCCTGAAACAAGTATCACTAATATTAATAATCCTTATTGCGTAGATGAAACCGATGCTGGTTTAATCTTATCACCTTCAAATGGCACTTTAGGAGGTAATGGCACTCTGAATAATATTTTCAACCCTTCTTTGGCAGGAGTTGGAGAACATCAAGTTTATTTCTATTTCCAAAATGGGGATGGTTGTACAGATACCACTTTTGCAACGATCAGTGTTGTGGATTTGCCCAATATTTCGATACTAGGACCAAATGAGTTTTGCTTGAACGATGGCCTATCCCCTTTATCCGCTGTGCCTGCTGGAGGAGAGTTCAGTATTCAGCAAACTCCGTTATCAGCTGTCAACCCGGCTTCACTTGGTGTTGGGCAACATGAAATTGTCTATGCTGTAACAGACAATAATGGATGTTTCAATGAAGCAAGTAAAACAATCACTATTCATCCCATACCAACTATTGAATTTGATCCAGAATATAGCGAAGGATGTCCCCCCTGGACAGTTTCTTTTTCTGCCAATGCACCTACTGCTGTTAATTGCTTTTGGACATTGGGCAATGATACATTAGTTCAAACATGTGGAACAGTCACTCATTCCTTTTTATCAGGTTGTCATGATGTGCAATTTGAAGTAATCGATATAAATGGATGCACCAATACCAGTAAGGTTCAAGATATTGTATGTGTTTTCCCTCAACCTGAAGCGAATTTTGCTTACTCCCCTGATCCACTTACTGAGTTTTTTACTGAAGCCAAGTTTATTAACCTTTCGCAAGATGCTGATATTTTCTGGTGGACTTTTGAAAATGGGGTTCCTGGCCAAAGTATTGATACACACCCGACAGTTCAGTTCCCAGAGGAGATGTCTGGAAATTATCTGGTTACTTTAGAAGTAACCTCTGAATTTGGGTGTACAGATGCTGTGAGCCGCCTAGTACCTGTTCTTTCAGATGTATTGATCTACGTGCCAAATACATTTACACCTGATGGTGATGCATTTAATAATCTTTGGGAATACAGTATTGAAGGAATCTCCCCTACTTCTATTCAAATTGAGATATATAATCGATGGGGAGAGCAAATCTGGCAAAGCAACGAACTCAATGAGTTTTGGGATGGAACATTCAATGGTAAATTAGTGAAACAAGGCACCTATGTATGGAGAATAACAGCTAGTGATAATCATACAGCTGAAAAGTTTCTTTGGACAGGGCATGTGAATGTTCTGTATTAAAAACCTCTTTGCTACTTGACAATTGCCCTATGTTTTAAAAACACAGATGCAAAATAAGAAAGGATTACTAAATTCGACGAAATAAGAATGATTGATGGCTAATCCTTTTTAAAAATAACACACCAATAAGTAAGATAAATAAACTATTTAGTGAGTATTCTAATACTATCTCTTGCCATAATAAGGTCATCCATTATTACATGTACATCACCGTTACACATGTCTAACTTCAGTTGAAGATGTTGTAATTCAGCAGCTGTATTTTCAACAGATTGAATCAAATACACATTCCAGATGAGCAGGATAAGAAGAATTACACCAAGACCAAAAAGAATGTATCGCATTACATTTATTTATTTGTTTGTGTTCTTGCACTGGTCTTCTGGTTTAGCACCGCAAAGACCACAAGTTGCTCCTTCTTCCTGTAATAAAGGATTGTTACTAGAGCAAGTACCTGCAAATTCACCACCTTTTTTTGCCCATATTTTGATTGCGATTCCCGCGAATCCAAGAGCCAATAAACCGAAAGCTATCAAAAATAAATCCATGACTATTTAGTTTAATACAAAAATAAAGATTATGCTTCATTTAAAAGACTTTAGCCTCTAAATAAATTATAAATAGCTCGAAATATCTTTTTTTGATGCTTAATTTTTTAAAATCAACCAAGAACCGAAAAGAATAATTGGAAGAAAGGCATAATTACCTATTTCATAAAAAACATTATCCAATGGACTAATTAAAATTAATAGAATTAGCAGTATATACGAGATTGAAAACAACAAAAAGAACAATCTTTTACGATTTATATTTTTACCAAAATCCATTAAATTATTTTTTTCTATTGTTAGAAACCAAAACTGCAGAAATAATCCACCGAAATATAGCGGATAAGAATTTGCAAAAACAGCGGAATTAAATAAAGCTACTAAATGTATAATTAAAGGAAACGACAAAAACACTAAAAATATTTTTTTTGCCAAAAAACGGAATTGATCATTTCGATATAAATTTTTGATCACTAATGCATGCAGAAACGCAGTACCGCCAAATGTTAGCAAAACAAAGTTATTCATAAAGCTAATACTATTAAACAATAGTACAACCAATGAAATTACTATTAAAAGCAACGTTAAATACTTGTACCAACGAAAAAAACGGTCCATATTATTTAAATTTTCATTTCACTAATACGAATATCACTTTGATACCTTCCACCAGGATAAGGATCATTGTAATCAAAATTCAACCAAATGAATCCCTTATGGTCTTGGTAGTAACGAATTGGTCGATTGCCAATTTGTTCTGGAAAAAGAACAGTTTTCATAATATGCGCAATATTATCAAAGTCTTTTTTGTCCCCAACTTTTACTTCAGGATATAAATGTCCAAAAGTAGATCCATCTGGCCTAACAATATTAGTTCTAATAAGACGAACTTCACCTCCTATTGCCCTAATAGCAGCGGCCATTAATATTGAGTAGTCATCACAGTCACCTTTGAAATAATCATTGAACTGCAACTGTAATATGGTTTCGCTTGCTTTTGAAAAATAATCTTCACCAATTGGGTCAAAAACATAAACCCATCTAGACTGTATTTCTTTAAAGATAGAAAAATACTGTAAAATTCTTCTATCACGGATGAGTCTATCATAATCTCGAAAGTGCTTCGTCGCTGCGTTTCGAGCAAAGTTTACCACAATAGAATCATTATAGTTAATCGCATTTCGCAATTCTTGTTCTTGGCGAAAAACTTCGTTTCTATTAAAAAATCTTTTCTCTAAGCTTTCATCCCCAATGTTATAAAGTATTTTATTGTAATCTTTATACAGATTTTCTAAAGTGTAAACTCCGGAAAAATTAAGAATGGTCAAAACTATTAATAAGGTCAATGAACTAATAATAAAAATATCCTTGAATTTAGAAACAATTAAAAACAAACCAATCGTGACAACAGAGAAAAGGAGAACATGGTCAATTCTTGTCCCACTGCTTCCAATTGGTAAAATGATTGATGGCATAAAACGATACAATAATATGAAGAGTGGAAAGGCCAAGACTATTGTAATAAAAGCGATCAATAGTACGGAAGTAGTATCCGAAGGCTTTATCTTTCTGTTGTGTATCCAATTTTTCATTATGCAAAAAAAAGCCCCTTGAAAGGGGCTTTCAATTTAAAATTAATTTAATTTCCAGTAGCCTCTTCTGCCCTTCTTTTGTACTCTAAGGCTTTTTCAGTATTACCAGCTTTTCTATGAACTTGAAACAAAACCTGCAAGACTCCTGCCTCATTTGGATATTGAGCGATAAATAACTCTAATGGTTCAATTGCTTTGCGATACATCTCTTCACTTTTTTCAATTGTTTCATTGTACCTTGGGTCATTAAAATTCATTTGATTAGCCTCCAAGGTTAATTTCTCTCCTTTACCCAAATAGAGCACTCCTAAATTATAAGCAGCATCAGTATTATTTTGATCTATTTCAAGTGCTTTGATAAGATTTTTCTCTGCTTTTCCGTATAAAATTTCGATGTCATCAAAAACTTGAGAGAAATTTGGGTCTGAAACTTGCATTCCTTTAAGTTTAGCAGAAAGTTCATCACCAGCAGCCAAATAAATACTTCCCATAGATGCAAACAACATTGAATTATTCGGGTCAGATGCAGCAGCAGCATCAAAAAACTCTTCTGCTCTTTTCATGTCTCCCATATCTAAAGCGATATTAACGCCTTGAATAGTTAAATCAGTACTATTGGGAAACATGTTAGTTACTTGTTCAATAAAAGTTAGCGCCTCTTCTAGTTTTTCTTTCTCCTTAAAACGCGTAATGGCATTCTGTGCTGAAACAAGTGCATTATTTTTTAGATCATCGTCTTCAATATCCAACATTTTTCGCAATTCAAAAGCTCCTGCAAATCCTGCAAAAGCTAATTCAAAATTTTCTTGCTCAAACATCATTGTACCAATCATAGTGGCCTGTTGTACCTTTTGATTCACAAAATCTTCTGCATCTCTTTTGAATTTTCGATTGTCTCTTGCAATAGCTAAAGATTTTTTGATCATTTCCATAGTTTCTTCAGATTGCAAATCCTTCAAATCTTCATTATCAGGAAGAGATGAAAGCTCAATCAATCCAAAGTAAATTTTGGCATTGTACAAATGTGCTTTTGGATCTTCCTTCGTAGCAGCATCTTGCATTGCTGGGTCAATAAACCCTCTTGCGGACTCTAATGCTTTTCTGGCATCATCAAACTTTTGAAAAATAAAAGCTTTTTCATATTTTTGATATTCAACCGCAGCTGAAACAACGTTTGTCTTTTGAGCTGCTAAAGAAGAAATAGCAGCAAAACTTAGTGATAATATCCAAAACTTTAATCTTGTAATTCTCATAGTTTATTTTTTAATCATTATTTTCTATTAAATCATCATTTTCCATGCCAGAATTATCTAACCCATCATCTGTGATTTCATCTTCATCTGATTTAGGGACTTTGGCAACCGCAGCAATTTCACCTCCCTTCTTGAGGTTAATTACTTTAACACCTTGTGCCGCCCTTCCCATAACTCGAACAGAGTCTAAAGGAATTCTAATTGTAATTCCAGATTTTGTAATGATCATCAAATCGTCTTCATCAGTTACATTCTTTATGGCTATTAAGTTTCCAGTTTTTTCAGTAACATTTAAAGTTTTTACACCTTTACCTCCTCTATTTGTAATTCTGTAAATAGGTTCTCCTGTTTCAGGGTCATTAATAAACGAACGTTTTCCATAACCATTTTCAGAAACAACCATTATGGTGCTTTCACTATTAGGGTCTGCACAAATCATACCGATTACTTCATCATTTGTTGTAGTCATTGTAACACCTTTAACTCCTATTGAGTTACGGCCTACTGTACGCACTGTTGATTCGTTAAATCGAATAGCATAACCCGATTTTTTAGCGAGAATTATCTCGTTATTTCCGTTGGTTAACTTCGCCTCTAATAGCTCATCTCCATCATTAATATTAATTGCGTTAATTCCATTTGTTCTTGGTCTGGAATAAGCTTCTAATGAAGTTTTCTTAATGATTCCCTTTTTGGTGCACATTACAATGAAGTTGTTGTTAACATAGTCTTCATCTTTCAAGTCATTAACAATGATGTAAGCTTTAATCTTATCGTCTTGCTCAATGTTAATTAGGTTTTGAACAGCACGACCTTTTGAAGTTTTACTTCCTTCAGGTATCTCAAAGACCCTCATCCAGAAGCACTTACCTTTTTCTGTGAAAACCAATAAATAATTATGATTAGTTGCTACAAAAATAGATTCTAAGAAATCTTTATCCCTAGTAGTTGAACCTTTAGAGCCTACCCCTCCCCTTTTTTGTACTTTGTATTCAGAGAGGTTGGTGCGTTTGATGTAACCAGCATGAGAAATCGTTACAACCACTTCCTCATCTGGAATAAGATCTTCAATACGCATTTCAGAGGCCGCATATTCAATCTGCGACCTTCTAACGTCTCCATATTTATCTCTAATATAGGCCAATTCCTCTTTAATAATCTCCATTCTTCTAACTTCGTTAGCAAGAATATCTTTCAAATCAGCAATTGTTTCCATTAACTCCGCATATTCAGAACGAAGTTTATCCTGCTCAAGTCCAGTCAATTGTCTTAGACGCATATCAACAATTGCTCGAGACTGAATTTCAGAGAGGTTAAATCGCTCAATCAGTCGTTCTCTAGCTACATCTGGACTTGGGGATTTCTTAATAATTTCAATTACTTCATCTATATTGTCGGATGCAATAATTAAACCCTCTAAAACGTGAGCTCGTTCTTCAGCTTTTCGCAAATCATATTGCGTTCTTTTGATTACTACCTCATGTCTGAACTCCACAAACTTTTCAATCATTTGTTTTAAGTTCAATAGATAAGGTCTACCATTAACCAGAGTGATGTTATTAACTGAAAATGAGGTTTGTAAAGCAGTATACTTGTATAATTTATTTAAAACCACATTAGGAATTGCATCTCGTTTGAGTTCATAAACTATACGCATTCCATTTCTATCCGATTCATCTCTAATATCAGAAATACCTTCTATTTTATGTTCGTTAACTAAGTCGGCGGTTTTCTTGATCATATCCGCCTTATTAACGAGATAAGGTATTTCAGTAACAATAATTTGCTCTCTTCCTGTTTTTGATTCTTCAAATTCGGATTTTGCACGAATTACAATCCTACCCTTTCCTGTTTCAAAGGCCTGTGTTACACCGTCATAGCCATAAATTGTCCCACCAGTCGGAAAGTCAGGTGCTTTGATGTACTGCATTAACCCTGCTGTATCTATTTCTCTATCATCGATATAAGCAATGATGCCTTCACAAACTTCCGTTAAGTTGTGAGGAGGCATATTAGTAGCCATACCTACAGCAATTCCGCTGGCACCATTAACTAACAAATTAGGTATTTTGGTTGGCAAAACAGTAGGCTCTTGCAAAGAATCATCGAAATTATTCTGGAAATCAACAGTTTCTTTTTCCAAGTCTGCCAACATTTCTTCTGCAATTTTTCGCAAGCGTGCTTCAGTATATCGCATTGCCGCGGGACTATCACCATCCACTGAACCAAAGTTACCTTGGCCATCGACAAGGGGGTAGCGTAATGACCAATCTTGCGCCATACGAACCATAGTGTCGTATACAGAACTATCTCCATGTGGATGGTACTTTCCTAAAACCTCACCAACAATCCTAGCGGATTTTTTGTGCGGGCGATTAGAAAAAACACCTAAATCTTGCATTCCGTAAAGCACTCTTCTGTGAACTGGCTTGAAACCATCTCTAACATCGGGCAATGCTCTTGAAACAATAACCGACATCGAATAATCGATATAGGCGGATTTCATTTCATCCTCAATGTTGATTTGAATTATTCTTTCCCCTTCTGCCATATGATATAGTTAATTAAAATTTTGTGAGTAAAAAAATCAATTTTCGAAATTAATTATAAAATTCTTGTTGATGGCATTTATTTGACATAATTATACACAAAAAAGTGTGTAAAATTGTGGATAAGTTTGTAAGCAATGGAATTAAAAATAAGTATATTTGGTTCATTCAATTAATTGAAACGAAAAATTAGACATTATATGGAAGCGAAATTTTCGGCAAGAGTAAAGGACGTAATTAGTTTTAGTCGTGAAGAAGCTTTGCGCATAGGTAATTCACACATTGGTGTGGAGCACTTACTATTGGGTATGCTTCGGGAGGGAGAAGGACTTGGGATTAGAATTTTAAAAGAGTTTAATCTAGACTTAAACGATCTCCGAACAAAATTAGAACAATATTTAATAAAAAATACTACCAAACAGATTAATCAGGAGAACATTCCTCTGGTAAAACAAGCTGAGCGCGTATTAAAAGTGACTTATTTAGAAGCTAAATTATTCAAGAGTCCAGTTATCGGTACTGAGCATTTATTGTTATCTATCTTAAAGGAAGATAATAACCTTGCTTGTAAAACACTAAATCGATATGGTATTATTTATGACAATGTAAAAGATGAATTAGAAGCAATGATAGAAGACGCTCAAACAAAAATGGAATTTCCTGGATCTTCGGATGAAGGAGGAGATACAGGTTTTTCAGGAAGATCAGCACAAGGAGGAAGTGGAGGTCAACGCACTTCAGACGCAAAGTCTAAAACTCCTGTTTTAGATAACTTCGGAAGAGATTTAACAAAATTAGCAGAGGCAGATAAGTTGGACCCCATTGTTGGGCGTGAAAAAGAAATAGAGCGTGTAAGTCAAATACTTTCTAGGCGTAAAAAGAATAATCCTATTTTAATAGGAGAGCCTGGAGTTGGGAAAAGTGCCATAGCAGAAGGATTAGCGCTTCGCATTGTTCAAAGAAAGGTTTCTCGAGTATTGTTCAATAAGCGTGTTGTTTCTTTGGATTTAGCCTCTTTAGTTGCAGGCACAAAATATCGTGGGCAATTCGAGGAAAGAATGAAAGCTGTAATGTCTGAAATAGAAAAAAACCCAGATATTATTTTGTTCATCGATGAAATTCATACTATAATTGGAGCAGGTGGAGCAAGTGGCTCATTGGATGCTTCCAATATGTTTAAACCTGCATTGGCAAGGGGCGAACTGCAAGCAATCGGTGCAACAACGCTAGATGAATACAGACAATACATTGAAAAAGATGGCGCACTTGAAAGACGTTTCCAAAAAGTAATTATTGAGCCAACTACAATTGAGGAAACTGAACAAATATTAAACAATATTAAAGAGCGCTACGAGGAACATCACAGTGTAACTTATACACCGAGGCTTTAAAAGCCTGTGTTTCATTAACCAATAGATACATTTCTGATCGCCATTTACCTGATAAGGCAATTGATGCTTTAGATGAGGTGGGTTCTAGGGTGCACCTCACCAATATAAATGTACCGCAGGAAATTCTTGATCTTGAACAGCAAATTGAAGAATTCAAAGAAAAAAAGAATGCGGTAATCAAAGCACAGCAATATGAAAAAGCTGCTGAATTTAGAGATAAAGAAAAGCAATTACAAGAAAAGCTAGAAACGGAGAAACAAAAATGGGAAGAAGAAACTAAAGCCCATAGGGTTACTGTTACTGAAGAGCATGTTGCAGATGTTGTAGCGATGATGACTGGTATTCCTGTTCAAAGAATTGCAGAAAAGGAAAGTGGCAAATTAGCCAAAATGTCTGAAGAAATTAAAGGACAGGTTATTGGTCAAGATGAAGCAGTACAGAAGGTCGTTAAGGCTATTCAGCGCAATAGAGCAGGATTAAAAGACCCTAACAAACCCATAGGCTCATTCTTTTTCCTAGGACCAACAGGAGTTGGGAAAACACAATTAGCCAAAGTTTTAGCGCGTTACATGTTTGATACGGAAGATGCGCTTATTAGGGTTGACATGTCTGAATACATGGAAAAATTCTCTATTTCTAGATTAGTTGGAGCGCCTCCAGGTTATGTAGGTTACGAGGAGGGGGGACAGTTAACTGAAAAAGTTAGACGAAAGCCCTACTCCATTGTATTATTAGACGAAATTGAAAAAGCACATCCAGATGTATTCAATCTTTTGTTACAGGCATTGGATGATGGACACATGACTGATGGTCTTGGAAGAAAAATAGATTTTAAAAATACAATTATCATCATGACTTCCAACATTGGAGCTAGGCAACTACAAGATTTTGGAACAGGTGTCGGCTTTGGAACTGCTGCTAAAGTTGCTGCTTCTGAAGATGATCAAAAAGCTGTAATTCAAAATGCGTTAAGAAAGGCTTTCTCTCCTGAATTTTTAAATAGGATTGACGATATGATTTTATTTAAGTCACTCTCTCGCGAATCTATACATTCTATTATCGATTTGGAGTTGAAAAGTTTATACAAAAGAATTGAAGAGCTTGGTTACCTTATTAAAATGACGGATGAGGCTAAAGATTTTATTGTAGAAAAAGGTTACGATGAAAAATTTGGTGCTAGACCTTTAAAAAGAGCTATTCAGAAATATGTTGAAGATCCGCTTGCGGAACAAATCATTAATGCAACGATTAAATCTGGAGACGCTATAATACTGTCTTTAAATGAGTTAAAAGACGGACTAGATACATCTGTTGAAAAACCAAAGAAGTCTAAAAAAGAAGATTAATTGTTTTATAGCTACAAAAAAGGAGCGAAGTATCGCTCCTTTTTTTTCTTATCTATTTTGTACATGAAAAGTTTTGTTGTTGTCATAATTATTTTAGCAGCCATTTGCCTCTCTTTTTACCCGAATTCTGGAGACTCAGCGACAAGTGTTATGCCAGTAATTCCTCAAGCCATTTTCATCAATGGAGGACATCAAAGTTTCAAGGATATAATTAATAACGATCGAGATATATCAATTTTCGTAAAACAATTATATCATACAGACCAATTGCCGCATAAATCGGCACTTTATTATAAAAATGCGCCTGATTTTTCGATTTATTGGAAATCATATTCGGCTTATTGGAGTGCAATAAAATTACAACCTAATAGCGAACAAATAGAATTAATATTCAATTGCAAGTTGTTCCAAGAAGATAGTAAACAAACCTTTGAATTATATTCAATAAACACTGATAATTTTAACCCTCAAAGCCCGCTATTCCGAGGTGAAGGAGTGCTTCTTGCTTATAAAACCTCTCCCAATACTGGAGAAATCGTCCTTTATATTCACGATTACCCTTGTTGCAATAGCGCTGGTCATAATATTGTGCTGCTCAGAGTGATTGAAGGTGTATGTAAAGCAAGAAAGCGCTTTTTTGTTGCTCGAGATAGAGATGATATAAAAGGTCCATTTTTTCCTGAAATAGTTAATTTTCCGGAAAAAATTCATCAGTTAAAGGAGCCGAAAGAGCTGCTATGGAGTCCTGAAAAAGTTGAAAAAAATGCTTTTATTGGCCAAAGTGATAAAAATCTTATTGGTCAATTTAGAAAAGGTTCTTATTATTATGTTCTTAATCAATGGGATAAAAGTTGGCAATATGTGCTTTTACTTAATGGTATCAATGATGAACCAAGTGCTGTATTAAATCCTGTAAATTTCAAAAATAGACCCGTCTTCGGATTTATAGCTGTTGAAAATTGGGAATAACAAGATTTTTTAATAGATAATTGCTATTTTATAGCTTTAACTTTTAATTTCGCTAAAAAAAGACTATGTCTGTACACAAAAATGTTAAGAGAGTCACTACTCATGTTCTTCAAGAAATGAAAAACAACGGAGAAAAAATTTCTATGTTGACTGCTTACGATTTTTCCATGGCTAGAATTGTAGATACAGCCGGAATGGATGTTATATTGGTAGGAGACTCTGCTTCTAACGTTATGGCTGGTCATGAGACAACTTTGCCTATCACATTGGAGCAAATGATCTATCATGCATCCTCTGTAGTAAGGGCCGTTCAAAGAGCTTTGGTTGTTGTAGATATGCCATTTGGTTCCTATCAGGGAAATTCAAAAGAAGCCTTATCTAACGCGATTAAAATAATGAAGGAATCTGGAGCTCATGCTGTTAAAATGGAAGGAGGACAAGAAATAATTGAGTCTGTAACTAGAATTCTTACAGCTGGTATTCCTGTTATGGGACACCTTGGATTAACACCACAGTCAATTTACAAGTTCGGGACCTACATCGTTCGAGCAAAAGAGGATGCTGAGGCAGATAGACTAATTGAAGATGCTAAAGCACTAGAGGATGCTGGTTGTTTCGCTATTGTTTTAGAAAAAATCCCTGCCATGCTTGCCGAAAAAGTCGCTAAATCAGTTTCCATTCCTATTATTGGTATTGGCGCTGGCGGAGGTGTTGACGGTCAAGTATTAGTCGTACATGACATGTTAGGAATCAACAATGAATTTAATCCAAGATTTTTAAGAAAATATCACAACTTGTATGAAGAAATGATGGGAGCTTTTCAAAGATACATAGAAGACGTTAAAAGTCGAGATTTCCCGAATGAATCTGAACAATATTAATGATCATATGATTGAGGTTTTATTTGAGGATAACCATATTATAGTTGTCAACAAAAAAGCGGGTGACATCACACAAGGAGATAAAACAGGCGATACTCCCCTACCCGATAAAGTAAAAGATTGGCTTAAAAAGAAATACAATAAACCAGGAAACGTATTTTTAGGCGTGGTACATCGTTTAGATAGACCAACATCAGGCATTGTTATTTTTGCTAAAACTAGTAAAGCATTGACTCGTTTGAATGAAATGTTTCGATCAAAAAATGTAAGTAAGACTTATTGGGCGGTTGTTGAAAACAAGCCAAGTATTCTAATAGGAAAATGTGAGGATTTATTAGTTAAAAATGAAAAACAAAATAAAAGCTATGTCACCAAAGATGTTCAAAATAAAAATGCTAAAAATGCAATTCTGAATTATAAGCTTTTGTCTTCTTCTATTAATTATCATTTACTTGAAGTAAACTTGGAAACAGGAAGGCATCATCAAATTCGCGTGCAACTTGCTAATATTGGCTGTATAATAAAAGGAGATGTAAAATATGGGGCTAGACGCTCGAATAAGGACAAAAGTATATCATTACATGCAAGAAAAATTGATTTTTCTCACCCAATTAGTAAAACACTAATCAGTATTACGGCCCCGCTGCCTAAAACGGAAGATTGGCGGTTTTTTGACAATACACTAAGTGAATAGTCAGGGTTTCAGCTAAACTTAATACAAACTTAAAAGTATAACCCTAATTCGATTTTACTTTTTTTTCACGGCTCTGAATATTTCTTGATGTTCACTTTCATTGCCTTAGAGTTGATTTTTTTTTTAAAATCAACTCTAAAATGTCATTATTTTTATATTTAATTGCTAAAAGTTGCTGAATAATATTTATTTCTTAAACATAATTCAACTACCTTCGTTAATTATACACAAACTTATATACCATGGTAACAATCATCAGTCTTTTTCTTATCTTTAGTGGGTTATTAGCTGCTATAGTGCATGCTAGAAATAATGAGGTAAATGTTCGCACTATTAATTATTTTATTTTTGGAATTGGCGCTGTTTTGCTGTCAGCAGATTTTTTCGAAATTGAAGGAGACCTCAATCCCTATTTATTCCCTTCTGTTCTAGTTTCAATTATTGCGATTCACTTTGTTATAAGTGAAATTACAAAACAGAAAACGAGTTTCTTTTGGATTTTCTTACCGATCATTTTCGCACTTCTTTTAGGTTATTTTTTCCCTTTTACCAGTTTTTCGTTTCTAGGATATTTCATTGATACAAATGAAGAAGTCTTACTTATTGCCTTGTTAGCATCAGTAACCCCTTTTCTAACCCACTTAGCTAAGCTTGGAATTAGTAACTTAGTAATTCGTTTTGGAAGTATAATTTGGGCTGAGAATGAAGAAAATTATTTAGAAAGTCTTGTGAGTTACGCATTTATTGGTGGTGTTGCAGCGCTAGGAACATTTTTAATTGGTCCTTTGGGTTTTATTATAGCTGCAACTTTTTACCTATCAGCAACATTTGTATCTCGAAACAAATTAGGTTTTAAAAATGATATTTTCCTTTCAGCTAGTGGAGCACTATGGCTAATTGTTTACACGATTTTATTGTTGCAACTTGGCGGCTTTAAGCAACTTAATTTCTTAAGAGGTGAAGTCCTTGAAGGAGCATTTGTCGCTGGGTTTATGGTTATTGCTTATCACTTATTTTTACAGTTAGCGCGATTCAACCGAGGTAATTGGAAATATATATTTACTTTTTTAGCCTTACTATTACCCTTGCTAAGCGTATTAGTAATTGGATTTGCATACAATGCATTTGAGCGATTGGGAGGAGTTCTTTCTTTAGGGGGAATGCTTATTAGTATGGCTATTTTAAGCGTGACATTTGCTTTATTCAAAAACGCCAATTTTGTTCCATTAAAAATATTCTCTGTAGGATTGATTTTTTTTGTAACACCATTTATTTTACCAGTAGAGCAAGTATCATCCATTTCATTGGAATCTTTAGGTATCAAACAAAGCGATACCGCAAAAGATGATGATAAAACAGTTTCCCTTGACTTCCAGGAAATACTGGGTAGTTGGTTAATAGATGAAGAGGTGTCTAAAGTGTTTTTTGAGCTTGGTCCAGAAGATGGCAGAACAAAAGGAGAGTTTAAAACTTTCCGCGGGGAAATGACAATTAAAGAAGAAATAACAAATAGCAATATCACTGTAATTTTGCCTGTAAAAGCACTTACAACATATATTTCTGTGCGTGACCAAGAATTAATGACTGATGAGTATTTTGATGAGCAAAATTTTCCAGAAATGCAATTTCAGAGTAAAAAGTTGGTTAAAAAAGACACGCATTATGAGTGGGAAGGCTCGTTTACCATGCTAGGAATAACTAATCCGCTTACGGTGGAAATGTCGTTAATTGGTGTCGGTGAAGAAAATGGGCAGAAGGTAATCGTATTAAGTGGCTCTTCAAAATTAGATAGAACTACTTTTGGGATGAGCCCATCTAGTAAAATTGGCAACGTGGTCGATTTTAATTTTGATGTTAAAATGAACTTAGATTAAATTTGATTTTACTCAAAATCTTTAAACTTTATTGACCGATTACCAATGGTAATAGAAGATTTATCTATGGTTTTATTCAATCTATCGATAACAAGTACAGCCTCCTCTCTGGTTAAAATTTTTCCTGCCCAAATGTTAAGTTCATCCTGTAATTGCTTCATTACTGCATATGTACGATAGGCACTTAATAATTGATTACTGGTCCATTTGTATTGTTTCGCTTTCTCCTGAATAGTTTTATTGGGAGCAAGGAAATTCGATTTAACTGGATCCGTAAAACTTTGAACAATCCATTTTATTTCCCGATCTACTAATAGAAATACCCCTGTTGTTCTTAGAGATTGAAACTCCTCAGAAAACTTAGCATTGTTCCTCTCTTCCTTTGTTGATCCAGGATAATTGGCTATTTCATTTTGGGCAAGCGCAACGATCACACCATTTTTACCCATCTCTCCTATTCCTCCACCTTTTGCATTTATTTTAAAAGGTTTGTTTTTATCCAGCATTGCTTCAAAAAATTGACGAATCGCCAAAGAATCGTTTTGTGTTAAAAGTGGTCCGTCCAATTCGAATTTATCTGAAGCAAATTGATCTATTATATTCAGTTGAATTTTCGCATTGAAAAAGGGCTTAGCATCCAAAATATTAATGTGCAACATGACTTCGTCTACTTGGTCACTCGTATGACTATATGGTATAGCAATCAAACGAATTTCAAATTGCTCGGATTGAGCAGATTGAGAAAAAGTAAAAGTTTGTGTAAGCAAATCAAAAGTAGCGCCATCTTCAAATGTAAAAAAACCGTCTTTTTCCCAAAACGGCATCCACCTTCTGCCGATTAAATCTAGCATTCTACTTTTTTGTTGTTCTTTTTCTTGCTGTAAATCAATTGCAATTTGTTTTTCCTCTTTCAAAGTTTTTATTTTCTTTTCCAATGCTTTCAGTTGGTTATAATAACTGATTAGCTTTTCTTGACTTTTTTTACGATACTTTTTGCCTGATTCTGTTTTTAACTTTCTATCTTTCGTTGTTATCGGATTCATTCTCGCGTCACTAAGTTCTTTTTCTAGCTTGTTAATTTGAAGCAATTTATCTTTTCTTTTTTTGTCAGTATATTGAATTTGGTAATCATACCCTCGTTTACCACTAATTTTTTCTTCCAAAACGTTTATATCAAGTTGCACCCTATTTATAAAAGTATAATAGGTAGCCTTTCCAGTGAAACTAGAATCAGGGGATAAAAAACGAGACTCTGTTGAACCAAAAAGAGGATAACTCCAACCATTTTTTTCAATTACTACTGTTGTTTGTTTTTCGCTATTATATCCCCAAACATCTAAATGTACCTTGGTAACCCTCTCCTCTCCGAAAGTTTCAAAATTGCGAATGGCATATCTAAGCGGTTCAATTTTCTCCTTATTCTTTTTCTTTTTCTCGTCTAGAATAATTTGCGTATCGTAGGGAAATAATCCAACGGCTTTAGGGAGTCCTTTGTTCCATCTGCCTCTCTCATCTTTTTCGCGTTCCTCAAAAAGTCCCGAAGTACTAGAACCATCACCAGCAGCAACCAAAACATTTATAAAAAGATCTGCTTGTCCGCCAAGAGAAAGAAATATTTCCTTAGCGCGATTTTCAACAAAAGCATTTGTAGCGTAATTAAATGCTTCAATTACTTGCCTTCTCTCTTGAATTGTCCATTTGCCAAATCCATCTAACATAGCCAATCGGTCATTGAATGCTAAACTTGGGTTCCAAATATTGATCAACTTAGGATTTATTTCCAATTTATCATCTTTTCTTCTTATCGCAACTTCAGGTAACTGAGAAAGAATTTCCTCTTCAAAGCGATTAAATGCTCCAGACAAACCTTCTTTTTCTAAATTATTTTTACGGTATGCATGCAAAAGTTTGTTTAACTCCCATACTGCTTGTTTATTGGCAGCCTCAGCCAAAACTCCTTTTGGAGCCTTACTAATCTCGGAGGATAAAATCTTCAGTAAGGCAGGTTCGTTAATGATTAAAAGCTCGATTGAATCATAATTGATTTCACCATTTGGAAGGTAGATCATGGGGCCTCGATAGTCCAAATATCTTCCTATGTTTAACTCTAAGATAGGACTTTTCCTAACTGTATGGAATAGATAGGCCTTATCATTACCTGATAGAAAATGATCTTCTTGTGAAAAAGAACAAAAAACGATTAGTAAGTATAAAAGAAAAATGTAAAACTTTGTCATAATATATTTTTGACCGGTTGTATAACACAAGAAAACCAATTAGTTACGATGAAACTATAAAACAAAGTTGTTGATTTAATTAAAATAAAAAACTCATCCTAATTAATAGTTTTCAACTAATGTTAGTGAATCAAAAGATTTAATTTAGTTAAAGATGAATATTTTCTAAAGAAAACTATTAAATTTAACAACGAATGGAGCGATTTATCAACATAGTGCTATTAGATAAAGAAGAAAAACATCTTCATGCGCTACAACTTATTTTAAGGGGTTCGGGGAATAATGTGAGTGTTGCAGATTCGACAAGTGAACTAATTAAGTTGGTTAGTAAAAAACATGTAGGTATCGTTTTCATAAATATGGATTTATTAAAAAGCCAAGATAAAGATTTAATTGAAATAGTTAAAAAGAAGACCATTTCAGCCGCGACACACGTTATCATTATTGCTGACTCTAATGACAGTGCGTCTAAATTGATTAAAGGATTGAAATTCGGTGCGGCGGATTTTGTTGTATATCCATTCCATCCAAACCTCGTTAAAGCCAAGGTAGATGTATTAAAAAATTTATATTTCAAAGATGTTCGAATCATGCAGTTGCTCAAAAATATTTTCCCAGAGCAAGTGCTTTTAGAGTTAGATAAAACAGGAAGATTTAAGCCGCGAAGAAATGAAAATGCAACAGTTTTGTTCACCGATTTTATTGGTTTCTCACAACTATCAAAAACAATGAAACCATTAGAGATTGTTGCTGAATTAGATTTTTTCTTTAATAAATTCGATGAAATTGTTAAACGCTACAAGTTAGAAAAAATAAAAACAATTGGAGATGCATACATGTGTATTTCAGGGGTTAATGATGACAATGGCTTGCCAGAGGTTAGGGCTACATTAGCTGCTATTGAGATGCGTAATTTTGTGCAATCAAAAATGAAAAAAAAGCCCAATTGGAAAATACGCATTGGGTTGCATGCTGGCCCGCTGGTCGCTGGAATAATTGGAAGCAATAAAATGACTTTCGATGTATGGGGAGACACGGTAAATATCGCATCTAGAATAGAGCATTCTGCTGAAAATAATCAAATTGCCATTTCAACAGAAATAGCTCATAGAATAAGTGATTATATTAATATAGCCTATCAAGGAAAAAGAGAAATTAAACATGGGGCAAAGCTAGAGGTGTTTAAAGTTTTGGATATAAAAGAGGATTGGTCATTGTTTCAAGAAGGATTACTCCCAAATAGTAAACTTCGAGAAAAGTGCGACTTACAGGGTATGGATTTTGATCACGCTAAAAGGTATATCGTAAAGAAACTGCAACGCAACCTACCGAAGCACTATTTCTATCATTCGCATCGTCATACTTTGAATGTTGAGAAATCTGCGGTTCGTATTGCGAAGCTCGAAGGAGTTAACCGATCAGATATATTACTACTTCGAACTGCTTGTTTATTGCATGATGTTGGATACATCTTTGAATACCAATTCAATGAAAGCCTTTCTATTGAATTTGCAAAAGAAAAGCTTCCTAAATTTGGTTATTCAAATGAAGAGATTGAAGTAATATGCAAAATGATTAATGCCACAAAATTAGACGTGGAGCCAGTTAGTTTATTGGAAAAAATAATATGTGACGCAGATCATGACTATCTCGGTCGTGCTGACTATCAAATAATCGCTAATGATCTTAGAAAAGAGCTGGAAGCAATTGGAAAATTCATGAGTGATCTTGAATGGGTTGATTTTCAATTAGACTTTTTGCAAAAACACAATTTCTATACAAATACAGCGCAAAATATTAGAGGAGCTGGAAAAAAAAATAGAATTCAGGATTTGTTATTCTTGAAAGAGGAACTAAAAAGAAAACATAGCTAACTTATTGATTTTGATACATTTCATGGTATTTTTTGGTGAGGTAAGCGAGTAAAACTCTCATGCTATCGAAAGCCTCCTCAGTTGCGTTTGAAATAGTTTGTCCTTTCATCTTAAATAAAAGCTTCATGTATAAGGCATTTAAACAAACTTCAACAGGATGAATATTCCCAAGGTCACTTTTCGCTCTAAAAGCTGATATGTGCTGATCTGCTCGCGCATTCAAATCTTTGTACTTTTCATCATTGAGCACAGTCAGTAAGGTATTGTGTAAATAAATTAATTCATTGGTTACTTCAAGAACTTCAGAAACATGCCCTTTCTTTTCGAGTTTGTTGGTTTTCATTTCTGCAACTAAAGAACTGTACCATTCTATCATGGTGGGCATTAAAGATGGGCTTGCTACTTGCGGCGCAATGAATTCATTTTCTATACGACTTATATCAAAATCAAATGATCTCAATAAGTCCTCAATTTGATACATCAATATCAAAAACTCAGCAACATTTTTTTTCTTTTTTTCTTGAATTATAAACATAGGACTATAGATTCAGTCCCATTTGGTCCTGATTTGTATCAACTGCATCAAGGTCTGCGTCAAAATCTTCTTTAATTTCCTTTTCCCGATTATTTAAAAACTTTATGAATTGTTCTGTTACATCAAAAGCGTTTGAAATATAGGTTATTTGTCCACCTTTTTGGTAAAAGAATAACATATCAATTCCATTTTTTTCAGAAAACTCTCTGCCTGCCTCGGAAATTTTGTTCATTAAAGCGGTTTGATATTTGATGGATTCCCTTTGCAATTCCCCACCTCTTTGTCTTTCAAAGTTTGCTATAGATTCTTGTTTTCTCATAGCTTCCTCTTGTATTTCATCTAACTGATAACCAGTTATTTCCCCTGCTTCCATTCTTTGACGAATTTTATTTTCATAGGCTTGATAATTTTCATACCTTGAACGCAATTGTCTTTCAAATTCTTTCTCCTCGGCTCTCAACATAGAGTCTATAGAACGGTAAAAATTAAAACCCGTAGCAATTGAATCTTGAACGTAATAGGCAATTGCTAAACCATCTGTTGAATCTGATTTTACTTTTCTTTGCACAATTATTTGCCCATCTTCGTCAGCAGCTGTTTTATTACCACACGAAGAAATTGTAGATATTAAAGTTATACCTAATATAAATATGTTTAAAGTTCTAATTTTCATTTTATTAATGTTAGTCGTTTTGTTTTTCAGCTTCATTATTTTTATTTCTAAAGGCCTTATCCCAATCTTCTCTCATCGCTACAAATCTAGGTAAGCATTTTTTCAAAAAATCTTCGTTAATCATTGCCTTGACATCACCTAAACCCATCAGATCAGTTTCTCCAATCTTATATACTTGCTCAAATTGCCCTAATTCGATTTTAACAATATATTTAGCATTGTAAGAGAAAATTTGAATTTTATATCTCGGGTGTGCTATTTCTTCTAAAACTCTCATGCTGCAAATTTGACAAAAATATTATTCTTAATTAAAAACCAGCTGATAAAATTAACATTTCTTATTTGGTTTCAAAGCAAAATCAATTGCCCTCCTTCTTTTCGAGTATTACCAATATATTATCATGAGATAACCTACGCTTTAACCAATTCGTTAATTTTTGTCTTTTTAACTCTTTATTTTCTAAATTCCCTGTTGATTTAAAATAAACAAAATAGGTTAGGTTTCCTTCTGTAGTTGTTGAATCTGTAAAAAGATATGATTCACTAAAAGAACAAGCAACAATCTCAGGGAATATTGGCTGTATCTCTTTTAGAAGAAATTCGCCATATTTTTTTCTTTTTTGAATACTGTCTATTTCGTATTCTTTGCGTTTTAGTTTTTGATAAAAAACATCAATTTCATTTCTTAAATTAGCTATTTCAAAGTTTTTTTCATCCGTTTCTTTAAATGCTAACCCTTGATTTATATTAATTTTAGCTCCCTTTAACTGAAAATCTAGAGCCTTTAATTTAACAGCCTCTTTTTGGGATTCTGTAAAGGTCGTGCCTCCATAAACCAATAATATAAATTTCTCTCGAGCATCTACTTCACTATCTAACAAATAGTTCTCTTCAAAAAATGAAATATTAGAAATAAAACGATTGGCATTTTCCTTAAATTTTTCTTGTTGCACTAGTTGATAACCAAAATAAATACTTGGCAGCAGAACAATCATAATAATACTCCAAATCCATCTGTTGACGTTTCTTTTTTGCTCTGGTTCAACAATCGTTCGAATTGGAAACTTTAAAATTTGGGAAACCAATAATGCCGATAATGCTATAAATACCGTGTTAATAGTAAATAGATACAAAGCACCAAAGAAGAAATCAAATTGACCAGTAGCCAACCCATATCCTGCTGTACATAGTGGTGGCATCAGAGCCGTTGCAATAGCAACCCCAGGAATAACATTTCCTTTTTGTTTACTCGTGATAGCAATAATACCAGCTGTTCCACCAAACAAAGCGATAAGCACATCATAAATACTTGGACTAGTTCTAGCCAGCAGTTCTGAATAGGCAGTAGATATTGGGCTCAAAGCGAAGTATGTTGTTGAAGCAATTAAACTCGCAACAACAGCAAAAGTGAAATTCTTTACTGACTGTCGCAGTAATGCAAAGTCGTAGGTTGCGATACTATAGCCCATTCCATTAATTGGTCCCATTAATGGAGAAATAAGCATGGCACCAATGATCACAGCTGTGGAGTTCATATTCAGACCTACAGATGCTACAATTATAGCAAACATTAAAATCCACAAATTGGTACCTTTGATAGCGATATCCTTTACAATATTCTCATGGACTTTATCTAATTTATCTAAATCAGATTCCAAGTCGAAATATTTGGTTACTTCTTCTATGAAGTTATGTAACCTTTGACTTTTCATTGCCATTTACAATTTATTAAAATTTTCTATTACAAATGTATGATTTTGAACGTACTTAGATTATATGTTTTTCAAACCTTTTCAACAATAGCACAAAGAAAGAGTAAATTAGTACTTCACAGTGCTGAAAAATTCGTTTGAATAATCTAAATTTTCGGCATGCGAAGTTGAACCACTATAGCGCGGAGGTAATTGTAATAGCAGCAATCAGAAAAATGGCTGCAGTTATACTCTCGGCTCGTTGTTTTGGAGATTTTACTTGAGCAATTGTTATTAAAAAAGTAGGATAAGCTAGTGCGGTACCCAATCCTAAAAGTGCAGAAATAATTAACAGAAAAAGAAATGCTGATGTGAAAGGGAAAAACAAAATAGCAAACCCCTGTAGGAACTTACCCCAAAATATCATTTTCTTTTTAGAAAAGTGATTGAACATTTTACCAGTAAAAAGCTGTCCAACGCACCAAAAAGCTGGATAAACTGCTGCTATTAACCCATTACTTTCAATGTCAAAATTCAAATCAAATTCATCATCCAGTTCAACTTTGACGTCTTTGATGAAATTGTTAATGATTTTTTTCATTTAATAAAATTTTTGTATATTTGCAGTGTCAGACTTGCGAGTCGGGCAAGCCTCAGGGAGTTATCATTCAACAATGACAACTCCCTGTTGTATTTTATAGGTATAAAGTTTTCTATCGAAAATAAAATATACTTTACTAAAACTGTAATCTTTGTTATTTATCAAAATGCTTTCAGCTCTTTTTAATGCATTCTCTTTATTGATTTTTAAATCATTATTAATGCAATGGACTTTTGTTGAGACGAAGTGTTAGCGTTTGATATGACATTGTTCCACTTTTTCGGACGCTTCAAATCCACATATTCAGTATCAACTAAAAAATCAGGGTTTTTTGAAAAGTGGTTGGTATAAATACATTTTCTAGTTGTCTTTTATCGTCCGAAATTTGCTTCTTTTCCACAAATACATTCGTACCCTTTACCCAAATAATTGATAATACTAAACCAATAATTGCAATCATTATTCCCAAATAGAAAGGGTACGGAACAACACCGAAGCTAATTTCGATATAGCCAGTCAAAAAAGTGAAATGATAAACATTCTACAAAAGTTATAATTTAATTCTTAAAAAGTGTAACGCAAGTTTAACATTACATTAATTCCAGGACTAGTAACATCGAAAGCGCGTAAAATAGAAATATGATCAATATATGATTCATTAAGCAGATTGAACCCGGAAATCCCAAGTTCTAACTTCCTTTTGTCCATAATAAACGCATAACTCAAGGTGGAGCGCAATAAATTATAGCCTTCTGTTTGCTGTTCTCCAGTACCAGGTCTGCTTTGTAAAAACACGCGTTCATAACCCATTTCAATATTGAAAGGACTGTCTTTAAAAGGTTGAAAACGGATATCTAGCCCTGCTCTATCTGCAGGAACAAATGTTAAAAATCCACTATTTGTTATATCCAATCCTCGAACAACGTTTCCAAGTAAGTGTATTGCCAAACGCTCGTTTCCAAGCGGCTTGAATGTAAATTCTACCTCTCCACCATAAAGAAAGGCATTTGTTTGTTGAAACTCCCAAATATTTAGTCCTGTATTTGTTGTATCGCCACTGTCTAAAAAATAGATATAATTATCTACAAAATTACCAAAGGAACTAATTGCAACGGTAGTGAATTTTGTGTTCCTTAACCAGGTCAAGTCCCCTTGAGCACTCTGCTCTCTGCGAAAATTTACATTTCCTACTTCAAATCTATTGGTACCAGGGTGAGGACCATTCGAAAGCAACTCAGCAACATCTGGAGAACGGAAACCCGACGAAAAGTTCAATTTCCACATATTTTGTTGATTTGGTTGAAAAGTATAGCCCAACGAACCCGTTAAGCCAAAGAATGTAAGGTTTAATTTCCTATCTGCGGGGTCGCCAGGTAAAACATAACCTTCTTCAATAATATTCTCCTGATTAGCATTAGCAAGCATTGGCCTATAATCAAAACGGAAACCCGCTTGAATAGTATTCATTTTGTTGGGTTTAAAAGTTCCAACAGTATAAATAGCATTTTCAAAATAAGTAGCATTCGGAATTAATATTTCTTCGGCTTCTATATGATTGCTCATATCTAAAAAAGCACCTTGCCATCCGTAAGTCCCTGAAAATTTCCCGTTAGGCTTGTGCAAAAAACGAATATTGTAAAAAAGATGATTCTGCAATAAACCAAGGTCTATTTCGTCAAAGTCATCTTCTATTTCTTTTCGATCATTATGATGAAATACCACATCAGCTTGAGCTGTCCATTGGTCATTTATTCTATATTGTTGCAACAAAGAAACGATATGATCAGTTACATCCTGAAAAGGCAACTGCATGCTTCTATCTCCTCTAAAAGTTGCAAGACTCTCTCCTTCCTCCATCTCATCATCCTCTATGATCCCCAAGAACTGCTGATTAAATGAATAGGCCAATCTTGCTTTATAATCCCCCGATTGATAGCCAGTATGCAGTCGAATGGTACTTGTATTAAACCTACTATTTCCGATTAGACGGTTATTTCCATCATAATAGTCTGCATGATTTTCATAAGCAGCATCAACAGCAAAATAATAGCCATTATCCCATCTTTTTCCAATAGACCCGTAAGTTCTAACACCGCTAGATACAGTATTTAATGTTGTACCAATATTTCCAGACCACTCTGAGCGATAAAGATAGTGTTGATCATCATTCATGACAAGTACACCACCTAGAGCTCCTGAGCCATAGAGCAAAGATGCAGGGCCTTTAATGATGTCAATACTTCCAATACCTAAATCATTTAATCCCAAGCCATGATCTGCACCCCATTGATGGTTTTCTAATTTTCCTCCTTGATATATTGTTGCAACTCTGGAAAATCCTAAACCACGAATAAAAGGTTTAACAATACCATGCCCCATTTCAGCAGCATTAACCCCCGGCTCCCTCTGGATCAACCCCATCATCCCAGAAGGAGACCCTTTCATCGTTATTCCTTTTGCATCCAAAGTATGTATATTGTATGGTGTCCTATCCGTTAGCCCCATGGATTCACTGACAATGGCAATTTCTTCAAATTGGAAAACATCCAAATAAATGGTTATTTTTCTCTCAACAACCATTTCTCGGTCTACTTCTATGGTCTCGTTATGGCTTTGAAAACCTGCTCTTTCTATTAGCAATTGATAAGATCCATTCGAAACTGAAAATTCAAACGTACCCAACCTATCGGTCTTAACTTCCCAAATTTTACCTGTTTTGTGCAGAGTAACCTTTGCTCCTTCTAATAAATCATTGGTTTCAGACTGCACGACACCAACAATTTTACTTTGTGAGAACCCATAAATATTTACAAAAACGAATAACGCAAAAACATAATTCTTCATGCCTTTAAATTAAATTTTAGGCAAATCTAAATATTTATTTTACAACATCAGATATGCACTATGTTTTTTTTTGAACAAACAATGAAAATATAAATTAACCGATTAAAAATATGTTTACCCATAATTGATTAAAATTCAATAAAAGCATTACGCAAAGCAGAGAATTTATTAAATTAGCCAACCAAATTAATTTAAATGGCTAAAACAACTTTGAAAAAAGTAAAAAACAAAATTAATATCGAAGCTTTTGTATTAGAGCGTGCGTTTGAACTCATGTGCACTGCAAAAACCTTAGCAGAGAAATATGAGAGGCATAAAGAAGTTACAAGTAAATATGTGCACGCAACATCACGTGGACATGAGGCCATTCAGTTGGCACTTGGAATGCAGCTGTTACCTCAAGATTGGGTAGCCCCGTATTACCGTGACGATAGTATACTTTTAGGTATCGGGATTACTCCGAAGGAATTGATGCTGCATATTTTTGCCAAAAAAGATGAACCATTCTCTGGCGGTAGAACCTATTACTCGCATCCTTCATTGAACAGGTCTGATATGCCCAAGATTCCTCATCAATCTTCTGCAACCGGTATGCAGGCCATTCCAACAACTGGAGTTGCAATGGGTATTCAGTATAAAGAAAAGCAAAACTTAGCTGAAAATTTCAATGGAAAAAACCCTGTTGTTGTTTGTTCTATTGGTGATGCTGCATGCACAGAGGGTGAGTTTTCTGAAGCCTTGCAAATGGCAGCTTTGAAACAATTACCCATTTTATATTTAGTACAAGACAATGACTGGGATATTTCTGCGAATGCTGAAGAAACAAGGGCACAAGACATCACTCACTATGCAAAGGGCTTTAAAGGCATTGAGGTCAGAACAATTGATGGAAGTGACTTTGTTACATCCTACGAAACTATCAAAGAGGTAATTGACCTTATTCGTGCAGAGAGAAGACCGTTCCTTGTTCATGCGAAAGTACCATTGCTTGGACATCACACGTCTGGTGTAAGAAAAGAATGGTATCGCGATGATTTAGAAGAACATTTCACACGTGATCCATATCCAAAATTAATACAGACATTATTAGAAAATGGTATTGATGACGCTTTTGTTGTTGATACAGAAAGCCGCATTAAGGAGATTATTGATCAAGTCTATGAAGAGGCTAAAACTGCGCCAGATCCAACGCCTGAGTCTGTAACAGATTATATTTTTGCTCCTACTCCAATCACCGAAGAAAAAGGTGTAAGAGAACCAGCAGGAAAGAAAAAGACCGTGATGGTGGATTGCGCACTATTCGCTGTCCGTGA